>JBAWVO010000068.1:0-24875 GCA_037147235.1 Planctomycetota bacterium | reverse complement strand
CCCTATGCTACAACCCCCCCCCTCACATGCTGCATGATCTGATCGCCATGATTACGACTAGCGACCCGACGGTACGCAACCGGTCGCTAGATGGTTTCTGCCGCACGGCCGATGTGGCCGCATTGCGCGACGCAGCCCGCTCGCTTGATGCCTTCCGCCGCCGGAGCGAGAATCTTTACGAGCGGGTGCGTGCCACGTTCTTTCTGGCGGCTATTTATCGCTATCACTTGCCGGCCAAGCTGCCGCCGAGTGCCAAGGGTCTGGTGCCATTTGAAGGTTATTGCCGTCTTTTGGGCCGGCGTTTTGAAGAAGCGGTCGATGAATTCCGCGCGGTCGAGGAACGCTTTGGCCCCAGCGACGCCATCGCGAGTGCCCTGGCCGCCGCTTACCAGGCACTAGGCTTTCAAACCTTGGCGGACCAAGTCCGCCGCAGCGTCCGTTCCGTCCGCGGCAATCAGTGGATGTTTCGGATGGGCCATCCGGCGGACCATCCCCTGGAGATCCGCCCGGCACTGAAGCACCGCGCGGTGCCTGGGCAGCCCTTTCCGATTCTCGTCGAGCGAACGGCGGTCCGCATGGATCTGTCGCATAGCGGCTGGAGCGACATCTTCTTCCTTGGCATGGATTATCCCCAAGGGGCACGCGTACTGAACGTCTCGATCGACCTGGGCGTCCGCGGCCGCGATGCCCAGCCGCAACCGCCGATCGAGGCCTGGCTCCGCGTCATCGACCAACCCGTACTCCGCCTGACGAGCATCGACCTGAAGTGCAAGGCCGACGTCACCACCCTGGCCGACGTCTTCGATTTCGCCAAAGACTATCTCGGGCTGCTCAAGGCGGCCGTGATCGCCGCCGGTATCATTCCTTCCGGGCTGGAAGGCTCCGGCCAAACGCTGGCCGATGTGTTGGCCCAACTGGTGGGACCGGGTCTGGGGCTGGAAATCGTAAGCAGAGTACACGACATCCCCAAGGGTTCCCGCCTGGCCGTCTCGACGAACTTGCTGGCAGCCATCATCACGGTCTGCATGCGGGCGACCGGTCAGATCGAATCGCTTTCGGGCAGCTTGAGCGAAGCGGAACGAAAGCTGGTCGCCGCTCGGGCAATCCTCGGCGAATGGCTTGGCGGATCGGGCGGCGGCTGGCAAGATTCCGGCGGTATCTGGCCCGGCATGAAGATGATCGAAGGCCGCGAGGCCCAGCCCGACGATCCGGAATATGGCATCAGCCTTGGCCGATTGCTTCCCGACCATCATATCTATACGGAGCAAGAAGTTTCGCCGCGGACCCGGCAGTTGATCCACGACAGCTTCGTTCTGGTCCACGGCGGCATGGCGCAGAATGTCGGCCCGGTGCTGGAGATGGTCACGGAAAAATATCTGCTCCGCAGCGAGGCCGAGTGGACCGCCCGGCAGGAGGCAATCGAGCTGTTGCGCGCTATAGAAAAAGCCCTGGCCGGCGGCGATGTCCGCGAGATTGCCCAGTTGACGACGCGGAACTTCTTTGGCCCCATCCAGACGATCATCCCCTGGGCGTCGAACCACTACACGGAAACGCTCATCGAGTTGGTTCGCCGGAAGTTTGGCGGCGATTACTGGGGCTTCCTCATGCTCGGTGGCATTTCCGGTGGCGGCATGGGGTTTATTTTTGATCCGGCTCGAAAAACCGAGGCCCAGGATTTCCTCCAGCGGGAGATGGTTGCCACGAAACGGCAATTGCAGAACGCGCTGCCTTTTGCCATGGATCCGGTAGTTTATGACTTCGCCATCAACGACTGCGGTACGCTGGCCGAACTATGCGCGGACGGCGACGCGATCATGCCCGCGGCCTACTACGCAATCTGTGCGCCCGACTGGTTGCGACAGGAAACGCGGCAACTTAGCCCTGCGGTACGTAATGAGATCACGCGATTTGCCGCCGCATGTCGCACGCATCCACGATTGACCGGTTCCACCGAGCTGCTACTGGGGGCATTGTTCCCGCAGCCCAGCGAAGATGCCAGCGGCAATGGAAGTCTGAAGTCGATCTTGGAATCCAACGGTTTCGATTCCGAGTTGCACGAGCAGATCCGCTCGGATCTGCGGACCGGACGGATCAGCCTGGCCCAGAATCGTTTATCGCCCAACACGGTCATCGAAGACGTGGCCCGTGACGACGGTAGCGTAGGCTTCCAGCCCGCGGATCACGCGTTCGATACGCGCACCAACGGGCTGGAACCCGCCGATCATCGTGCCGGGGAGGCCGCGTTGGCCGGTGGCGAGGTCGCCGTATTGGCCTTGGCCGGCGGAGCGGGCAGCCGCTGGACCCGCGGGGCCGGCGTGGTCAAGGCCCTGCATCCTTTCTGCCGATTCCAGGGCAAGTATCGCAATTTTATCGAGATCCACCTAGCCAAAGGCCGCAAGACCGCTGCCCGTTTCGGTATCCCGATACCCATCGTCATATCCACGAGCTACCTCACGCACGAGCCGATCGAGCGTTTTCTGCAATCGCCGCAGGGCAAAGCGTATCCTGGGCCGCTGTTGGCCTCGCCAGGCCGTTCGGTCGGCCTGCGGATGATCCCCATGCCCCGGGACCTGCGATTTGCCTGGGAGGAAATGCCGCAGCAGATTCTTGACGTACAGGCCCAAAAGGTTCGCGAGAGCCTACATTCCGCGCTTATTGGCTGGGCCGAAGCGGCCCGCGGCGGCAGTGACTACACCGACAACGTGCCGTTGCAATGCCTGCACCCGACCGGCCACTGGTTCGAGCTGCCCAACATGCTGCGCAACGGCACGCTCGCTCAGTTGCTGCACCAACAGCCGCAGTTAAAGTATCTGCTTCTGCACAATATCGACACGCTGGGGGCCAATTTCGATCCAGGCCTGCTCGGGCGGCACATCCGTAACGAGGCCTGCCTGAGCTTTGAGGTTATTCCGCGGCAGATCGACGATCGTGGCGGCGGCTTGGCCCGAGTGAACGGCCGCGTTCGCCTGGTCGAAGGTCTTGCGTTGCCGCGCGAGGAAGACGAGTTCCGCCTGAGCTATTACAACTCGCAAACGACATGGATTTCGATCGATCGATTGCTCGATGTTTTCGGGCTATCGCACAAAGATCTCAACGACGAGCTGGAGGTCACCCGTGCCGTCCGCCGCTTGAGCATGCGGCTGCCGACCTACATCACCTTGAAGGATGTGAAGAAGCGATGGGGGCACGCCCAGGAGGATGTTTTCCCCGTGGCGCAATTTGAAAAGCTCTGGAGCGATATGACCGGCCTGGGCGAGGTGGCCTGCCATTTCATCGTCGTCTCGCGGCAGCGGGGGCAGCAGTTGAAAGATCCCGCCCAGTTGGACGGTTGGCTCCGAGATGGCTCGGCGGCGTATGTGGATTCCTTGTGCGAGTGGTAGCCTACATATCCAAATCGCTGAACATCTTGTCATAAAACGCCACGTACTGATCGCGGACCGTGTCGTTGTCTCGGGCGGCGATTGCACTGCGGGGATGCTCATTGAGCTGGCCCGTGATCATGTATTGCACGTAAGGCCCCCATTCGAGCTTGCGACTCAGTGGCAAGAGATGGTCCTGTAGGACTTGGTAGATCGGCCGCAGTTTGAACTTGGGATTCCGCAGGAAACCGATCATCAGTTCCATGGGGCAATTGCCGGCACCGCGGCCCAGGCCCGCCATCGAGGCATCGATGCGGTTGGCCCCGTGGATGATCGCCTCGATCGAGTTGGCAAAGGCCAACTGCTGATTGTTGTGGGCGTGGATACCGACTTCCTTCTTCGTGTCGATCCCGTAGCGGAGATACTTTTTTACGAGGATTTCGATCTGCTCGGCATACATCGAGCCGAAACTATCGACCACGCAAACGCAACTGGCAGGCGTTTTGGCGATTTCCTCCAGCACCTGGTCGATCTCCTGTTCCTTGACGGTCGAAACGGCCATCAGGTTAGCCGAGACTTCATAGCCCTTCTGGAATGCGTCGTTGATCATGTCCACAGCTTCGGAAACCTGATTGGCATAGAAGGCGACACGGATCAAATCGAGCACGCTGTCCTTCTTGGGCAGCACGTCCGTCTTCCAGTCACACTTGCCGGCGTCAATCATGGCGGCCAGCTTGAGCGAGGTAGGGTTGTCGCCGATGACCCGCCGCAGATCGGCCTCGTCGCAAAACTTCCAGACGCCGAACTTATTCTGGGCAAAAATCCGTTTTGACGATTTATAGCCCAGTTCCATGTAATCGATTCCCGCTGCCACGCAGGCCTCGTAAACCGCCTTGACGAAACCATCTTCAAAGGCGTGATCGTTGCACAAGCCGCCATCGCGAATGGTGCAATCGAGGACTTTTAACTCAGGCCGATAGGTAATCCAGGGGGCAGACATGGGACATCCTCCAGGAGGTCAAGGCGGTGTCAACTCAAAGGGAAACCCCCATTCTGATTGTCCGCCATGAAAATGTCAATTGGCGGTACTGCCTGACGAGGGTAGAATGACGATTTTGTCTGCAAACGGACGGGAAGCATGTATGTTGATGTATTGTATCCGCCACGGCGAGAGCACCTACAATGCCCTGGGCCGGGTCCAGGGGCATTTGAATATTCCCCTCTCGGAACTCGGCCGCAGGCAGGCTGCGGCCCTGGCCGAGGTTTGCCTGGGATTAGGTGCCGAGGCGATCTTTTGCAGCCCATTGCGGCGTACACGCGAGACGGCCGAGCCGATCGCCTCGGCGTTGGCCCTTCCCATCCGCGAGGAGCCGCGTTTGATCGAAATCAAGGTTGGCATCTTTCAAGGCCAAAGCCGCGACGAGTTGAGTCGGACCTGCCCGGAAGATTATGCCCTCTGGCGGAGTGGCGATCCGGACTATGTCGTGCCCGGCGGCGAGTCGCGCCGTGCCCTGATGCATCGCGGCCGCGAGGTTCTGGAATCGATCGCCCAGTACGATTATCGTAGGGTGATCGTCGTCAGTCACGGTGCAATTCTTGCGGCCGCCTTCAAGTCGCTCTTGGACATCCCCGCCCAAAGGCATCCGTTCATGCTGGAGAATGCGTCGCTTTCACGATTGGAGCTCGACGGTCCGATCGCGCGGCTACACACGCTCAACGAGGTTGGGCATTTGAAAGGTGTTGGATTGGCGGGAGGGGGGGATCTGTGAGAGGCTATTCGGAAAGTCGAAATTTTGCCACTAATCCGGGAGAGTGGGCGTTGGATGGCCTCTCAGATCGGGTCGTTACAATACTGTAGTATCCTATCCCATCGCGATTCGTACCGATCGACATCCTTCAGGATTACGTTATCTACGCCACGAGCTGCTCTTTTGACCCGCTCCGCGTAGTCCAATGTTTTTTTGGGGTGATTTCGCTGAGCCTGAGCCTTCGCCATTTCCGCATGGGTGAGGACAAAGAATCGCTCAATGAACTCACCGTTTTGCTCGCACACAGAATACAGAACCCAGAAATTCGGGTAGTCTTGGTCCGGGGTCTTGTACTTCTGGTAAAAGCCGGTGACGAAGCGGCAAGAGTTGGATGCTTTAACCTCTATCACCGCGGCCTTTCGATTCTTCCCAACCACCAGGATGTCAGCACCTTTCATGTTGCCATAAGTAATCGTTGCGAAGACTCCCCTCTTCAGAACCTCCGAGCATACACGATACTCGCCAGCTAGGTTCAGGAAATATTTGTCGAGTTTCATGGCCAACATCGTTGTTCACGACCTTCCTTTGACGTGCTCTGTGTTTTTCAGTCCGACTGCACACGGTCGTTTTCCGCCGGCTCTACTTTGGGAACCTTGGCCATCGCCTGCTCAAACTTGGCGCGACTTGCTCGGCTGCCGCGCTGTTGGAAGTAGTCGGCAGTCTTCAAGGCGGAAATCTTCTCGGCTAAGGCCAAAGTAATGAGTTGATTGACCGAAACATTTTCCTCTTCAGCAAGTTGTCTGGCCATTTCGTGAAGAGACTCGGGCAGGCGAAGACTCAATGTACTCATTACCCCTCCAGCTCAAAAATCGCCTCAATCTCCACGGCCACGCCCAGGGGCAACGTGGGCGCGGCTATGGCACTGCGGGCACCGATACCGGCGTCGGGGCCGAATATTTGCCCAAAAAGCTCGCTGCAACCGTTGATCACCGCAGGCAGGTGCGTAAATTCCGGCGTGCTGTTGACTACGCCAAAAACCTTCACCACGCGGCGGATTCGGTCGAGCGTGCCGAACTGCTTGTGCAATGAGGCCAGGATGCCTAGCCCGACAAGCCGCGCAGCCTCATAACCGGCTTCCGTGGTCAGTTCGGCACCGAGCCGGCCGACCACTAATTCACCGCTGGGGCGCACAGGCAAGTGCCCCGAAACGTAAACCAATTTGTCGACGATGATCAGCGGCCGATAGACGCCCTTGGGTTCCGGGGCGGGCGGCAGGAGGGTCTTCAGTTCAGAAAGTTTTGCAGCTAGGCGTTCTTCAGCACTCATTTTGGAGTCCTTAGTCAATAATTTTGCTGAGCGGATACTCGACAATTCCCCGTGCTCCAGCGGCCTTCAGCCGTGGAATAATCTTGCGAACCACCGCTTCGTCGACGATCGTGTTCAGGGCAACCCAGTGCTCGTCGGCGAGGTTTGAAACGGTCGGCTGCTGCAAGGCGGGGAGCAGTGCCAGCACTTGTTTGAGATTCTCTCGGGACACGTTCATCATCAGGCCGACCTTCCCCTCGGCCGCCATCGCACCGCGAAGCATCATGACGATGTCATCGATCTTCTGCTTTTTCCAGGGGTCGGCATAAGCCGCGTGGTTGGCGATGAATCGAGTTGTGCTCTGGCAGATTTCTTCGAGAATTCGCAGATTGTTCGCTCGCAGCGAGCTACCGGTCTCCGTAACCTCGACAATCGCGTCGGCCAGCTTGGGCGGCTTGACTTCCGTAGCGCCCCAACTGAATTCAACCTTAGCCGTCACGCCGTGTTTCTGTAAATACCGGGTCGTCAAGCCGACGACTTCCGTGGCGATCCGCTTGCCTTGAAGATCCTTGACGCTTTGGATCGGCGAACTCTCCGGCACGCAGAGCACCCAGCGGACCGGACGGCGGCTGACCTTGGAGAAGACCAGTTCCGCAACCTCATGGATGTCGGAGTTATTTTCCTCAATCCAGTCGAAGCCCGTCAGGCCAGCGTCGAGCACGCCGTCTTCCACATAGCGGGACATTTCCTGAGCGCGGATCAAGAGACATTCGATCTCGTCATCATCGATCGTCGGATAGTAGCTCCGCGAGCTGAACGTGATCTTGTAGCCTGCGCGGCGAAATAATTCTCCGGTCGCCTCTTGCAAGCTACCGGCCGGGATTCCAAGTTTGAGAATAGTGGACATGGGAGGGATTAGGGATTAGGGATTAGGGATTAGGGATTAGGGATTTCAGAGCCCAGCCCGCTTGCGGCTTCGCAACTGACAACTGACAACCGCCAACTTCGTCACTTCTTTCCATAAACTTTCACGGGATCAAAGACTCGTTGGCCTTCGACCTGAAGACCTTCCGGGGTCACGCGACGGAAGAAGCAACTGCGGTAGCCTTCGTGGCAAGCGGCTCCGCCGATCTGCTCGACCTTCAAGAGGAGGGTGTCTTGATCGCAATCGACGTAGATTGATTTGACGAGCTGCACATTGCCACTCTCCTCGCCCTTGCGCCAGAGTTTTTTTCGGCTGCGGCTGAAATAAACCGCTCGGCCCGTGGCCACGGTCTCGGCATAACTCTCAGCGTTCA
This sequence comes from Planctomycetota bacterium, assembly GCA_037147235.1. Taxonomy (GTDB): domain Bacteria; phylum Planctomycetota; class Planctomycetia; order Pirellulales; family Thermoguttaceae; genus JANXQG01. The sequence goes on along the minus strand of JBAWVO010000068.1, from coordinate 17,165 downwards.
TATAGGCCATCATGAGAACCTCGCCGGACTGCGAATCCTGGGCGATGGCCGGCACAAGACCGTCGCCGCGGCTGAAATCTGGCCCGCTGACAGTGGTGGAAGATTCAGACATAAGACGTGTTTCTAAAAAAAATGCGGTTCATCACTATCGGAATCCTCTCAGCATAACGACGGGAGAAGCGTTTTTCCAGGGGGGCAAGGTGTGGCCGGGGGATGTTATTTAATTACTAGAGGGGTATCGTGAAAATCCGGCAATCGGTTGCCTGCGCAAATCCTCGACATTCCCTTGCCCCTGGTGTAGCCGGTATTTTCGCCCCGTCCGCTATCGACTGCGCAGGTGTCGAAATTTCAGCTTGGCTAGAGTTTCCCGGCGATTGAATCCGAAATTTACTACCGGTGCAGAGAATCCCACCCCTAAACTTACCTGAAACCGGTTCCGTGCCGCGTGTACCAACGCGTCGGATTAGGGTTTCCGGATAGGTTTTCTTAGCGGAAAGGTATGGCCTTGAAACGCTCGCTGACTGTTCTGTTGCCCGTCCGTGATGCCCAATCCACACTGGTTGCCACGGTCGCGCAGGTTCTGGAAATGGCATCGGATCTAAACGAGCGTTTTGAACTCCTGATCATCGACGACGGTTCGTCGGACGCCACCAGTGAGGTCGTCCACGAACTTTCGCGGTACTATCCACAAATTCGCACGATTCGCCACAGCAAACCGTTGGGCGAAGAAGCCGCCCTGCGAACCGGCTTCACCCAGAGTCGAGGCGATGTGGTCTTCGTTCGCGGCGGACGGAGCCTAACCTTCGAGCGGCTTTCCTGGACCAGCCAGCCCGTACGGCCCAATTACCTAGGCCGCGCCAGGACATTTGCCCGCGAGGGTTTGTAGCTATCCACCCGATCGTCGGTATTCTGTTGGGCAATGCGGCGAAACTCCGGCAAGAGCGAGAGAAATATACTGAACAGGAAGGGATCGAAATGCCTTCCACAACCCTGCTCCATGATTTCCAGTGCTTGATCCTCTGGCAGGGCCTCATGATAGACGCGGTGATGCGTTAGTGCGTCATAAACATCGACGAGGGCCAGGATGCGGGCCGACTCGGGGGTCGCCAGCCCGACAAGCCCCTGGGGATAGCCGGTTCCGTCCCAGCGTTCATGGTGCCACATGGCAATTTCGTGAGCCATCTGCAAAATCTCTGACTCGGATCCTTCAAGCATCTGCGCGCCGATGACCGTATGAGTCTTCATCACGGCAAACTCTTCCGGAGTGAGCTTGCTCGGTTTTTGCAAGATCGCGTCGGGAATGCCGATTTTACCCAAGTCGTGCATGGGCGCGGCCAGACGGATGTTTTGAACCTGATCGGGAGGCCAGCCGAGGACTTCGGTGAACAACTCGCAGTAAAGTCCGGTACGTCTGACATGCGTGCCGGTTTCTTCATCACGATAGCGCGAGGCACTGAGCAGGCGAAGGATGGTTTCTTCGTGAGCACAGCGAATGGCCTGCATCTGTTGGTGAACCTTAGCCTCGAGAGTGGCCGTATAGTGCCGGTGCTTAACAATTAAATCGCGGTGTTCCAGGGCTTTCTTTGCCTGCAAGATCAACTCCCTGGATTCGAGCGGTTTGAGCAGATAACTGTAGGCTCCTAGCGTCATTGCCTCGACGGCCGTGGCGGTTTCTTCCAAGGCGGTCAGCACGAGAATTTCGGTATCAGGCCAGTGCTGCTTGATTTGCGAGAGGATCTCCAGGCCCGAGCGATCAGGCAAACTGATGTCGAGCGTGAGTAGATGGGTTTCATGGTCATGCAAGCGGGTCATGGCCTCGCCGATGCTGGCCGCTTCGTCGCATTGGTAGCCGGCCCGGGTTAGCCAACGACAGACGGTCGTCCGCGCGTACGACTCGTCATCGACGACGAGTACGCGCGGCGCGACTTTTTTGCGGTTCAGATGGGTTTCGACCCTAGTCATGACAGAGTTCCGGACGGACTTCAGTTCCAGAAACACTACAACATAGAATGTGAGCGTGCGCTGAGAACGACAAAAAATGCCCGGCTTGGGTGGCGGTGGTGCCGATTACAACGAACGTAGGAGGGCAGCCTCCTAAAACTCCGCGCTACCAGGCGTGCGCGGGTAGGGAATCACGTCGCGGATGTTGGCCATGCCGGTGATGAAGAGCAAGACCCGTTCGACACCCAATCCAAAACCAGAATGTGGCACCGTGCCAAAGCGGCGTAAGTCGAGATACCACCAGTAGCTCTCGGGGCTGAGATTCTGCTCCTTCATCCGCATTTTCAGCACGTCCAGCCGCTCCTCGCGCTGGCTGCCGCCGATGATCTCGCCCACTTTGGGCACGAGTACATCCATCGCACGGACCGTGCTGCCGTCGTCGTTCAGACGCATGTAGAAGGGCTTAATCGCCCTGGGGTAGTCATGGAGAATGACCGGCGACTTGAAATGCTCCTCGGTCAAATATCGTTCATGCTCGGCCTGGAGGTCGTGGCCCCACTCGATCGGAAACTCGAATTGCCGCCCTGATGCCTTCAAGATTTCCACGGCGTCGGTATAGGGCAGCCGGATGAAGTTGCTCTCCAAGACGTGCTCGAGCGTGTCGATCACCGTCTTGTCGACCCGCTCGCGGAAAAACTCCATGTCCTCGGGACAACGCGCCAATACATCGCGGAAGATCCGCTTCAGGAACCGCTCGGCAAGGTCCATGTTGTCGATCAGTTCATAGAAGGCTGCCTCAGGCTCGACCATCCAAAACTCGGCCAGATGCCGGACTGTGTTGGAATTCTCGGCACGGAAGGTGGGACCGAAGGTGTAGCATTTACCTAATCCGCAGGCGTAGGTTTCGCCTTCAAGCTGCCCGCTCACCGTCAGATAGGCCGGCCGCTGAAAGAAATCTTTCGAGAAGTCGACATCCCAATCGGGCTTATCGGGGCCTTTTTCGGGCAGCGGCGGGTTGCGGAGGTTGAGCGTGGTGACCTTGAACATCGCCCCGGCCCCTTCGCAGTCGCTGGCCGTGATAATCGGCGTGTGGACGTAAAGAAAGCCTTCTTCCTGGAAAAAGTCGTGAATTGATCGGCAGACGCAGTTTCGCACTCGGGCCATGGCACCGAAGGTATTGGTCCGCGGCCGCAGGTGGGCGACCGTGCGGAGGAACTCAAAACTGGCCCCTTTCTTTTGGATGGGGAACGCATCGGGATCGGCCCAGCCGTGAACGGTCACGCTGCGGGCCTCGACCTCGGTGGCTTGGCCCTTGCCCGGCGAGGCCTTGACTAGGCCTTCGACACTGACGCTGCAACCGGCCGTGAGCCGCTTGATGTCCGACTCATAGTTTGGCAGCGTGCCGGGGGCGACGATCTGGATGTTGCCCAGCGAGGAGCCGTCGTTGAGTTCCAGAAAGCTGAACCCGCCTTTGGAGTCGCGGCGTGTGCGAATCCAACCTTGGAGGAGGACTTCAGTGCCGACGGATTCGGGCAAACGGGCTTGGGTGACAGAGAGTTTTTTCATTTTAATAGCCGGATTAAACCTTCCTGCTCGAAGTGACGATCCGTGGTGAGGGCCTCGGTAATCCCAAAGTCCTTCATGACGGTGAAACTGACGACATCACAAAGCGAGTACGTCTTGTCCAACCGCCTTCTCAATAAATCCATTCCGGCCTGATGCAGCTCTCGACCGATCCAAATGATTTCAAGGCGTGAATCTTCTTGAATGTCATCCAGGTATTGCGCCATCCGGTCTTGGCTGACCTTTCGCGCTATCATTAGTGCAGCAAGTTCGGTGAACACGTAATTGGTGGTCACGCGTATATGGCTGTGAACGAACAGACTCGACGCAAGTGAATAATACTTATCGTCCGCATCATATAGACTAAAGAGGCCGGAAGTATCGAGAAACATGGTCGCCTCCTATTCAATTTCGCCGCCATATTCTCGCGCGAGATCTTCGTCGATTCGTTCGTTGCTGGAAGAATTGGAGTCGCCGCTGTTGTAGGTGCCAAAATGCCGAACCAAGTTTTGGTGTCGCCGCTCTGCCTCCTCCGGCGAAATGGGCGGTCTAGGTGGATACTGCTTGAGCTTGTATTCGGCTATCACCAGATCCAGCGACCGCCCTTCGCGCTGGGCCTTCCGTTCCAACACGTCGAAAAGCTCTTCCGGCAGTTCATAAGTTATCGTAAATGTTCGATTGCGGATCATGGCGATCCTCCCGAGAGGTTCATTATCGTGCATTTCCCACATATTTCATAACATTCCATTATATAGTTCACGTCCCGTGTTCCGCCAGCCAGCGTTCGGCATCCAGTGCCGCCATGCAGCCCGTTCCCGCAGCGGTGATGGCCTGGCGATAATGATCATCCGCCACATCGCCGGCGGCGAACACGCCGGGTACGCTGGTGTAGGTCCGCATGCCCGCAGTCCAGACAACGTAACCTTTATCGGTCAATTCCAACGCGCCTTGCAAAAATGCCGTGTTCGGCGTGTGGCCGATGCCGAGGAAGAAGCCGGAGATGGGCAATTCAAGGTCCGCTTCGCCGACGGTACTCTTCAGACGCACGCCGGTCACGCCTTCGCGGTCGTTGCCCTGCACTTCGTCGACGGTGCGGTTCCAAAGAAGTTCGATCTTGGCATTCGATTCGGCCCGTTCGGCCATGATCTTCGACGCTCGTAGTTTGTCGCGGCGATGGACCAGGTAGACCTTGCTGGCGAACTTGGTAAGGTAGGTAGCCTCTTCGATGGCCGAGTCCCCCCCCCCGATCACGGCAAGCGGTTTGTTACGGAAGCGCGGCAGGGCACCGTCGCAGACGGCACAGCCGCTAACCCCGCGGTTCTTATACTTCTCTTCCGACGGCAGGCCAAGGTAGTTAGCCCTGGCGCCGGTGGCCACAATCACTGACTCGGCTTCGTAGGTTTTGCCGTCCGAGGCACTGAGCCGGAAGGGCCGCTTGCTGAAATCGACTCGCCGGATGTCCTCGGTAATGATCCGTGCGCCAAAGTTGACTGCCTGCTGCCGCATGAGTTCGAGCAATTCGGGACCGCTGACCCCGTGCTTGCCATGCGGCGGCATTTCCAGACGTTTTTCCTTCGGCAGGGCCGAGTCGAGATAGGTTTCCAGATTGCCAGCCGGGAAGCCGGGGTAGTTCTCGACTTCCGTCGTGAGGGCCAACTGGCCTAGCGGCAAGGTGCCGGCGATACGGTTTTCGTCAGAATAGGCCCCCTCAAATACCAGGGGCTTGAGTTCCGCACGAGCGGCATAAATGGCCGCAGTCCAAGCAGCCGGGCCGCTACCAATGATAATCAGTTTTTCAGGCATGAATTCGCTTCCACGTGTGCAATCGTTAAAACGACGGGATGAATCACAACATTATAGCGCAACAAAGGCTTGCGCCTACTCCCGCATTGATCGAAAGAACTGCAAAGTTCCACTTCGTAGCACGGAATTTATTCCGTTGCCCTGTTATTTCAGGCAAACGGAATGAATTCCGTGCTACGTAGGTCGCCCTGCTCCCGCATTGATCGAAAGCTGGCTGTGCCCTATGATTTGGTTATGAACTCACTTTGGCTGGTAATCACGGCTCTGGCGGCATTTTTGGTGGCCTATCGGCTGTATGGGGCATTTCTTGCTACCCGCGTGGCCGTGCTGAACGATAAACGCGTCACTCCGGCGCATCGACTCCGCGACGACATCGACTATCAGCCGACACGGCGGCTTGTACTCTTTGGCGTGCATTTCGCCGCGATCGCCGGGCCGGGGCCGCTGGTTGGGCCGGTGCTTGCCTCACAATGGGGATATTTCCCCGGTTTCGCCTGGATCATCATCGGGGCCTGTCTGGCAGGCGGGGTACATGACTTTGTGATTCTGCTGGCCTCGGTACGGCACGAGGGCAAGTCGTTGCCCAAAATCGCCCGCGACCTGTTAGGACCGATCTCCGGGGTCACAACCACCCTGGCTACACTCTTCATTATCATTGTCACTCTGGCTGGCGTGGCGAAGGTGCTGGTCTATGCCTTGAGTGAAAGCTCCTGGGGAATGTTCACGATCGTCGTCACCATTCCCGCAGCACTGGTCACCGGATTGTGGATGAACGTGATCCGCAAAGGCCGCGTTGGCGAGGCTTCGCTGATTGGCGTGAGCATCGTGCTTTTGGGCGTATTTTTGGGCAAGCCGTTCGACGATTCCGCGTGGCGCGATGTGTTGATCTTCAGCAAGCCACAGTTGTCGATCATGCTGCCTGTCTATGCGGCGATTGCCTCGATTCTGCCGGTTTGGATACTGCTCTGTCCACGAGATTATCTCAGTTCGTACATGAAGATCGGCGTAATCGTCCTCCTGGCCGTGGGGATCTTCGTGGTCCATCCGGAATTGAAGATGCCGGCCACGACGCCTTTTATCCACGGCAACGGTCCGGTCGTGCCCGGCACGGTCTGGCCCTTTGTCTGCATCGTGATCATGTGCGGGGCCTTGTCGGGTTTTCATGCCTTGGTCAGTTCCGGCACGACGCCCAAGATGATCGCCCGCGAAAGAGACATTCTGCCGATCGGCTACGGGGCGATGCTCTTGGAAGGTTTCGTGTCGATTACGGCCTTAATTGCGGCCTGCGCCTTGGAACCGGGCGATTACTTCAAGATCAATATCGATGCCAAAGACTACGCCGCCGTGATGGCCAGCACCGAAGGCACGCCGGGGCTGGATATGACGCCCAAGGAGTTTGACTGGCTACAAGCGAGCACGGGCGAAAAGAATCTTGCCGGCAAGACGGGCGGGGCGGTAACGCTGGCCGTTGGCATGGCCAAGGTCTTTTCCAGCCTGCCGGGCATGAGTTCGCTGATGAGTTATTGGTATCACTTCGTAATCATGTTCGAGGCCCTCTTTATCCTCACGCTCCTGGAAACCGGCACCCGTGTGGCGCGGTTCATTTTCCAGGAAACGGTCCATCAGTTCTTGCCCAAATCGCTCGCCCAGCGGCGAGATGTGAATCTGGTGCTCAACGTGGCACTGAGCGTGACCGTCTGTGCGCTGTGGGGCTACTTGCTCTACTCGGGCAATATCGCAACCCTGTGGCGGATGATGGGTATCGCCAATCAATTGCTGGCCACGATTGCCCTGGCCATCGGCACGACCTACCTCCTGAAGCATGCTTCCAAGCGGGTTTACGCCCTTTGTACCGGTATTCCGCTGGTGTTTGTCGTGGCCACCGTCTTCACGGCCGGCGTCGAGAGTATTCAGAGTTGGTGGCGGGAGTTGGCAACTCTCGCACCCGCTTCGCCGGAAGCCTTTTATTTGCAGCTCGTATCGATTCTGGCGGGCGTCATGCTCGGGCTGTCAGGTTTGGTGGTTCTCGATTCCGTGCGGCACTGGGTTGTGTTGCTTCGCTCGCCTTCCCGAATCCATCAAGCCGAGATAACGAATCCTTGAGGCCCATAATGAACTGGAAGCATATCTTCGCACGGAAAGATCTGGAAGTACTGCTGGCCGAAGCGGCCGGCGAACATCGTTTGCACCGCGTGCTAGGCCCCTGGTCGCTGACGGCCCTGGGCGTGGGCTGCATTATCGGTGCTGGGATCTTCGTCGTCACCGGACGTGCCGCGGCACTGGATGCCGGGCCGGGCGTGATCTTGTCCTATGCCATCGCGGGCATCGGCTGCGCCCTGGCCGCCCTGTGCTATGCCGAGTTTGCCGCCATGGCCCCCGTGGCCGGCAGCGCCTACACCTACGCCTACACCACGCTAGGCGAAATCTTCGCCTGGATCATCGGTTGGGACTTGATCCTCGAATACGCCATGGGATGCGCCACGGTGGCCTCGGCCTGGACGAATTACTTCAACTCCCTTCTCGATGCCCTACACTGGCCGCAAATACCCTCCGTACTCTGCAATCCACCTTGGACCGTCGATAGTTCGACGGCGGGGATCATCAATCTTCCGGCCGTGATTCTGGTGGGCCTAATTACCGTTATTCTGGTGCTGGGCATTCGCGAGAGTGCCCGTACCAACGCCACGCTTGTCTCGATGAAACTTGTCGTGGTCGTATTCGTGATCGTACTGGGGGTGGCCTATGTGAAGCCTTCAAACTGGACGAGTGTGCCGGTCTCGCGGCGCCATCTTCCGGAAGAAAAGGTGGTCGCCGAAATCGTAAAAGAGTACCTGAAAAGCGAAAACAAGCTCACTAACGAACGGGCAGCGGCCTTGGAATCGCAGGTCAAGGCGAAGTATCGCGAGCCGTGGGAACGCCAGGAAATGGACTTGCTGGTTAAGCAGGGCCTATTGACGCCCAAAGCTCGCGACCAACGTCTGGCCGAACTTGCGACCGCCATGCCCAAGTCGGCTGACGATACCAATGAAGTGGAAAAGCTCTTGCCGGAAGTAAAGGAGAAAGGCAAAAAAAAAGCGGTCGAATCCTGGGGCCTCTTGGGTACACTCGGCCTGAACCGCTGGCTAACACCCATCGACGATGCCACGCGAAGCCCTTTCATGCCCTACGGCTTTTCCGGTATCATGCTCGGCGCGGCGATCGTCTTCTTCGCTTTCATTGGTTTTGATTCGATCTCGACGCATGCGGAAGAGGCCCGCAATCCGCAACGCGATGTGCCGTTCGGCATTCTCACGTCGCTCTTCGTCTGCACCCTGCTCTATATCATCGTGGCCGCAGTCATCACCGGCATGGTGCCCTATCCGGATATCGATGTCAAGGCACCGATTTCCACGGCCTTCGCGCAGCAACCGGGGGCGGACAAGAGTCTTCTTTTGCGTGGGGCCACGGCACTGATCTCCGCCGGCGGGCTGGCCGGCATGACGAGCGTGCTGTTGGTGCTCTTCCTCAGTCAGGCCCGCGTCTTCATGGCGATGTCGCGCGACGGTCTGCTGCCGGAGATCTTCGGCACGGTGCATCCGAAATTTCAGACGCCGCACATCGCCACGATGGTCACCGGCGCGTTCATCGCCGTGACCGCCGGGTTGACGCCGATCAAAACTCTGCACGAAATGGTCAACATCGGCACGCTCCTTGCCTTCGTGATGGTCTGTGCGGCCGTGTTTATCTTGCGGTTCCAGCGGCCCAATTCCATTCGACCCTTCCGCTGCCCGATCATCTACGTCGTCGCCCCATTGGGGATCTTCGTCAACGTACTGATGATGCTTTTCCTGCCCGTCGATTCATGGCTCCGGCTGGTGGGCTGGCTGTCGGTCGGCATGGTGATCTATTTCGCCTATAGCCTACGCCACAGTCATCTGGCCAAGCACTTGATGCAAGAGATCGGCATGCCGCGAAAGGAAGTCACCGGCACGAAGTTCGATCCGGAAGTGTTGGAATAGCGGATCTTGAAACGCGGCCTGCCCATCGGCAACCTCGCGCCAGTTCTTCGCCAAATATCGGTTTCCGTGTTGCAAGCCCCTAGAATGAGCCTGGTCCATCAAGCGTCACGGGGCCCTCCCGTGGGCTATAATTGTTAAAAGTCCCAGAAACTCATTATTTTTACGCCTTTTCGGCCTGAGCCGGAGATAACCTGTGTCTGAACCCACGCAAAAACAGCCCGATCCGACTCGGCTTGTGGTTCAGCAGCCAGCGAAAGGTGACGACAGGTTGAAAACCTGTCCTACAGGAAAGATTACGGTTGCCAAGCGTTTGGAACCGGACGCAAAGGACGAAACGGCACGGCCGAAATCGTCGCCGGTGATCTCCAAATCGTATCGAGTGGTGGAACTTCCGCCGCCACCGGTCATCGCACCCCCTCTGTCGGCCTACTCGGAGGTGGACGATTCGCAACCGCACGACACCTTGCCCGATGGGCTCCTGCCATCGCTGGAAGAGCCGGCGGAGAAGTCGCTGGAACCGCCGATCGAACTCGATGCCTTGCACATCCAGATGCCCGGGCGGTGGAGATCCTTGCGCCGCCGCGTTCGCATCCCGCCGCGTTGGGAACAATGGTTGGCCGATCCCCAGCGGCGAACCAACGTCGGCGTGGGATCGAGTATTGCGATTCACATCGCGATCATCATGCTGTTGACCCTCGTTCTGAGAGGGTCCGCACGAACACCGATAGCGGAGACGATTCATGCCCGGAATGTACAGACGGCTACTGAAAAAGCAGCTTCTGCCAAGCAGGAGCGTGACGTGCAATTGTGCGAACCGGTGGTACGCCAGGTAGCTGCGGGGGTACTGGAAACCGTGGCATTGGAGCCACAACCGGATCTGCCATCTATAAACACAGATTTAAGGTCCGAGATTTCAGACTTGAAATCCAAGACTGCGGAGAAGAGGCCGGAAGAGCAGGAAACAAAGCTTGAACCGCCGGCGAAAATAGCCGAGGAATCGGCCGCCCCACCGACGGGCTCGGAGGCCCATCCTACCGTTGCACCTAAGGTTGCGGCACCTCAAGAAGATCCCATGCCGGGGATGGCGGGCGGGTCGCGATTGCCGCCCGATTTGCTCCAGGCAATCGATACGTTGATGCGAGAAAAATTCAAACGCCGCACGCCGGGCGGTCGCGGTGAAGGCGTACGCTATGGCGGTGGCACGCCGAAAAGCGAAGCGGCAGTCGAGCGTGCAATTCTTTGGCTCGCGGCCCACCAGTGCCAGGACGGCAGTTGGAACTTCAACCACCTGAGCGACGCCTGCCAGCACTATTGCACCCATCCCGGCAGTGAGGCCAGCACCACGGCGGCCACCGGGCTGGCACTACTCCCCTTCCTGGGAGCTGGCTATACACATAAGGAGGGAGAGTTTCAGAACGTCGTGCGGCGTGGTCTTGATTATTTGAAGAGCCGTGGTATCAAGATTTCTTACGGCAACGACCTTCGCGACAGCTCGATGTACGGCCACGCCTTGGCCACGATTGCCTTGTGCGAGGCTTATGGAATGACCCACGATCCAGATCTCCAAGAGGCAGCCCAGGGTGCTCTGAACTATATCGGATATGCTCAGGACAACAACACGGGCGGCTGGCGTTACAATCCGGGCGAGCCGGGCGATACGACGGTCACCGGCTGGATGCTGATGGCCCTGAAGAGTGGTCAGATGGCTCGGCTAAGCATCCCGTCGCCGGCGATTTTTGGTGCTCAGCGGTTTCTCAACAGTGTGCAGAACCAGGACGGCTCGAAGTATGGCTATCAGTCGCGGAAGCCACGGCCCACGACGACGGCCGTTGGCCTATTAAGCCGCATGTATACCGGTTGGCGACGCGACAATCCGGGACTGGTTCAAGGCGTCGCCCACCTGAACGCCTGGGGGCTGTCGCAAGACAGTCTCTACTACGACTATTACGCCACGCAGGTTTTGTTTCACTGGGCTGGTCCGGAGTGGGATACCTGGAACCGCAAGATGCGCGAACACCTGATTTCCACCCAGGAACGCGAGGGACATCCGGCGGGAAGCTGGTACTTTGAAAGCCCACAGAGTGCCGCGGGCGGAAGACTGTATAACACGGCGATGGCGACGATGATTCTCGAAGTCTATTATCGTTTTATGCCGCTGTATGGCGAGGAAGCCGTGGAAGGGAAATGAATATTCGCTCCGATCTCCACGGTCAATCGTGTCGATCAACAGTCGCCAAAAACCATATGTATTTCATTCTACATTTTTTCCTCGACCCCGATTCCCAACAGTTCCAGCCCCTTGCGAATGATCCGTGCTGTTAGATCGGACAGCAGCAGACGGCTGTTTCGCAATTCGGGCGTTTCCGCCTTGAGTACCGAGCACTTCTCGTAAAAAGTCGAAAAGCTGTTGGCCAGATCAAACAGATAGGCCGTGAGTTGGTTGGGACGGTAGTCGGTCATGGCCAAGGAGAGAGCATCGCCGAAGTGAAGTAGCTCGATAGCCAAGGCTCGTTCGGCTGGCGTGCCGAGCGTGATGGCCGCACCGGAAGCGCGAAGTTGCTCGACATCAATGTTGCCTTTGGCAAAGATGTTCCGCACTCGGGCGTAAGCGTACTGCATATAGGTCGCCGTGTTACCGTTCATGGCGAGCATCTTTTCGTAGTCAAATTCGTAGTCGCTGGTTCGATTTTGCGACAAATCGGCATATTTCAAGGCCCCCATGCCGACGGTCTCAGCCACGCATGCCCGCTGGTCGGGTGGAAGCTCCGCTCCATTGGGCTTGGAGTCATCACTCTCGGCAACGATCCGGGCAGCGCGGAAGACCGCTTCGTCCAGCAGACTCTCCAGCCCCACGGTATCGCCGGCACGAGTTTTGAAGGGCCGGCCGTCCTTGCCCAACACGGTACCAAAGCTGACGTGTTGTAACTCGACCTGATCGTAGCCCAGCAGACGCGCGGTGCCAAAAAGCTGCTGGAAGTGCAGGCTTTGGCGGTGATCGACGACATACAAGATGGCATCGGGCCGCCACTGTTCCATGCGATAGCGGATCGTGGCCAGATCGGTCGTGGCGTAAAGGTAGGCCCCGTCCTGCTTCTGCACGATCATAGGCACCGACTGGCCTTCGAGGAACACGCAAACGGCCCCCTGACTCTCTCGGGCAATGCCACGGCGACGCAGTTCCTCGACCACGCCCGGCAGCATATCGTGATAATAGCTCTCGCCCAGAGCGTGGTCGAAATGGACGTCCAAGCGGCGGTAGATCCGCTGGATATCTTCCAGACAATAGGGCATGAACTCCTGCCACAACTGGTGGTTCTCAGCATCGCCGGCGTGGAGCTTGGCCGTCTCTGCCTGGGTATTGCGACGGATTTGCGGATGTTCAGCGGCCAGTTGGGCAAGGAGCGGATCAGCATCGACGGTGGCAACCTTCTCGTTCTCAACGTAATCAACCAATTGCCGCACTAGGCGATAGAGTCGGGCCAGTTCTTCCACGGGCCGATTGCGATAGGCATCCGGCTCCAGAAAATGCTTGTAGCCGTAGATGATCATGCCGAACTGCGTACCCCAGTCGCCGATGTGATTGTCGCTGATCACTTGGTGACCGAGGAAACGGAGCGTGCGGCACAAGGCGTCGCCGATCACGGTCGAGCGGATATGGCCAACGTGCATCGGCTTCGCCACGTTCGGAGCGGAGTAGTCGATCACATAGGTCCGCGGTCGCGCGGTCGGCTCGACGCCCAACCGCGGATCATTGACCGCCGCCGTAAGCCGCTCGACCAGCCACTCGTCTTTCAGCCGCAGGTTGATGAAGCCCGGACCGGCGACCTCCGGCGGTTGGCAGAGATCGGCCATGTCGAGCCGAGCAACAACCTCGGCGGCCAACTCGCGAGGCTTTTTGTTCAACTGCCTGCCCAAGGCCATGGCAAAGTTGGCTTGGTAATCGCCGAAACGGGTGTCCTGGGCGCGACGGATCATTTCCAGCCAAGGCTCGGGCTGATCGGTCAGTGTAGCCAACGCTTGGCGAAATCGGGATTGAAGATTGGGAAGCAGAGTCATGGGCGAATATTGAAGTCTTCTGACAGAAAAATAGGGGGACAGAAAAATAATCCTAAAACAGGACTATCTTGGCTGCCTCATTTTTCTGTCCCATAATTTTTCTGTCGAATACTTGGGCTAAGCCTCGGATTCCAGCGGCACTCGCTTGGCTTGGCCCCAGAGTTCCTCGATCGCATAGTACGTGCGGGTTTCAGGCTCGAACATGTGTATCACGATATCGCCGTAGTCCAGGAGGATCCAGCGGCTTTCTTCGTAGCCTTCAATGCCCATCCGCCGGTCGCCATGTTCTTCCTGCAAGACCCGATCGATCTCTTCGCTGATGGCGTGCAACTGCCGCCGACTGGACCCGCTGACGAGGACGAAGAAGTCGAACATGCAAGTCAACTCCCGCATGTCGAGAATTACGATATCGCGGCCGCGGTTTTCGTCCGCCACGCGCGCGGCGATCCGGGCACGGCGAAGTCCGAAGTGCTGGTCTTGGGTTACGGTCGGAGGCGAACTGGAATTGGCTTCTGCCACGATAATACGGTCTCGAAGGATTACGGGGGAACTCAGTGGATCATTATACCAGATTACGGATTGGCAATCAACGACTTACCCACATCGGTGCGGTAGGCGGCCACCGCAGGTAGGTATCCGACAATTGAGGCCAGCACAATCAGCCCCGGAATCAAAATCAACTCGACAGCGCGAAATTGCAACATACTCAAGGGCAGGTTGACCTTTTCGGCAATCCAGGGGCCGGCGACCGCCAAAAGCCCATGGCCCAGGCCGAGGCCCAACACGCCTCCGCCAAGCGAGAGGAGGATCGATTCCAACAGGATCACCATCATTACCGTACTCCGCCGAGCACCCAAGGCCCGCATGATGGCGATCTCGTGCCGTCGGTCGTTCATCGAGTTGTAAATGCTCACCATGATGCCGATGCCGGCCACGAGCACGATCATCACGGCAAATACCAGCAGGACGACTTCGATGTTGCCGATGATGACTTCAAAGAGCCGGAAGATTTCTTCCGAAGGAATGGCCGCCTGGGAATCCTTGCGCTTGTTGATTTCGGCGGCCAATGCCCGGGTTTGGGACTCCTGATAGGTGCAGACCAGGACGGCACTGACCTGCTTTTGCTTCTCCGAAATCACCTCGTTGTGTTCGTCGTGCTCATCGTGCTCATCGTGCTCATCGTGGTGTTCCTCGGATTTTGCATCGGGCTTGGCATGAGATTCCGTTTCGGCCAGTTTCCCGGTTTTATCGTCGGATTTTGCCTCGGGCTTGTTCTCCAGCAGTGCCCGACCGACCTTGCCGGCATGCCCGCCGACGCGGTAAAAGCCTTCGATGTTGACAAATAGGGCGTTGTCATTGGGCGTGCCGGTGGGCTTCAAGATGCCTACGACCGTGAATGCCCCATGTTTGTCATCGCTTTTCTCGCCGACGTCATGGGTAGGTCGGAACTTATCGCCTACTTTCAGGCCGGTCTGCTTGGCCGCGGCAGCTCCGGCCACGGCGTCGAAGAAGTTGTTTTCGGTGAAGTTTTTCCCATCGGCGAACTCGTACTTCTGATTGCCGTAATACGTCAGGTCGTTGAACATGGCCGGCGTAGTGCCAACGACGCGCTTATCTTGGTAGGTATCGCCCAGGCAGACAGGAACCGCCATCCGCACCGCTTTGGATTCGGTCCGATTCTCATAAAGATCGAGGTAGACGCTGTACGGCAACGTGGTGATCGGCTGGCCGACATAGAAAACGCTGGAAAAAACCAGGTCGAGGTTGCTTCCCTTGGCCGGGCCGACGATCAGGTCGTAACCCTCGCCACCCCGGTGAAACGCCTGGTGGACAACGCTATAGATCACCAGCACGGCGACCACGAGCATCACGCCCAAGGCCATGGAAATGGCCGTCAGCAGTGAGGCCAGCGACCGTTGTTGAATGCTACGCCAGGCGATTTTCCAGAGAGACATAGGGGGGGGGGAAGGAGTTAGGAGTTAGGAGTTAGGAGTTAGGAGTTAGGGGTTAGGGGTTAGAATGAATTGCTAGGAGCGAAAACTCAGGAGCATGAGGTAGGAGGGAGAACGAAACGAATAGTATTTTCCGCAATATCTTTGCCACATTCTAACTTCTAACTCCTAACTCCTATTTCCCAACTCCTATTTCCTCCCCACCTTATTAAACTCTTCTAATCGTTCGACACGATCGAACTGTTCGGAAACTTGCGGTGAGTGAGTGACGAGCACGAGCGAGACCTTCTCCTCGCGGCAAGTCTCGCTCAGGAGGTCGAGGATCTGCTGCTGATGGCCCGAATCGACGTTGGCGGTCGGTTCGTCGGCCAGCAGCAGTTTTGGGCGATTGGCGAGTGCCCGTGCGACGGCCACGCGTTGCTGCTCACCCACGGAAAGCTGCGTCGGTTTGTGCGTCATGCGGTGCCCCAGGCCGACACGTTCGAGCAACTGCACGGCCCGGCCGCGATCGACATGGGGCGAAGTCAAGTTCAGCCAATTGGCCAGTCTATCGACCATCGGCAGTCCGGAGCCGATGTCCAGCAAGACGGCCCCCACTTGGGCTATTGGTCCGGCGTTCTCGCTGGGCAGTCGGGCAAAGCGCATGGCCAGCATGACGTTTTCCAAGGCCGAGAAGCCGCGGAGGAGGTTGAAGGTCTGGAAGACATAGCCGATGTGTTCAGCCCGGAAGCGGTCGCACTCGGCCTCCGGCATGAGGGTGATATCCCAGTCATTGATCCGCACCTTACCGCAATCCGGCCGGGTGATGCCCGCAATGACGTGCAGCAGCGTGGTTTTGCCGCAGCCGCTCTTGCCGACCAGCACCATCTGCTCGCCGGGAGCGACATGGAACTCATCGATATCGAGGATCGGCAGTGGGGAACCGTCAGGCTCGGAGAACGATTTTTTAATATCTCGGAGTAGTAGCATATTACCTTCGTTTCAACATCTGCCGGGCGATTTCCCGCTTGGCGTCGGCCGTCTTCATGGCCTGGCGCTTGTCATGCTTGGCCTTCCCCTTGCAGAGGCCCAGAAGTAGTTTGACCTTGCCTTCTTTGAAATAAAGCCGCAGGGGCACGAGCGTCAAGCCTTTTTCCATCGCCCGATCAGCAAAACGCCTGATCTCGCGACGGTGCATCAGTAACTTGCGCAGCCGCTTGGGACGATGGTTGAATTGGTTGGCATCGATATATTCGGGGATGTCGCAGCCGATCAGCCAGACTTCATCGTCCTTGACGCGGGCGTAGGACTCTTCTAGTGAAATCCGGCCCTCGCGGAGGCTTTTCACCTCACTCCCCTGCAAGATCACGCCGCATTCCAAGGAATTCAGCACCGAATAGTTGTGCAGGGCCTTGCGGTTTTGGCAAATCACCCGCTCGTTGGGGTCGTTGTTCGTCTTTTTCTTGGAAGGTTTTGCCATACTCGCGTCAAGATAGTTGCAGTTGCGTCAAAGCCCGAATCGTGAATGCCGAGATAATCCGTGACCCCATTATATTCGTTTTGTCCTGATTCGCCCAGCCGCACGGCCCGTTATCTGCTGAATTGCACTTAGCTAATCAGGGGGTGCGGATATCGGACCAGGGCAGCCAGCTATTCGCCCTATTCTACCACTTTGCTGGAACGATTTCTCGTTCGGTGAGTATCTCCAGCGGCGTTTTGCACTGTGGCGACCCCTTCGCATCACTTCATATCTGATAGTCCGTCAGGAAGAGATCCTGATTGTCTTTGTCAACGAAAGCCCTAAAATGCCCCCTTGGTCTTTGGCGTTTTTATAAATTGACCTGTCTGCGCTCAGGTCAACTGCCCCATCGGC
>JBAWVO010000067.1:0-24919 GCA_037147235.1 Planctomycetota bacterium | reverse complement strand
GCCCCCGCTCGGCGAGTGGGCAAAACACGACAGTTATTTCTGCGCCGGTCCTTATCGCCAACCCAGCCCCTGACGACCGGTTCATCCGAAAGATTCTTCGACGGCCGACACGGTCGCCTGCTGGCTTGACTTCTCGGGGCCGACACGTCAGACTCATGGTGGTGCCGTTAGGCGGAATCCGGCGTGGGCTGGATTTTGAACGGCTGCAAGTTTCCGTCAACCTTTTTGGAGAACCACCATGCGCAACTTGTTTCTGTTCGGCTTGACACTCACCCTATTTCTGACCGCTCTTTCCACACTTTCGGCCCAGTCGGAAAATAAACCACCGATCCTACCGATCACGAAAGGAGAAAGCCATCGAATGCTGCTCGGTGGCAGGGGAACCTATCGTATCGCTTTGATTGATCTGCAAGGCAAACTTGAGTGGTTGCTGCGCGTGACCGATGACTGTAACGACGCCTGCATGACACAAGACGGCAATATACTCTATACGTACACGCGCGGCGCGAAAATGATTACACGACAAGGCGAACCGGTCTGGCAGTACAGAAGTTCCGACGCACCTGTTGGAGGCGAGATTCATTCCGCGCAGTCGTTACCGAACGGGAATGTCGTGGTTGCGAAAAGCTGCATTCCTCCAAGAATTCTTGAGATCGACCGTCAAGGGAAAATTGTCGTGGACATTGTCGTCAACACCACCATCACGAATCCCCATGCCCTCTTCCGGCACGTCCGTAAAACCCCCGAAGGAACCTATCTTTATGGACTGATGTCCGAGACGAAGGAAGGCGAAAATAAAAATCTTTACGAGGTCGATAGCACAGGCAAACTGATCCGAACATTTCCAGTGTCGCTCCATGCCTTTGTTGGCATAAGACTCCCGAACGGCAATACCTTGGTCTCTGGTGGAAATGGACACGAGATCCTTGAGTTCGATAAAAATGCAAAAGAGGTCTGGAAAATCACCGAAAATGAACTGCCCAACCGGCCACTCCGTTACGTTTCCGGACTTCAACGTCTGCCGAACGGCAACACCGTCTTCGTCAACTGGCAATCGGGCGGTCGTGGTGTTCAACTTTTGCCACAAATCACGGAGGTCACGAAAGACAAGAAAATCGTTTGGGAATATATGAACTATGCTCAACTCACCACGCTTTCGACCGTGCAAATTATCGACGACAATGTTCTCAAGGCAGGTCCCGCTTTGCGCTAAACCGTTTATTCCAGTTCCACAAGACCACTTCACCCTAGACCCTTTGGAGAAAATGATGCATTACCTATTAAACCGTGTGTCTGCTTTTAGTGCAATTGGGACACTCATGCTGGTGTTTTTCTTAACCATGTCGTGCGAAAACACGGCACGCGCTGCCGATGACGCCGATGTTGTCACCCAGGAAGACTTCGACACGCTCTGGAACTTCAAGGAGATGTTCGTTTGTCCGAAGCAGGTCACTTGGGGCGAAAAGAAACCGATCACCCGCGACTTCTACCGCATGAGAGGCATATCGTTTTCCGATCCACTGAGTTCTAATCCACTTCAAGGATATGTCCGCGAACTTTATTTTGATAGCGTTCCGTATCGCGGCAAGCCGACTCGGATTTTTGCGCGTTACGCACGTCCTGATGGCAAAGGCCCATTTCCCGCAATGATCCTGATTCACGGTGGTGGTGGAACCGCGTTTCCTGATTGGGCCGAACATTGGGCCCGACGTGGTTACGCCGCGCTGATTTTCGACCTTAAAGGATGTGGTTCCGATGGTGAACGGATGCAAGATGGTATCCCAGGTATTGAAGACAACACCATTTTCGGTGCGTCGATCGATACCCCCGATGGAGTTGATGCCAAAGAGTACGGTTTTATTTCGCTGAGTCCCCTGCGTCGCGGCGCACCTACCGACACGACTCCCGACGCAAAACTGAAAAGAAATCCACGCGACATTTGGGCGTATCAAGCCATTTCGGCGATCGTGCGCGGTCACGCACTTCTCGAATCATTTCCGGAAATCGATAAAGAGCGTATCGGCGCGACAGGCATCAGTTGGGGCGGGTATTTGAGCAGCATTATCGCGGGTTTTGATCCAAAACTTAAAGTGGTCGTTCCGGTCTTTGGGTGTGGATTCTTTCACGAACACGGTGCATGGGAGGGACTCTTGAACCAAAGAATGTCGAAGAAAAATATGCTGAAATGGGTTGCACTGTATGACCCGTCCAGCCACACAAAAAATGCGAAATGCGCGATGATGTTCACCAATGGAACAAACGATTCCCATTTTCCGATGAACACAATGAAAAAATCCGCTCTTCAATCACAAGGGCCGGTGACGATTTGTTTAATCATTCGGATTGTGCATCAGCATCGTTGGGATATTCGTGAGGTTGAACCCTACATCGATAGTATTATCGATTATGGAACGCCTTTTCTTCAAGTCAGCAGAATAAAACGTGAGAATCAAACGGTCATCGCAACCTACCGTGGTTCCGTAGAGGCTCGCCGTGCGTCATTGGTGTACACATGTGATGGCGGACCTTGGAAACCGCGATATTGGGATTCGATCCCGGCGAAGCTCGACGTCAACACACAAACAATTTCAGCGGAACTTCCGAAAGATAAGAAAGTCACCGCTTACTTTCTAATGCTCACCGACGAACGTAATTTCTCGGTCAGCACACTTCATGAAGAAAACAATTAGTCGTGTCGGTGCGACCGCAGAGGAAGAGCAAAATGAAAACACCGCCGCGCACCGCCACGCAAGGAGACATGCCATGTATAGTACATCCACTCGCCGTGATTTCCTCAAGAAGGGCCGCCTGCTGGCTGGCGTTGCCGCCACACTGAGCATTGTGCCGAGGCATGTGCTGGGCGGTCCGCGAAACATCCCACCCAGTGAAAAAATGAACATCGCCGGCATCGGCGTCGGAGGCATGGGTGGGGCGAACCTGCAAAGCCTCCGCTCCGAAAACATCGTGGCGCTGTGCGATGTGGATCACGGCTACGCCGCCCATACATTCAAGCAGTATCCCCGTGCAAAAACTTACGTCGATTACCGCGAAATGCTCGACAAGCAGAAAGACATCGACGGTGTAGTGATCGGCACACCCGACCACACCCATGCGGTGATCGCCATGGCTGCGATGCGGGCCGGCAAACATGTGTACTGCCAGAAACCGTTGACCCACGACATTTACGAAGCCCGGATGCTTGCCCGCGCCGCCAAGGAGACCAAGGTCGCCACGCAGATGGGCATCCAAGGTCACTCGGGCGAAGGCATCCGGCTGATCTGCGAGTGGATCTGGGCCGGCCTGATCGGCGAGGTCCGCGAGGTTGATGCCTGGTGCAGCCTGTCGTATTATCCCTGGGGCCATGCCTCTTGGAGTTCATCGTGGTCGGAGCGGCCGAAGGAAACGCTCGCCCTGCCCGCCGGACTGAACTGGGATCTGTGGCTCGGGCCGGCTCGCGTGCGTCCTTACCATCGGGCGTATCATCCTCAGACATGGCGTTGCTGGTGGGATTTCGGCTGCGGTATGATGGGCGACCGCGGCGCGCATACCCTGGATTCGGTCTATTCGGCGTTGAAGCTCGGCCCGCCGACAAGCATCGACGCGACTTGCTGCGGCAACACGGCGGAAGTACATCCCCTGTCTGCCGTTATCACCTTTTGCTTCCCCGAGCGTCAGGGGCTGCCGCCGGTAAAACTGACTTGGTACGAAGGTTTGCAGCCGCCGCGGCCGGACGATCTGGAAGACGGCCGCCGTTTGCCGGCCGAAGGAGGCGTGCTCATGAAAGGAACCAAGGGCACGATCCTCTGCGGCGTCTACGGCGACAGCCCGCGAATCATCCCCGAGGCGAAGATGCGCGAAGCAAAGCACCCCGCCAAAACACTGCCCCGCGTCAAGGGATCGCATGAAATGGATTGGGTTCGCGCGTGCAAGACCGGCCAGCCCGCCGGAGCCGACTTTGCCTACTCCGGTCCCTTGACCGAAATGTGCCTTTTGGGCAACCTCGCCAAGCGCGTGGAAACCCGGATACTCTGGGACGCTGCGAACCTCAAGATCACGAACCTGCCCGAAGCCAACCAATACGTCCAAACCGAGTATCGCCAGGGCTGGACGTTGTAGTCTTGCCTGGATGGCTGGAACGACCAATATCACCTTCCCGTGTAACACCTGCGCCAAAATGAGAGGTTGAATTTCACAATATGAAAAAAATATCGCTATTTCTTGCCATCGCTTGGTTCGCTGTTCTCGCACCCCATGCCTTTGCTCAGAATGTCGGTTGGCAACATTCGGGTTCAATCTACATCCTCACCACGCCGGATGGCGCGAATCTGCCGGCTACGGCCTCGGAAGAGGGCTTTCCGATGCTGGTTCGGCTTAACAAGGACTGGTTCAATTTCAGTCAGACAAAAGCCAACGGCGCGGACATTCGCTTTTTCACCAGCACCAACACGCCGCTCCCTTACCAGATCGAGCAATGGGACGCGATCAACGGAATCGCCAGCATCTGGGTGCGGATACCCACGATCAAGGGCAACGCGTGCCAGGAATTAAAAATGGTCTGGGGCAAGGCCGACGCAGCCAGCGAATCGAAGGGATCGGCCGTATTCAATGCGTCCAACGGCTATCTTAGCGTCTGGCACATGGACGAGCCGGTGAAAGATGAGGTCGGCACGATCACCTCCAAGGACGAAGGTACCACACCAATCCGCGGGATCATCGGACAGGCTAGGCATTTTGCTGGAAGACAGGGAATCTCGGGAGGAGAACACCTCACGACTTATCCGTCCGGCACCGGTCCCATGACCACGGAGGCCTGGTTCAGGGCCGAAAAACCAAACACCACGGTGCTGGCGTGGGGCAAGGAGCAGAGGCCCGGCAAGGTGATGATGAACTTCCTCAGTCCGCCGCGAGTTGCTATCCAGTGCTACTTTGCCGATGTCGAAGCCAAGAGTCTGCTTGCAATGAATCAATGGTATCACGTCGTCCATACCTATGAGAACAGGGATTCCCGCGTTTATATCAATGGCCAGCTTGAGGGTGCCTCAACACCCATTCTCGACATCCCAAAAACGTCCAGCCTCTGGATCGGGGGATGGTATGGGAACTACAGCTTTGTCGGTGACATTGATGAGGTGCGAATTTCCAAAGTAGTGCGATCCGCGGACTGGGTGAAGCTGCAATTTGAAAACCAGAAGCCGATTCAAACGCTAACCGGACCCGTGGTGCAGTCGGGGGAGGAGCAGGGAGCGGAAAGCAGGGAGCGGGGAGAGTTTTCTGTTTCACCGGCGCAGGTTACCGTGCTGGAGGGGCAGAGCGCAACCCTTTCCGCTCAGGCCGGCGGCGCACAGAAGGTTTACTGGATTCTCAAACGAGATGGCCGATTGTGGCCGGTCTCTGACCGAATCACGCCGAACCTAAAGGAAACCGTTGTCGCTGCGGACCGCTTTGCCTTTACGTTTGACGCTGGTCGGGTGACGAGGGATAAGTCGGCCACAGTACAATTCAAAGCGGTTTACGCCCATGAGGTGAAGACGCTGGACATTCCTATCACAATTAAGGAGGCCATTCCAGAGCCGGTTTTCTCCCTGGAAGCACCGGCAACTTGGGATGGACGCGCGATGATCGAGGTGCTGCCACGGATTGCTAATCAGAGCGAGATGCAGGCGAAGGGTGCAGGCCAATTGAACTACGCCTGGAATGTTTCTGGCATGGCCGTGATCAAGGAGATCAAACCCGGGAGGCTGATTCTCAAACGCGCGCAGAACAGCGGCAAGCTGATCGTGACGGCGACCGTCGATAACGGCGGCGAACCGACCACTCAGACGATCCAGATTGCGGTCAAAGAACCCCTGAAAGACGCGTGGGTGCAACGGACACCGGACAAGGATGAAAAACCCGTCGATAACCAGTTCTATGCCCGTGATGACAAGAATGAGGGTACGCTGTATTACAACGGAATGTTGCCCTCACCCCCGGCCCCTCTCCCGAGTACGGGCGAGGGGAGTAAATTGCCCTCAACTCCGGCCCCTCTGGGAGTTGTGGGCGATTCCATCCTCCTGAAGGTCTATGCCGATGGTCAGGTTTTTAAGACCGAAAGCCAGAAACTCACGGCGGAGAGAACTTATGCGTTCTCCGTCAAGCTCAAGCCGGGACTCATCAAGTACCAAGTGGAGTTCGGGATCAGAAGCGGAAAGAGCGAGACCATTCTGCAGACGGTCACGAACCTGGTCTGCGGTGATGCCTACCTGATTGACGGCCAATCTAACGGGCTGGCGACGGATTGGGGGCCGGGCGAGCACCTCGACACCAGCGAGTGGATCCGCAGTTTCGGTTCCAATAATGGCGATGTCAGCAAGGGTTGGTGCAACGCGGTCCGGCGCCATGGCGCAGGAGAGATCGGATGTTGGGGCATGGACCTTGCCAAGCAGTTGGTGGAAAGCCAGAAGATTCCGATCTGCATCATTAACGGCGCGGCCGGAGGCACCCTGATCGAGGTACATCAACGGAATACCACGAATCCCACCGACAAAGAAACAATCTACGGACGCCTGCTGAATCGGATAGAGAAGGCCAGACTGACCCACGGCATTCGCGGAACATTCTGGCACCAGGGCGAGAACAACCAAGGCTCGCAGGGCGAGACCGGTGGCTACGGCTGGGAAAAGTACGAGCAGTACTTCGTGGAGATGTTGGCGGCTTGGAAGCAGGATTATCCCAATATCCAGCACTACTACCTATTCCAGATTTGGCCGAACTCATGCTCCATGGGCGGCACTAGGCATAGCGATAAGCTGCGGGATGTGCAGAGGCTCCTGCCGCGACTCTACTCCAACATGAGCGTCATGTCCACCCTCGGCATCAAGCCAATCGGACCCTGCCATTTCCCACCTGCCGGCTACGCGGAAATGGCTAAGTTGATAGCTGCCCTAGTGGAACGGGATAACTACGGAAAAGTGTTCGACAAGTCCATCACGCCTCCCGATCTGAAGAGGGCGTATTACATGAGCGGCAAGAAAGATGAAATTGCCCTGGAGTTTGACCAGCCCATGGCTTGGGCCGATTCGCTGATAAGTGAATTTTATCTCGACGGCGAAAAGGGACGTGTCGTCGAGGGGGCCACGTCTGGAAACGTAGTGAGGCTTAAACTGACGGCGACCACTACCGCGAAAACGATCACCTACCTTGTTGACAGAAAATGGAGCGACAAGAACCTGCTTTGCGGACAAAACGGCATTGCCGCGCTGACGTTCTTTGAGGTCGAGATCGACGCACCACACTAAGGATCGGCGCATCAATAAGTGTCGCAAGAAAAGTAGTAGGCACGCTCCGTGTGCCGTCTGCCTCCGCTCGGCGAACGCGCAAAACACGACAGTTATTGGTGCGTCGGTCCTAAGAGGCCCCACCGAAACAACGAGGAAAACCAAATGATGAAATCCATGATGAAATGCTTTCTGATATTCGCTGGTACGGCATTGCTGGCCGCGACCGGTTTTGCCGAAGAGGACATCGGAATCCCGTCGCGCGATCCCCGACTGGATGTGCTGCCCGGCTTCAAGAGTCCGCCGCCGGGCTATGGTGAGGTGCCGTACTGGTGGTGGACCGGCGGGAACCTGGATCCTGAGCGCATGATTGGCCAACTCAAGGAACTCAAAAAGAAAGGCATCAGCGGCGTTCAGGTCAATTATTCGCATCACGACGGCGAAGGCTGGATGACGGACCAGGCCAAGCCGGAGATTTTCTCCGAAGATTGGTGGAAGGTTTATTCCAAGATCTCGGAAGCGTGTGCCAAGCTGGACATGGGCATAGGCATGAGCACCTACACGGTCGACTGGCCTCGCGGGGCACCAAATCTCTTCAATAAGCTGTTCTACTCCAAGCCCGAGTTGAATGCCATCGAATTGGAAGGCGGACGTCAACCTCGCGTGCGCGGCGGAGGAACCAGAACCTTCGACTGCGCCCCGGATCCGTGTGCCGCACATGCCTATCCCGTGGTCGGAGGGAAAATCCAGCGTGGCGGAGTGGATCTCGCACCCTTCGTCAAAAACGGCAAGATTGTCTGGCCAGCACCGGAGGGCGAATGGGAGGTATGGACCTTCCGTCCCCAGCGTCATGCCGGATCCCTGAATCCACTCATGGTGGGAGCGGGCGAGACGGTCATCCGCGACTGGTTCCAGCCGTTCCAGGATCACAACCCCGGCAAATCATCCAAAGGCTTGAACTATTTCTTCAACGACGAATTACAGATAGGCGAGGGCAAGTTCGCATGGAATCCCGATTTCGCGGCGGAGTTCCGCAAACGCAAGGGTTACGACCTGTTCGAGGTTCTGCCCGCAATGTGGGAGGACATGGGTAGCATCACACCTAAAGTGCGCATGGATTACGCCGACGTGCGCATGGCACTGATGGAAGAGCGTTACTTCAAGCCCATATATATGTGGCATACTTCGCGCGGCATGATCTTTGCCTGCGATCCAGGCGGGCGCGGAACCGATCCGCATGAATTCGGCGACTACTTCCGGGCGATCCGTTGGTATTCAGCACCTGGCCACGATACGCCGGGCGGAAGTGCCGACCTCATCAAGGGCAAAGTCTCTTCTTCAATAGCCGACCTGTATCAGCGACCGCGTGTATGGCTGGAAGGTTATCACAGCATGGGCTGGGGGGCGTCGCCTGAGCGGCTGATGCATGCCACGCGCGAGAATTACCTTTATGGTTGCACGCTCCTCAATCTACACGGACTCTATTACACGACCTATGGCTCGTACTGGGAATGGGCACCGCCGTGCTACCACTTCCGCATGCCCTACTGGGCGCACATGGGCACCTTCCTCGGTTATTTCGACCGCCTCTCCTATCTCTTGAGCCAGGGCCATCTCGTTTGCGACGTCGCGGTAGTTTACCCCGTTGCGCCTTTTGAGGCGGAGATGGATGGCGAGAAGGCGAAGAACACCGCCTTCGAGCTTGCCCACAAGTTGTTTGCCGCCGGCATCAATTTCGAGTTTATCGATAATGATTCCCTGGCCCGTGCCACGGTCGAGAAGGGCCGGTTGCTGGTCAAGGACGCGGGTGCCTCCTATCAGGCATTGGTGCTGCCGAACATGGAGGCCGTGCGCTGGCCGACCATCGAGAAGGCCGTCGCCTTCACCAAGGCCGGGGGCAAAGTTTACAGTGTCGGCGTTCTGCCGACCGTTTCCGATCATGCGGGGCGAGACGATCCGGCCCTGGCAGCGATGGTGGAAACCGCCTTCAAACCCGATTGCCGCTTGACGAATAGCGACGAGGCGGTCAAGGCCATCCGCAATGCCTTCGTGCAGGACGTGCGAGGCCTGACCAAGACCGTTCGTGCGCTGCATCGCAAGGCGGGCAATCGCGATGTCTACATGGTCATGGACGCTGCGATCGACAGCGTGGTCGAATTCCGAACCAAGGGTGCCGTCGAACTCTGGAACCCCTGGACCGGCTCCACCCGCCCACTGCGCGTGATCGAGGAGACCGCGACAGGATCCCGGGTCGAACTCCCCCTGGAATCCTACGAAGCGCAGATCGTCGTTTTCACTCCGGAAATGGCACACGTTAACCCACCTGCCAAGGATGAACGTCCCATCCGGGAACGGGATCTGGCCAAGGAATGGACGGTCGCTTTCGTGCCGACCATGGACAACACCTACGGTGATTTCCGCTTGCCGGTGACCGCCGACAATAAGACGATAGGTATCGAGGCGCGTCGCTTTGCCTGGGCTCGCGAAACCGAGGCCCTGGCTACCACCGCCATGCTGCCCGCGACCGATGATCGCACCTGGACGAGGCAACTTCACGGCTTCGGCCCACAGTTCTACGTACTCGGCCCACTTCCCAACGATGCCAATGCGGTATCCCTCGACGCCGAACTGGCGAAGCTCGCTACAGTCAATCCGTTGCAGCCGGTATTGGTCAAGGGCAAGGCATTCATCTGGCATCCGTACGATTTCTCCTGGCGCATGGGCAAGGAAGGCGATTCGGGCCACCAGGGATACCACGGCCTGAAACGCACCGTGACCGACGACTTCCTCTGCTTGGGTCATCGGGGCGGCGGGCTCAATGAGACGCGGTACGAGCCTGAGAAGACGGGGAAGACCTATTACCTCTGGACCTCCGCGACGGTGTCTGAGGCCATGACGGCGTCCATTGAGGTCAGCCGTAACCCGCCTGCGGACAAGAGCCACACCTCGCCCATCATCACGCCTGCGGCGATGTACGTGAATGGCACACGCCTGGTCGATCTCGCGCAAACGGTCTCGCTCAAGGCCGGATCGAATCCCGTCCTGGTCCGTTACGATCATGCGGGGCGTGGGCATGTGGTGATGCGCCAGCAGGGCGCACCCTCGCCGCAAACCCGCACGCCGCTGGCGATGCGCTGGCATGATGACGCCGGCGTGATCCCCTTCGATGTTCAGGCGGGCAAGCCGGTGGCGGAATGGTTCCGCTTCCTCTCCGCCCCAGGCACCACGGCGATACATGTGCAGACCCGTGGCAAGGTCCAGGCATGGATCGACGGCGA
Source organism: Planctomycetota bacterium (assembly GCA_037147235.1). Taxonomy (GTDB): domain Bacteria; phylum Planctomycetota; class Planctomycetia; order Pirellulales; family Thermoguttaceae; genus JANXQG01. Next base: position 14,385 of record JBAWVO010000067.1, on the reverse strand, counting down.
ACCGATGGTTGACAAGGGCGATGGCCGCTTCATGGCGGCCAAAACTGCCGCGCGTGCGGCAGTGGTTGCGCTGCGGGTGATGCCGGAAACCGGTAGGAGTGGCGGTGCGGTCATCCCCGAACCGGTGACGATCGAAACCGATGGCACGGGCGTCATGGCCCTGGGCGACTGGTCGCAACTTGGCATCCTCAATAATTATTCCGGCGGTGTGCGTTACAGCACGGTATTCAAGCTCAACGTGGAAGAGGCTAAGGGGAAGGTCGAGCTGGATGTGGGCAGCATCACTGCGACGGCTGAAATACGCGTCAATGGAAAAGATGTTGCAGTGCTGGTCGCTCCGCCGTGGAAGGCCGATCTGACCAGTTTTCTGAAAAACGGCGACAACCAGTTAGAAATTTTGGTCTATAATACACTCGCCAATCATTACCAGACCATCCCCTCGAATTATCGAGGCAGCCCCACCTCGGGCCTGATAGGGTCCGTGCGTCTCAGGTCTCGCGATTGGAAGGGAGGCGAAACGAAATGAAGCATTTAGCATTACTTATTATTGTGGCCGTGGTGGTTGATTTCGTGAGTTTGGCGACGAGCCAAGCCGCTCCGGATGTGAACAGCCGCGCAGTTCTTACGGTAACCCATGGTTTGGTCTGTTGGTACGATGCGGCAGTCGGCATCACCACGGATGCCAAGGGGGTGGTACAGACCTGGAAGGACTTGTCGGGCAATGAGCATTTCGGAACTCTTGCCGCTGGCTCGCCGATGCTTGCATCGAACCAGATCCATTCAAAACCAGCAGTTCAGTTCCGGACCTCTTCCGGCGCTTGCGGGTTCAAGCTTGACGGACCGTTCTTCGTAGAACAACAATTCGTCGTGGTGCGTTCGCCGAATGCGACATGGAACCGCGACGGATGTTTCCTCGGCCGGAGATGGGCACGCAACTCAAGCTACCGACTGGGTGGAAAATCCACGGCATTTTGGGGAGACCAGTACCCAAATGCTGTCTCTAAAAATGGGAAAAAGCTTGGGGATCGGCCGTTCGACCTTGCGCCCATCACGGACTACATGATCCTCAAAATTGATGTCAATGATGGAGACATGAGCAAGAATACCTACCAGATTGGGATGGCAGATCTCGCCTCGTGCGATTTTGACGTTGCCGAGATACTCGGTTACCAAACCAAACTATCCTCATCGGACGAGGAACTGGTTGGTGGCTACCTAGCGGCCAAATACGGGATTAGCACGGCCTATCCCGCTGGTGCAGGTTTGGCTTCGGCAAGCACCCCCACGAATTCGCCAACTTCCGCGCAGACTTCCACCTCGGCGGCGATGAACAAGCCTGACGGGGCCGCGGTCAGTTCCCCGTCGCCGACGCTTCCTGTGAAAAATGGCTTGGCCTGTTGGTACGATGCGGCGGTCTGTGTCACCGCTGATGCCAAGGGCGCGATACAGACATGGAGCGATCTGTCGGGCAATGCACATCACGGAACCCCCGGCAGTGGCACCCCGGTCCTTGTGTTGAACCAGATCAATTTGAAACCAATCGTTCAATTCAGGAATAACTGGCTTGCTCTTGGCGGAACCTTCTTTGCCAAAGAGCACTACCTCGTGGTACGTTCTCCCAGTACGCAATGGAGCGGCGCGTGCGGTCTGCTGGGCCGACTCAAGGGCCGGGGATCAAGCTACAACACCTGGGGCAAAGACACCGGATTCTGGACCGACCAACCCCCGGTCGCTGTTTCCAGGAACGGAGCCGTGCTCCCGGGACCGGCATTCGACTGCTCGCCGCTGACGAAGTACATGGTTCTCAAGATCGTCGTGAACGACGGCAACACAAGTGCGGCAAGTTACGCGATCGGAAATAACGACGGTCTGTCCGCGGGCAGCTTTGACGTTGCCGAGATCCTCGGTTACCAATCCATGCTATCACCCGCGGACGAAGCATTGGTCGGTGCCTATCTGGCGGCCAAATACGGAATCGATACGGCGTATCCTCCCCTTCCACCGACGGGATTGAAGTCCGCCACTCTCGCTCCGGGCGAAACGGCCGCAGTCAAATACAGAGGCTGGCAGCATTCCGGCTCCCTGGTCCTGCTGACCACCCCGGAAGGCGCAAATCTGCCGGCAACGGCTTCGGAAGAGAACTTCCCGGTGCTTGTGCGGCTGAACAAGGATTGGTTCAATTTCAGCGAGGCAAAAGCCAATGGCGAGGATATCCGTTTTGCCACAAGCACGGGTACGCCGCTGGCCTACCAAATCGACGAGTGGGACGCGGCAGCCGGGACGGCATCTATCTGGGTGCGAGTGCCGACGATCGAGGGCAACGCCCGCCAGGAAATCAAAATGTACTGGGGAAAGGCCGATGCCAAGAGCGAGTCCAGCGGATCGGCGGTATTCAACAGATCCAACGGCTATCTCAGCGTTTGGCACATGAACGATCAGGTCAAGGATGATGCCGGTACGGTTGCGTCAACGGATATGGGCACCACGTCTGCTTCCGGAATGATCGGCCGGGCCAGACATTTTGCCGGCCCCAAGGGGATCAACTGCGGCGAGAAAATCACTGCCTACCCTTTCGCATCGAGTCCTCACACTTCCGAAGCGTGGATCAATGCCGAAAAATTCAATACGACCATCCTTAACTGGGGCAAGGGCGATGGCGTGAATATGCGGGCGACGAGTACGCCGGCCCATATCTCCATTAACAACCATGCAGGAAGTATTCACGCGACAAGCGTACTCCGGAAGTCTGAATGGGTCCAAGTGGTCCATACTTACAACGGCCAGGGCGGACAGATTTATATCAATGGCCGGCTCGACATTCCCGCGGCCACGCCGGCAACCATGCAAATTTTAACGCCCGTGCGCATGCAAATTGGTGTGGGCTTTTTTGGCGACCTGGACGAGGTGCGAATTTCCAAGGTGGCACGCTCCGCCGATTGGGTGAAACTGCAATACGAGAATCAGAAGACCCTGCAAACCTTGGTTGGCCCGCTGGTGCAGTCCGGCAAGGAGTTCTCGGTCTCGGAGAAGAGTATCACCCTCTTGGAAGGCAAGAGTACTACCGTCACGGCCAGGGCCGGCGGTGCCCAGAAAGTCTATTGGATCATCAAGAACGGCGGATCGGAGTTGTTGTGGCCGGTCTCTGACCGAGCCACGCCGCCGACCGAAGGTCTCCCGGTCAACAGGAAACCTTCAGTTCGGCATTTCGGCGGGTTCGGGAGTACATCGTCAAACATCGATTCGGAAACGATTGCGACTGTTGACCGGTTCAGTTACACGATTGGCGGCCGGGTGACGGGAGATCAATCGTTTACCCTCCAGTTCAAGGCTGTCTTTTCCGACGGCGTGAAAACTCTGGACATTCCCGTCACGATCAAGGAAGACATTCCAGACCCGGTCTTCACCTTGAAGGCACCGGCGAAGTGGGATGGCCGTGAGACCATCGAGGTCGTGCCGCAGATCGCCAATCTCAAAGCGATGGAAGCGAAGAATGCCGGCGAACTGAAGTACGATTGGACTGTTCCGCCCACGGTTGAGATTAAGGAGATTGAGCCTGGGAAACTGATCCTCAAGCGTGCGAGGAACAGTGGAAAGCTCATCGTGACTGTTGCGGTGAGTAACGGCGGCAAGGCGGTCTCGCAGTCGGTGCAGATCGCAGTGAATGAGCCGCTGAAAGATGCATGGGTAGATCGCGTTTCTGGGATGGACGAGAAACCTGTCAACAATCAGTTCTATGCCCGTGATGACAAGAACGAGGGGACGTTGGTTTACAACGGGACATTGCCCTCACCCCCGGCCCCTCTGGGAGCTGTGGCCGAATCGGTGTTTTTGAAAGTCTATGCTGACGACAAACACATTAAGACCGAAAGCCAGAAACCCAAGGCGGACAAATCCTATGCGTTCTCGGTGAAACTCAAGCCGGGCCTGATCAAGTACAAGGTCGAGTTCGGGACGAAGAGCGGGAACCGTAAAACCGTGCTGAATAGGGTCACCAACCTAGTGTGTGGCGATGCCTACCTGATTAACGGTCAATCCAACGCGCTGGCAGTGGATTGGGGGCCGGGCGAGCACACGGATACAAGTGAGTGGATCCGCAGTTTTGGGGACAACAGCGGAGATATCAACAGTGGCTGGGGCAACGCGGTCCGTCGCCAGGGCGGGCACTGGCAGATCGGATGCTGGGGCATGGACCTTGCCAGGCTCTTGGTGGAGAGTGAAAAGATCCCAATCTGCATTATGAACGGAGCGGTCGGCGGCACACTGATCGAGAAACATCAGCGCAATCCCGAAAATCCTCTTGATCGGACGTCGATTTACGGGCGACTGCTCAACCGGATAGAGCAGGCGAGGCTGATCCATGGCATTCGCGGCGCATTCTGGCACCAGGGCGAGTGCGACCAGACCAATTGGGGTGAGGCAGGGGGGTATGGATGGGAAACGTACGAGCAGTACTTCCTGGACATGACGGCGGCATGGAAGCAGGACTTCCCAAATATTCAGCACTACTACGTCTTTCAGATATGGCCGAACTCGTGCTCTATTGGAGGCAACAGGCACAGCGACAAACTCCGCGATGTGCAGCGGCTCTTGCCGCGTCACTTCTCCAACATGAGCATCATGTCCACGCTCGGCATCAAGCCGGAAGGCGGCTGCCATTTCCCTCCCGCCGGTTATGCGGAACTGGCCCGCCAGCTACTTCCTGTGGTTGAGCAGTACAACTATGGGAAAGTGCCAGGCAAGATTGTCACTGCTCCCGATTTGAAGAATGCCTATTATACAAACAGCAAGCGGGATGAAATTACGCTGGAGTTTGACCAACCCATGGTCTGGAACGATTCGCTGAAAAGTGAATTTTATCTGGATGGAGAAAAGGAAGGAATCGTCGAGAGCACCGTCTCTGGAAGCATGGTCAGGCTCAAGCTCGCGGCAACTGCCACGGCGAAAACGATCACCTACCTAGTTGACAGGAAGTGGGACTCAAAGAACCTGCTTTACGGGCAGAATGGCATTGCCGCGCTTACGTTCTTTGAAGTGCCGATTTCGCCCGTAAAACCGGACCCTTGATGATCGCAGAAACGATCCTAGAGGACCAAAAAAGGTAACTTGCAACAATGGTCACAAGCAACCACTCGATGAAAAGACCACTCGCCCCGTTGATGGCACTCGCCATGCTGATACTTTGCGCTGCGGCTCAAGCGGCTAACCACCGTGCCACGACCCCGCGCCCGGAGCATCCGCGCCCGGACCTTCTGCGCGAGAACTGGATGACGCTCAACGGCGAGTGGCAGTTTGAGATCGACAAGGCGGCGGACGGAGAAACCCGCGGCCTGACTTACGGAAAAGACCTCAACGCAAAGATCATCGTCCCATTCTGCCCCGAGAGCAAGCTGTCGGGGATCGGGCTGGGCAATTCTGAAAAACTGAAAGATGTTTGGTATCGCCGCACGTTCGAGTTGCCCCCAGCCATGAAAGGCAAGCGGGTGCGAATCCATTTTGGCGGCGTGGATTACAGAGCCTGGGTCTATGTCAACGGTCAGTTTGCCGGCGCACACGTCGGAGAGAGTGTTGGTTTCAGTTTCGAGATCACCAAATTACTCAAGGATGGTCCAAACGAAGTCGTCGTAAAAGTGCTGGACGATATGTGGAGCGGCCTCCAGCCTTGCGGCAAGCAAGCGGGCGATAAGAGCTATAGCTGCTTCTATACTCGCACCACCGGCATCTGGCAGCCGGTGTGGCTGGAAGCCGTCGGGGCGTCCTTTGTGGAAAATATCTCCGTGGTTCCCGACCCGGACAATTCGCGCGTGCTGATCGAGGCGAAAATCAACGGCCAGGACAAGGATCTGACGCTCAAGGCGGAAGCCTTTGCCGACGGTGTGTTGGTAGGCACGGACACCGCCACCGGCCCGTGGCAGAACCGGCTGGTGATCAACCTCAAGATGAAAAAGTTATGGGAACCCGGTGCATCGTTTCTCTATGACTTGAAGTTTACGCTCTCCAGCGGCACGGAAAAGATCGACGAGCTGAAGAGTTATTTCGGCTTACGCAAGATCACGATTGACGGGCGCAGGATCCTCATCAACGGAAAACCGGTCTTTCAGCGGCTGATCCTCGATCAGGGGTTTTATCCCGAGGGTATTTGGACAGCCCCCTCGGACGAGGCACTGAAAAAGGACATCGAGATAAGCATGGCCTGCGGTTACAACGGTGCTCGCCTGCATCAGAAGGTCTTCGAGCCGAGGTTTCTCTACTGGGCCGACAAGCTCGGATACCTAGTATGGGGCGAGTATCCCAACGCCGGCTATGGCAACCAACGGGAAGGATTTTCGGCCGTTGTCAACGAATGGACGGAGATCCTTTTGCGCGACAGGAACCATCCATCCATCGTCGGCTGGTGCGCATTCAACGAAAACTTCGAGGGGACCGGCGAACTTCAGCAAATGATCTGGAACGTCACCAAGGCCATCGACCCGACGCGGCCCGCGCTGGAGGCCAGTGGTTGGATGCACACGCTGCCCCACCCGGAAGTCAGAGACTCGCATGATTATACCGGCGAACCGGAACATCTGCGCAAGAGATGGATGCACTATTTTTCCAGCCCGGCGGAAGGGCCCTATCCTCCCACGCGTTATTTCAACCCATCAGCCTCACAATCTGACCGCGGCGTTCCATTCATGATCAGCGAAATCGGCGGCATTGGCTGGGCATCCGAGGGGGGCTGGAGTTACGGATCCGGCCCAAAAACACTTGACGAGTTTTATCTCCGCTACCGGGGAACGATCGATGCCATGCTTGACAACGCCAACCTGTTTGGTTTCTGTTATACGCAGTTGACCGACATCGAACAGGAGAGGAACGGGCTATACTTCTATGATCGCAAACCGAAGTTCGATGCGAAGAAGCTTTATGAAATCACTTCACGCCCGGCCGCCTACGAACGCGGTGAACCAATGGCCCCGCGGCCTGCCGTGAAGATACTTGATGCCAAGTGGAAGGTGCTGATTGGCGCCGTGCAGGACAGGAAACTAAGCACGCCCTACAAGTATACCGTCGAAAAGCCTGCCGACGACTGGATGAAGGAAAGGTTTGATGACCATCCATGGCAGGCCGGTCTTGCGCCGTTCGGGAATGGCAATGGCACACGGACGGAATGGAAAACCGCGGAAATCTACTTCAGAAAAACCTTCATATACGACGGTGGCGATTTGAAAAACGGTGCCGTGGTCATACGTCACAACGATAACACGGAGATCCTTATCAACGGCCAGAAAATCCTTGGTGTGACAGGATCCAAGGGGTACTACATGGTCATGGTCACCGAACCGTTGAAAAGGGCGCTGAGGAAGGGTGTCAACACCATCGCGGTCCACTCGCACGAGGGTGGGCGCGGCCAGTGGATCGATCTGGCAATCTTGGTAGAATAGGAGGCTCTTGAAGAATTCCGAAAGAGCGGAGACTCAAGTTGTAGGGAACGGCGAATCAATAAGTGTCGCAAGAAAAGTAGCAGGCACACTCCGTGTGCCGTCCGCCCCCGCTCGACCCAAGATGAAAAATGCAGTATAAACCATTTGTTATTTCAAGGAGACAGAAAATGAGAAAGCAGAGTCGCATTCAAGTCGCGTGGTCCATGCTGGCGTTGACCGTGTTGGTGAACTTCCCCGCGTTGGGAGCGAACATTCCCCCGGATCTCACCAAGGGGGAAACGAACGGGGTGGATCGCTCGGGGACCTACAACCTGGGAGCCACCGGGCTGCGCGGGTGGATCTATACCAAGCCGGCGAATTATCTCGATAGCTTGCAGGGTCGGACAACCCTGGCCAGTCGGCAAATTCTGGTCACCCATGTTGGCGAAAAGTCGCCGGCGGATGGCGTGATGCAAGTGGATGATGTGATCCTCGGCACGGGCGGCAAACTTTTTAGCGACGACGCGCGCAAGAGCATAGCCGCGGCGATTCAGGAAGCCGAGAAGGATGCCAATCAAGGCATCTTGAAGTTGACTCGCTGGCGCGCGGGCAAGACCGAAGAGGTGCAGCTCAAGCTGAGAGTCATGGGGACTTACAGCGACACCGCACCCTACCATTGCCCCAAGTCAAAACGCATCTTTGAGGATGCCTGCAAAGTACTGGCGAATGAACCGTTACAGGAGAATTGGCATGGAGCGATTAACGGACTCGCATTGCTCTCAACCGGCAATCCCGACTACCTGCCCCGATTGCAGACGTTTGCCAGGAAGATGGCGCCGAAGACGCTAAAGCTGGAATTGAGGGACGGGATGGTAATCTGGGACTGGGGATACCGGAACCTCTTCCTTTGCGAATACTACCTTCTCACCGGTGACAAGGAAGTGCTCCATGCCCTCCAGGAATACACACTCACGCTCGCCAAGGGGCAGAGCATGTACGGCACCTTCGGGCATGGCATTTCCCGCCTGACCCCCGAGGGCAAACTGCACGGATCGATTCCGCCCTATGGCCCGGTGAATATGGCGGGACTGCCGGCCAACCTGTCGATCGTCATGGGGAAGAAATGCGGGGTAAACGATCCCGAGGTTGATTCGGCCATCGAGCGGGCAGCGGGATTCTTCGGTTACTATGTGGACAAAGGGTCGATCCCTTACGGCGAACACGAGCCATGGCCCTACCATGAAAACAATGGCAAGAATTCCATCACCGGCATATTCTTCTCTCTCCAAGATAACCGCATCAAGGAAACACAATTTTTTGCGAAGATGGCAACTGCCGGCTACCGGAGCCGGGAATGTGGGCACACCGGCCAGGGGTTCAGTTATCTATGGGGGGCCTTGGGGGCCAATGCTGGTGGGCCTGCCGCGGCATCGGCCTTCGTCATGGAAGCGTCCTGGCACTTTGATCTGGTGCGGCGCTGCGATGGTTCTTTCACCTATGACGGCGGCGAGCAATATGGCCCCGGCAGAACCGACGACAACACCTACTACGGCAAGAGCAGCTACTGCGGCCTGAGTCCGACGGCAACCTATGTTCTGACCTATTCCCTGCCGCTGAAAATACTCTGCATCACCGGCAAGGACGCGAATCAGGCAAACTGGCTAACTAAGATGGAAGTGGCGGAGGCCATCGCCTCCGGGCGATTTGATTTGGATCGCAAGCAGAAAAACGTACAGGAGCTTCTGGCTGCGTTCGGCGATTGGTCGCCCATCGTCCGCAGTTGGGCGGCAGAAGAGCTTGCCAATCGCCCCGAGACGAAAGCGATGGAGCCCCAACTGATCGCCCTGGCAAAAGGCAAAGATGTCCATGTCAGCCAGGGGGCCTGCGAGGCTCTTGGCGACATCAAGAGCGAACAGGCCCTCCCTGTATTGGTCGGCCTGCTCTCCCACGAAGACCGCTGGCTGCGTTACAAGGCGGCGCAAGCCATCAGGAAAATGGGCGGCGTGGCGAAACCAGCCCTCGCCGACATTCTCAAGGCGGTCGTCCAAACCGCAGAGCCTCTCCAGCCAATCAACTGGGCCGATTCCATCCAGTTCACCCATGGCCAGTTGGCCGCCGCATTGTTCGCGGGTGGACTGACGGAAGCCCTCAAAAACGCCGATCCGATGCTGCTTTACCCGGCGATTCGCATCATAGCCAGGAACGCGGACGGAATGGCTCGGGCCACACTGAAAGGCTTTTTTGAAAACAAATTAACTCTTGAGGACGTGCGGTCGCTGGCTCCGGATCTCGTTGCCGCTGTCACGACGCTCTGCCCGGCGGACACCATGTTTGGTGCCGAGATCCGCATGGGCGCATTCAGGGCATTGACAAAATATCACTACAAGGAGGGGATCGAGGCCGGTATCATCTTTGCAAAAACACAAGGTGGCCACGGCAGCGAAAGCAGAACTGGGGTGATCATGAAGGAGATCGTGAGTTATGGCTCGGCTGCCCGTGAATCGCTGCCGGGCCTTAAAGAGGTGATTGTGGTTCTCAACGACCAATGCAAGCGGGGGGAATATCCCGCAGGCGAACTCAATAATAGGAGAATCGATGCGGTCGAAGCAGCCATCAAGGCCATCGAAACCGCAACCACGCAGCCCGAACTGCGGAGCATTACGCCGGTGCAGACTAAACCCAAATAAATCACTCCCACAAACAGGATACCACGCCAATGAAAACTTTACCTTGGATGATGATCGCATCGCTGGCCGCACTTTTGAGTGTGACAAGCGGTTTTACGGCGAAGGGTGAAAGCTTCTTCGTCGCTCCCAATGGCAACGACACGAACCCAGGCACGCTGGAGAATCCATTCGCGACGCTCCAACATGCACAACAGGCCGCACGCAAGACGGCGGGGCGAGAAGCCGTCACGGTCTTTTTGAGGGAAGGGACTTACTACCTGCCTGAGCCGCTGATCTTCACTGCCGCGGATTCGGGAACCAAGGCCGCTCCGGTCGTCTACCAGGCCTATCAGAAGGAACAGGCGGTAATCAGCGGCGGCGTCAGGCTGAACAGTCTCAAGTGGGAACTTTACAAGGACGGCATCCAGCAGGCCAAACTGCCCGAGGGCTTTGCCACGGACCAGCTTTTCGTCAATGGCCAGCTCCAACCCATGGCGCGGTATCCGAACTTCGACCCCAAGGAACGCCACTTCAACGGCTGGGCCAAGGATGCCTTCAGTCCGCAGCGGGCGGCGCGCTGGAAAGACCCTGCCGGTGGGTTCATCCATGCTTTACATTCCGCTGAGTGGGGGGGGATGCACTATGTCATCACCGGCAAGAAACCCGACAACAAGATCACCTACGAAGGCGGTTGGCAAAACAACCGTCCGATGGGTATGCACGCCCGACGCTTTGTCGAGAATATCTTTGAGGAACTCGATGCCCCCGGCGAGTGGTTCCTCGACCGCAAGACCAGCACCTTGTACTTCTACCCACCGGCCGACGTTGATCTGGCCAAGGCCACGATCGAAGCGGTCCGCCTGCGGCATCTTGTCGAGTTTCGCGGCACGGAGCAGGCGGCGGTCAGGTTCGTGAGCATCAAAGGGTTGACCTTCCGTCACGCAGCGCGGACTTTCATGGACAACAAGGAACCGCTGGTGCGCAGCGACTGGACGACGTATCGCGGCGGTGCCATCTTCTACACAGGCACCGAAGACTGTTCCCTGGAGGATTGCTTTATTGATCAGGTAGGCGGAAACGCCGTCTTCGTGAATAACTACAACCGCCGGGTCACGGTACAGGGTTGCCATATCGCCAGGGCCGGTGCCAATGGCATTGCATTTGTCGGTGATCGCGACGCGGCCCGAGTTCCACGCGATTGGAACGATCATTCCCAGTCGCTCGCAAAACTCGACCGCACACCCGGCCCCAAGACTGCCAATTACCCTGCGGACTGCCTTGTGGACGATTGCCTAATTTACCTTTCAGGTCGCGTCGAGAAACAGACCGCGCCGGTTCAGATCGAGTTAGCGCAGGGAATCACCGTTCGCCACTGTTCCCTCTACGACGTGCCGCGAGCTGGCATCAACATTGGTGACGGGTGCTGGGGCGGCCACGTGATCGAGTTCTGCGACATCTTCGACACGGTCAAGGAAACCGGCGACCACGGTTCCTTCAATTCCTGGGGCCGCGACCGTTTTTGGGGGCTGGGTGGTCTGAATCTGAACGACGATAAGGCATGGAAGGCCAACAAGGAAGTCGTGCTCCTGGACGCCGTGAATACAACCATCCTCCGCAACAACCGCTGGCGGTGCGACCACGGCTGGGACATTGATCTCGATGATGGTTCCACAAATTACCACATCTATAACAATCTCTGCTTGAACGGTGGCCTAAAAAATCGTGAAGGCTTCTACCGCGTGGTGGAAAACAACATCATCATCAACGGCTTTCACCCACATGTTTGGTACAAGCACAGTCAGGATGTCGTCCGCCGCAACATCATGTGGAGCGATCAATACCTGCCGGCCGGCGGCATGCCCGCCTCGCCTTGGGGCAAAGAGATGGACAACAACCTCGTCCACCGCGTGGGCGTTACCGAGCCGAAACCCGCCCTGAAACTCGCCGGGCAATCCAAGCGTGACGAGCATTCGATCGTCGCGGATGCCTTGTTTGTTGATCCGGCCAACGGCGACTTCCGTGTGAAAGAAGGCTCGCCGGCACGGAAGCTGGGGTTTGTGAATTTCCCGATGGACCAGTTCGGTGTGCAGAAGCCGGAACTCAAGGTTATCGCCCGCACCCCGGAAATGCCCAAAATCGGTAACTCCGGCATGTCCGTCAGTAAGGGTCCGTCCGTCAAACGCGTGAGCTACGTCTTGCAGGCCCAGATTCGCGATATCTCGGGCCTGGGCGAGCGGTCCGCCTATGGATTGCCGGATGAAACCGGGGTTCTTGTCCTGAATGTTCCCGCCGCCAGCCCTGCCGCCAAAGCCGGGCTTCAGAAGGATGATGTGATTCGCTCTTGTAACGGTCAACTGGTCCGGACGGTGGAAGACTTACTGAAGTTGCGTGACAAGGCCGCCGGTAAGAAGTTGACCCTCCTCGTCCTGCGCAAACAGGATCAGGTAACCGTAGTGGTGGACATCCAACCGTAGGGTAAGCTCTAGCCCGTCGCTTCCTGAAGCCAGCCCCATAAAAGACTTCTGACAGAAAAATGAAAACAGGAAAATTATGGAACGCTAATCTCCGCTAATCAACACGAATCTTTTCTTATTCTTTCGACAGAAAAATGAGGGACGGAAAAATAGGGAAGAAATTAATAAACCACGGATAACACGGACAGGAGAAGATAAATATCCTTCCCGTCTTTATCTTTCTGCTCCTTTATTTTTCTGTCCAATTTTGTCTTCCCTTTTCGTGTTTTTCGTTTCTTTCGTGGTTCCCGACACAAGACGCTCTTTAGAGGTGATTGCGAAGAAGGAAAAGGGGTGTCTTTGTCATGGCGAACATCGTGTGGGCAATGCCAAAGCCGAGTCGCATCGAACAGATTAACCCGTCTACTTGCTGGCTCGCATCGCATGAAGGGGCTCCTGGTTTTGATCGACGGTTGCCCCGTTGGTCAGTGGTGAATTTAAGTGTTAAACACCAGGAATTGTAGAAGGAAAACCGCCGGGGCATATCCTCTAATGGGTGGTTACACATGCACCAACCGGCTGGATCTCCAACGCGTGATGCAGGGTGCAAATCGGCGGTATGGCGGGTAAAGGTGAGAGCTTCCTATTGCACATTCAATGCGACACGCCATAATCCAACACCACGCCATTGGCAAACAGACGAGCATTCCGCGTTTCGATCTTGGAGCCGGCGGGAACGACGACGAAGACGCCAGCGGCGTCGGCAGGCAGTGTGAGGGTGGCCTTGTCTCGAACGTCATGTCTTACGAATGTTCGTCTCACCAAATCGTATACGTCAGATGACTGAGGGCCAACGGCAAGGTCAAACCGTCGTTGCTCGGGATGCGGATTGTAGCAGAGGAAAGTCGGCCAGGCGTTGTCGCGGAAGAAATCGGTGGCAAGGCAGTCGAGTTGAAGTATGGCGGGTACATTGGTCGGGCGCACGGTGGCCCCCAACATTCCCACATAGCTCGAGCCGTAAAGCCCCAGGTCGGTCCTCGGTCCCCATTTCATGGCCAGGGGATCGCCGGTCGCGCAGGGGCGTTTGCCCAGCCACTCGTAGCGGAGCCCTTCATAGGCTATGACGTGTTGCGGGTCGCCTTTCCAGAACGCGCTCGTTTCGTGACCGGATGGCAACGCGTCGGGATAGAACAGGCGGGCCGAGTTGGCGAGGTTCAGCATCCACTTGCCGATGGCGCGAGCGTAACGCGGATCGTAGCGCGTGAGCGGAACCAGAGCCCCGGCCTGGACAAACGTGTTCATCGCAAAGGCGTAACCGCCGCGGTCGTCGATGCTGCCCACCGTGCCATCGCAATCGTAGCCTCCCCAATTGCCCACGATTACGCCCCAACCGCCGCGGCAGTCGCTGATACCGAAGCACTGGTTGAGTAAGCGGTCCACGTCATAGTCGCGGCCGAGTTCGGCATTCATCCTTGCCGCGGTGAGCGCGCCGAACGGTAGCAATACCTCGTAGTAGGGATTGCCACGCCGGGCTTGCAGGAACTTTACGCATTTCTCGGCGGCAACGAGATAATTCGGATCGTGAAACTTGGTCCACGCGGCATACTGCAGCCACGCCACGGCAGCCGCCGCATCCGGCTCACGCCACTTGCCGTTATTGACGGGCTGGCCGGTGCGGAAATTGTACGAAGTGTGATCGAAGTCCAGCACGCCTTTGGCATCGTCGAGATTGAGGCAGACCTGTCGCCAGCGGTCGGCGGTGATGCGCACGATCTCGGCGAGGCGCGGCTTGTTGGGGTAGCGATCAGCTAGCGCTTTGGCGTTTTTATAAATTGACCTGTCTGCGCTCAGGTCAACTGCCCCATC
>JBAWVO010000066.1:0-24931 GCA_037147235.1 Planctomycetota bacterium | reverse complement strand
AGTAGTAGTCCTATTTAGCTGAGCAAAGACTGGTCAATTTAGGTGAGCGTCAAAGATCACGGACTCCTTTCGCGACTTCTGCCGGCTGTCGCTGCTGCACGTCAGGCAGGTGCGAAACCTAACTGGCCCAACATTGCCTCGCTGGCCGTGTGGCTGCTTTCGGTCGGCACGCTGCTGACCCACGCGGTACGGAGCAGGAAGGTTCGGTCGGGTCTGCCGCAGTCACCGCAGAGCAATTTGCCGTCTACTGGCTCGACCTCTGGGCCGCCGGTAGAATAGCTGGAAGTTCTTAGCGAGAATCCAACCGTTGACCTGAGCCGGTCAGTAGTAGGCCAAGACACCCTGCCAATGGCCCCCGTGACCTTGCCCTGCTATAATCGCGGTTTGGGCTTGGCTGGTATCGAGAGTATGGCATCGGCCAGCCCGTCTGTTGTGAGAATAAGGAAACATGCGATGACCACGTACATGCGAAACTTTTTGTTGATTCTCGCCGCTGCCCTTGTATCGGCAGTCGCCGGTGGACTTTTCGGTGCAGGCATCGCACTGCTTTCACCGGAATTCGTATCCGGGCTTTTCAGGCCTGAGACCGGTAGCCTCATGCGATACGCAGCAGCAGTAGGGGCAATCTGGGGATTGTTTGTCGGTGCTGGAGCAATGGCGTTTGTCATAGGGGTCGCCGCTATTGCGAATTGGTTCAGGCCAAAAAGCAGAACAGAGGAGCCATAGGGAACCACGGATCCAGCTCGGTTACGGTGCTTTGCCCTCTCGCCGCCCTTCGCCTCTGGCAGCCGCTGTGCCTTTGTCCGACCGTTGGCGAGCGGTTTGGTGCTTCGTGAAAGCTTGCTGCTATTTTGACAACCGCATTATCAGGTCGTTCATCGGCACCATGACAGCCATCATGATCAGCCCTATCAGCAGCATCTCCACCATCCACACCAGCACGCCCCAAGCCGTCATCAGACCAGTCCGACCCGTGCGATTCAATGCGACCATGATCGCTATATCAGCCGCACTCATGCCCGGCACCAAGACGAACCAGTACCTGGCAAACAATGCCGACAGGTTGATGGCCATGATCGTCATATCCGGCAACTTCATGTTGAAGTCCTTGAATATCTTCTCGTGCTCGGGCACCAACTTAAACAGGAGGTAGAGGATGATAACGCCACAAACCGCGTGCAATGCAAGCAGTACAGCCACCCTGACCGGCGATCTCTTAACGGTGTTTTCGCTCATGCGTGCGTTCCTTTCTCTCGTGTTCTGCTGCAAATGATTCTAAACTGCCCGCAGCCACTTTCAATGGGTGTGGGGCTTCTTCGTCGCGAAACCCAATAGCGACGCCCGACGTTACTTTCGTGCCTCTCTCCGAATCGCCCGCATCGACCCGGGATGTTCCAGTAGCTTGAATCCAGCCCGCCAGTGCCAAAGCATGCTCGACTCGTTGCCAAGCAGGAACGTGCTGGCCAACTTCGTGTACCCAAGCCGCAGCAATGCCTGGACGGCCATATCGAGCAGTGCCATGCCGATGCCGTAGCGAGCATCCTGCGGGCTAACGAAGATCCACGTCAGGTGCGGTAGGCCGACAGCGTGCTTGATAGTCCTGCCAGGCGGAAGGGTGATCAAGTTTGCCCCAATCAACGCGTCGTCCGACTCGCGTACAGTAACCAGGCAGGCTTCAGCGACAAGCGGGCCTTCGCCTGATTCCCGAGTATGTCCAAGGCAATCTTCGGCCGCCGCCAAACTCTTATCTTCCGGCAGGCTTGCAAAAGGCTGTACGCGATAGAAGGCGGCAGCAAACAATTCGGGCAGTTGTGCCCAGTCGGCGTCTTGCAGAGGGCGAATAATAAGCTTGTCGTCGGTCGCCATTTCGAGGATCGGGCGTGTGAATGTCTGCAAATCGAGAACCGCGTGGTGACCCTTGGGCCGCGGAGAAAGCCAAGCGTGGCCGTCAGAGTATTCGTATTTGTAGGCAGGATTCTTCGGCAACTGCCAGAACTGCTGCCAAGTTAGCGGTAACTCGATGGCTGAAAACCAGTCGTCTATCATGGTGGTTGCACCTCTGTTTTGATCATAGGCTTCGCAATCATCTTCGTCGCTGGCTTCACCACCGTCAATCGGGCCTGCTGTTTTCAAGGGGTCGCAACTCCTTGCCGACAGCCATCTTCAGCTTCGTCTTCAACTCGCCACTTCAGCCTCGTCTTCAGCTTCGGTTTCAAATGGCCACTTTATCTTCGTCTTCAACTCGCCACTATATCTTCGTCTTCAGCCTCGTCTTCTCGCCGCCACTTTTTCCACGCATTCCACTCGCTACTGCACCCCCGTCTTCAACTCGCCACGTCAGCTTCGCCCCCACCATTACGGCCACCACCGTTTTCATGGTCAATCGTTCAAACTGCCTCAGAATCGACACGCTCTCTCGTCAGTTGAAGTCTGGTGCGAAGTTGGCGGTGAAGTTGGTGTTGTGTAGCGTAGCATAGCAGCCGATGTATACATGCTCGTCAAGGTTGGGAGGGTTTTCACCGCCTGAACCATCATGCATGTTCCGCTGGGCTGCCTGCTAGCACTGATTGCAGACTCGCTTTTCAGCCCGTTTTTCAAGAACTCTGTATCGGCTGGGTGTGAAAGCCTCGTTGAAGTCGCTTGTGAAGATGCCAAAATAGTAGTGGGCCGTAGGTCTCGGACCCAAAAGCAATCTCGACCACGATGTTCAGCCTCGTTTTCAGACGGCTTTTCAGCACCAAACTCCAGCACACGGGCTGGAATATGCCTCTAGCGGCCTGTGTTTGAAGCTGGTTCTGAAGTGGCTGTTGCCGAGGCTAGTTGAAGGCTGGGGGCGGAGCATTGGTTGCGGACATGAGGTGCAGTTTGGGCTGAAGATGCTGGTGAAGATGGGCGGCGAAAAGCAATCTTTAGCCATCCGCTTGCCTTTCTAGCTGGTCGCCCTACAATGCGAGTATCGCAAAACCCGTCGCCAGTTCGTTGAATTCCAAGATATTCATGTACTTGCGGAGAAAGCGGGCCTCCGATCTTTGCCCGCTGGTTTTCTTTTGAGGAGATGGTCATGTTGAAGTTCAAAGCGTTCGTGGCTGCAATTGCCGTGGTTGGACTGTTTATCGGAAGCTGGGCCTTCGCCAAGCCTGGGTCAACCGATCCACAGGCTTGTGCGTGCCACAACCATCATTCGACTGCCGTTTGTGAAAACGGTGATCTTACGTCACAACAGCGGATGGCTGCGTGTCCCTCATGCAATGGATCCGGCAACGGCCCATTCAATTGCTTTTCGTGCAAAGGCACTGGCCGGAGCGGCTCCTTCCAATGCTCGTTCTGTAATGGTCGAGGGTGGCAGAAGTGCTCTAGTTGCAACGGCACCGGTCAGAAGTAGGTCGCATGCTGACGGCGTTGTTCATGCCAATAGCTAAACGAAAGCACAAGATTAAGCCGCTCCACAAGGGAGCGGCTGCTTTCCTTCTCAGTTACCCTGAATCTTGTTCTTGACATGAAAATGTGAATCATCGGCCCGATACCGCTGAGACCGTTAATCGTACCAGAACTGTCACAATCTTTTCCACCTTTCAAGGAGTTCAAAATGACCAAGAGAACATTGCTTGCGACGTTGGCAATCGTGCTTATTCCCGCTTTTGCCGCTATTGCCGGAACTGGCTACCCAATGAAATGCACGAATTGCGGCTACTCGTCCCAAGTTCTGATTGGCGGCGGGATGGGGTTTCATCAGATGACCGGATTCTGCCCGGAATCCAAGAAGTTCGTCTACGTCACCTGGAAGCGTGGAGAGAAGAAGCCTGACCCGATTGCCAAGGTGTGGGACTCGGCCAACGGCGAGATGATTGAAGTTTACAAGTGCCCCGACTGCACCAAGCCGTTCATGCCGCTTCGTCTGAAACCCGCCGATAGAAATAGTCCCGGCTTCGATTGCTGCCCAAAGTGCGGTAAGCATACATTCAATGTCGAGAAGGGCAAAGGGATTATGATGTTTGATTGATGGCTGGCTCTGGCATTGATGCCAAGAACTGCAACGCCCCACCTTCCTTCATCCCCGATCCAGAAAATGTCGCTCCCAAAACGCTGCGATATCCTCGACCATCGGAGCCGACGTGGGAATTAGCCCGGTCCCGTAATGCGAGTCGTATTTCTCGGCCCACTTCCTTGCCACTTGGTATCCAATGATCGAGGCATGCATCGGATGCAGCATGCATTCCATCGCCTTTTCCACGATCAACAGTTCCCAGCATTCGATGATCCGCACGTCGGCCCATTGCTGATGCTCGACCTTGTTTTGGGCTTCCTTCGCCTGTTCGTATAGTTCCCAGAGCGTGGATTCAGCCTTTTCCGTGGGGGACTTCAGGCAACAGGACATCGCCGAAATAGCAGCAGCGATCAACCGCCCATACTGTTGTCGTTTCGTCGCTTTCGTATTGTCAGTGCAACGGGCCTTGAATTGCCGCTGGGCCAACTTAGCAATGTAGAAAACGAATTTGGCAGCGGCGTCGGGGTCCGAACAGAGGCTCTTGATTACGGTCAGACGGGTGATGTTGAAATGCTGGCCTTGGCGAAGATCAGCGGCGAGCTTGGCCAGTGCTTGGATTTTCTTCACGACTGCGGGAGATGGTTGTTCCATTATCCTCTTACTTCCATGCACATCGATTCAGGAATCCGTGCCCAGTCCCAGTGATTCTTCCATGTCTTCCAGTCCCAGCCGTTCGACCATCTTGCCCATTCGCTCTCTTGGCTTCGCATTGGCCCGATAGTAGTCGATGATTTTCTCAACGAGAGCGAGAACATGCTCCGTGTCGATCCGCTGGGCCAGCGATACCGCAATCCGAGGATTAGCACCACCGTTTCCGCCCACGTAAACTCGCCAACCTTTGGGAATGCCAACCAATCCGATGTCCTTGAAGCTGGTTTCGGCACACTGATTCGGGCAACCGCTGACGCCGATCTTCATCTTCCCAGGCATTTCCATGCCGTGGTATTTTTTATCCAAGGCAAGGCCAACAGCAAGGCTATCCTGCTGCCCTCGTTTGCAGTAGGTCGTGCCTGGGCAGGCTTTCACGCTGCGGACGCAGATTCCGACCACGTTGCCCGCGTCCATGCCCAAGTCGGCCCAAATGGCATCGACATCCTCTTCCTTGATGCCGATAAGAGCGATGCGAGCGGCACTCGTCACCTTGATGGCTTGAGCCTTGTACTTCTCCGCAACATCGGCCACTTTACGCAAGGTCTCGGGCGTGACCATGCCGCAGGGCAAATGGGGAGCTACGGCATAGGTCTCCCGATCCCGCTGAATGATAACGCCTCGATCACCGTCGTTAAGCATGACTACACCACTTCCCTGAACTTCGATCTGGATGCACCGCAGACCGGGCACTTGTCGGGGGCCTCGCCGACATGCGTATGGCCGCAGACATCACAGACGTATATCGTGGCAGAGGGCAAATCCTTTCCCTTCTCCAGGGTTTCCAGTGCCTTGCTGTAGAGGTCGTAGTGCGTTTTCTCGACGGCGTTGGCGTTACGGAACGAAATTATCGCCGCCTTGTTGCCTTCTGCCTCAGCTTCCTTGATGAAGCCGGGATACATTTCCTTGAACTCATATCCTTCGCCTTCGATGGCGGCTTGAAGATTCTGCTTTGTGTCCTTCACGCCGCCCATGACCCGCAGGTGAGCGTGGGCATGAACAGTTTCCGCAGCAGCAGCGGCACGGAACAGTTTGGCGATCAGGGGATGACCTTCGGCGTCGGCCTTGGCAGCGAAAGCAAGGTATTTACGGTTGGCTTGGCTTTCTCCGGCGAATGCGGCTTGAAGGTTGTCGGTGGTGGACATAAGATTCTCCTCGGTTTTGGGCTGGGATTTTCTACCATTTTACACTGCGGCATCCAACTGCAATACGGGGGCCGGGCAACCATTGTTTCGGGGAGTAGCAGGCCAATGCCCTTGCTTTACTGGACGGACACGCAATAATTCCAGCAACGGGGGAGTCCGAGAGCGGAACATCCGATTTCCAACGTCGTACGAATAATGTCGCAAGGAGAAAAGAACTATGCCACGAGTGTTGCCGCTTGCCTTGTTTGCTACTGCCGCACTGATCGGCTGCCAGTCGTCGAACGCCATCGAAAAGGAGATAAGGAAATTGGCAAAACCACTTAATTTCACTATGAAAACCCTGGACGGGAAAGACGTTGACCTGAGCAAATACCAGGGAAAGGTCGTGCTGATCGTCAATGTGGCGAGTAAGTGCGGCCTGACGCCCCAGTACAAGGAGATCCAGGCATTACACGAAAAGTATGCCAAGAATGGGCTGGTGATCCTGGGCTTTCCCTGCAATCAATTCCTTTCCCAGGAGCCGGGAACTGCCGAGGAGATCAAAGAGTTCTGTCGGATCAACTACAGCGTCAGTTTCGATATGTTCGCCAAGGTCGAGGTCAACGGTGAAGCAGCCTGCGATTTCTACAAAAACTTGACCGCACTCGATACGAAGCCTGTCGGGCCGGGAAAGATTAGCTGGAACTTCGAGAAGTTCGTCGTTGGCCGCAACGGGGAAATTGTTGCTCGTTTCGGCCCTCGAACAAAACCTGAAGATCCCGACGTGCTGAAGGTAATCGAGGCAGAGTTGGAGAAGTGATCGTTCGTGGAAGTGCTTCTACTCTGGACGGTCATTGCGGCGACGATGTTGACGTTTTGGCAGCGGTCTTCGGTATCAGGCATTCTGCTTCTGCCGTATCTGGTCTGGGTTAGCTTCGCCAGCGTCTTGAATTTGGTCATTTGGCGAATAAACTGAATCTGAATTGGGCAGACCGCTTGGATTAGGCTGGCTTGACGAACCGCTTGCACGGAACATGCCGAATATTCCGTCCCGTGAGGCACGATTTGTTCGCACATGGTGAACCTACAAGCTAGAGTTGCCTGAACCACATTTTTGAGATTCCAAGGTCGCCTAAGTGCCACTTATTGGTGGTTCTACTGGATTCCCAATCCCCTTGGACGACGAATTCAAATAGCCGATCCTACCCCGCCGTCACCACGCTCAAATGCACTGGCGATTCGTGGAATGTCAAGGCGGAAGCGCGAACGTCGGCACCTGATTGACCACGGTATTCTTCGCCTTCTCCAACAGGCTCGCTCAGGACGCATTCTGCGATCCATTAACCCTGTGACCAAGAATGCCTATTTTCGCTATCGACGATGACCAATGGAAAGCGGCCGGATGGGCAGTTGAGGCCCAAGTTGATTGTTCCTGGCAAGCTCGCCGTGCCTAGATTTTCATCTTAACAACAAAATTGTGCTTCGGCTCGCCATCGTTTCACCCCCTCCTGTGGCCAAACCTGCCAAGTCCCACGCTTTACCACTGCCTACTCCGAATTACTGTTGCAGCCGGTGGGAGCCAGGATGAATGCCATCCCCACGAGCCTCAAATGAGGCTGATAGGTTTCGGCGTCCCCGCGAGCCTCAAATGAGGCAATGACCGCTCTTGTGGGGAATGACTCACTGATTACTAGGTGGTATATGCACTCGACTAGGTGGTCGTCAGTCCCATCACAAGACGTGCTCTGGGCACAAGCTGCCCGCATCGCAGATCCTGTCAGCTACCACCATGGACATGTTGTCACCGGTGTCCGAACCATCGCCAGCCTGTGGCTGAGGTTGTCTTTATCGCCGTTGCCGCTTTGCGTCGTGCCGGGGCCGACCGACCCCACAAGCAAGGTGACTCGCCCACTCAGCCATCGTCCGCGACCCGCGAATTCCTCGGGAAAACACGGGGTTTGCGACCGCCCCACTCCGACGGGTTGTTATCCGGGGGTGGACAACCTGGCGGCACGAGCGGTGGGCGTTGCCTACCGGCGATACTGGCGATTGGTTGCCCGTGGCTGGTGGCGGAAGTAGAATGCGGCGGGAATAGGAAAGCAACAGACCGGTGGTAATGGCATTTCAAATCATGTCGCTGGGACTGCGAAGCGTGCGGCTGATTGTTGCAACTGGCTTGATCGGATCGGTTGTGATTGCCGTATGGGGCTATCTCGTAGACGGCTAAGTCTTCCAACCTGGGGGCTTGGAACTAATTCTCGCCGCCAAGCGTCTATTCCACGTCTATTCCGGGGCTAGTGGCGAATTCACGGGCCCCGTATTACGATAGATGGAACTCTAACAAAAGGGATTATCATGGTTAAACGTCTATTTTGGCCGTCTTTATCGCTGTTTCTGGCCTTCTTGGCATCCGCCCAAGCTGCCGTCGATCTAGGTACCTTCCCCACCAGAGAAGGTACGCAGCTCACTATTTATAACTCCGAGGACATCACCATGGTCCGGGAGTATCGCTTGCTGACCGTGAAGGAGGGCATCAACCGCATTCAGTTCTCTTGGGCCAATACGCTCATAGACCCCACAAGCATTGAGTTTCGTATCCTCGACAAGCAGGACAAGGTCGATCTGGTTGACACCACCTTTCCAGCGGGTCGCAATGAAGCCTTGCAATGGAACATCAAAAGTCAGATTGCTGGTAAGATTCCTGTCGAGATCCGTTACTTCACCAGCGGCATCACCTGGGCGGCCGATTACGTGGGGGTAGCGAATGAAGACGAAACCAAGCTCAACGTGACCGGCTACGTCCGCGTCTTCAATAACTCTGGCGAACTTTACGACAATGCCCAGACCCGCATGGTGGTGGGTAATATCAACCTCGTGGAGAAGATCGCCGACCTGGCGAGAAGGCCACCGCCGGGCGACCAGCCTGTGCCTTGTCCGGCCCCGGCAGCTTCGGCCCCGGCCAAGATGCCAGGAGCAGGAGCCAGGGGATTCGCTTTTAGTAACGCGATTCTGGACGCGGAGCAACTTGCCAGGAAACCTGAGGCACCAAAGGAAGTCGTAAAGCAAGGCCTTTCTGAATACTTCCTCTTCACCATCGAAGGTCGCGAGGATATCAAAGACAAAGAACCCAAGCGACTTATCGCTCTCAAGGCGGCCGAGGTGCCGCTGGAATGCCTCTACAAACTCACCGACCGTGATGGCGGCCAGCAATTCACCAAGTTCTACCGCTTCAAGAATATCAAACTGCTCGACGAAAAGGGCAAGGAAAAGAAGCTATCGGCCATGGAGAATCTTGGTTTGTCGCCCTTGCCCAACGGCATGGTGCGGCTTTTCTCCGAGTACAAGAACAAAGATCTGGCTTATGTGGGCGGCACCGAGACAAAGTATGTCCCTATCGGCGACCGGGTCGAAGTCAATGTCGGTCTCGATAAGGATATTACGATTCACCGCCGGCTGAAGGACCAGCAGACGACGAATGTCGTGGTCCGCCAGTATAAGCGGCGACTGGACGATAACTTCGTCCTGTACCATGACCTCATTGATTATGACGAGACATTATACTTTGAGGAGGAACTGGTTTCAGGCAAGCCGGTCGATGCCAAAGTGGAGCTGGAGCGGCGGTTTGACGCCAACGTCGTGCTCTGGGGTCCAGAAGGACAACCGAAGGACTGGGATTCTAAGGCAGAGGGGGCCTACGTCGATTTACACCAAGTTCCCGGCCGAGTCGAGCGAGTGGATCAGAACCATGTCAAGTATTTCCTCGATCTCAAGCCTGGCAAGAAGCAGCTTGTGAACTACAAGGTCACCTATAAACGTCTCAAGCAGGGGCCGGAACTCAACACCGAACGAAAGCGAGAGCCGTTGTAATGGAACCGTTCAACATCGTAGGATGGACCTCCAGGTCCGTCCGTTTTTGTCGGGGACGGACTTGGAAGTCCATCCTACAAATACCTGAACACCATAATTCTGAAAGAACCAATACCATGAAGACTATGCTTATGATCGCCCTTGCCGGCACGCTGCTGCTGGTCTTTGCCATCCCTGCCCAAGCCCGCATCAAGTTGACCACGCTGCCCGAGCGGGATAGCGTGCGGGTCGATATTCAAAATGGCCGCTATACCCTGGTCGAGGAGGAGCGGACCGTAAATCTCCAGGCCAGCCGCAACCAGGTCGATTTCTCCTGGGCCAACATCAATATCGACAAGGAATCAATCGTCTTCCGCGTAATCAAAGCCGACGGCGAGGTCAACGTGCTCAATACGAACTACCCGCCCAATGAAAACGCCCTCTACTGGACCGTGAGTGCCGCGAATGCCGGCCCGGCGGTAATCCGTATCTCTTACCTCATCGGCAATATGGCCGCCGAACCGAGCTATCAAGGGGTCGTCGAGAATGACGAGAAGAAGCTTCTGATGCAGGTCTATATGACGGTCACGAACACCTCGGGCGAGAGTTTTGGCGAGATGATCGTGCAGCCGGGCGTTGGCAAGACCTCGGTGCGGTATTTCAACAACGGCGAGCGTAAGCGGATGTTGGCCGCCAAGTTCGCCGATGTACCGATTGCCAAGCGTTATGTCTTCGACGCCACCGTGGATCAGCAGCGGACCCGGATGTATTATCGGGTGATAAACGACACAGAAAACCAAATGGGCGGCTTTCCGCTACCCTACGGCAAGGTGCGGCTCTTCATCAAGGAGCCTAAGAGTGATGGCGATACCGTCCGCAGCCAGGCTTTCCTGGGTGAAGACTGGGCACAGTATACTCCGCTCTTTGCCCAGTTGGATCTCTACGTGGGCGTGGCTCAGGACGTGAAGGTCGAGCGATTCACGATGGACCCGGAAGGCGGCCCCAAGGCGGCTTTCGACGAGATTGTCGTTCCGCGGTTCACGATCGATGGCAAGGAGGGCGTCACGAAACCTCAGTTCCGCAACCAGCGGACACGCTATCGCTATCGTTTGCAGAACTTCAAGACCGAGAAGGGCGATCCGATCTCCGTGCCGCTGACAATCAAGGAGCACCTCGATGGAGAATGGATCATCGAAAAGGTGGTCTTGAAGGAGATTCTGGGCGAGCGGAACGAGCAGAAAGAAAAGGAGATTCCCTACGCCGAGCTGTTCAATGCGAAACGGATTGACGTAAGCAACGCGGAGTTTGAGATGAAGTTGCCACCCACAACGATCGACAAGAAATATGATCTGTATGTGACAATCCTCAAAAAGTACCGACGGTATTAGGTTTCCGTCGAGGTTCAACACGCTGCTGCGGTGAGATGGAGTGAAAACATGCGGATCGGCTTGCTCGCGGTACGATTATTTCTGCCTTGGGTTCTCGTTGCCCCGGCCCTGGCAGCCGTCGATCTGGTTACACTCCCCACGCGAGAAGGCACGCAGCTTACGATCTATAACAGCGAAGATATCACGATGGTTCGCGAGCACCGGCTCCTCACGGTCAAGGAGGGTGTCAACCGCATTCAGTTCTCTTGGGCGAACACGCTCATCGACCCTACGAGCATAGAGTTCCGTATTCTCGACAAGCAAGATAAGGTCGATCTGGTGGACACGACTTTCCCCTCGGGCCGTAACGACGCCCTGCAATGGAACATCAAGAGTCAGATCGCCGGCAAGATTCCCGTCGAGATCAGATATTTTGCGAGTGGCATCACCTGGAGTGCTGATTACGTCGGCATCGCCAACGAAGATGAAACCAAGCTCAATGTAACCGGTTATGTGCGGGTGACGAACGGCTCGGGCGAGGTCTACGACAATGCCCAAACGCGGTTGGTCGTAGGCAAGATCAACCTAGTGGAGAAGATTGCCGATCTGGCGAGAAGGCCGTCGCCCAGCCGATTTCCTGATGAACCGCCTATCGTCTATCCCGATGCCAATAAATGGCGGGAGCTTTCGCATCGCCGCAAGGAAAAATATGACGCCCTGGACCTTGCTCTGGGGGACGAACGTCGAGGAGAAGGCAAAGGTGGCCATAAGCCGAAGGAGGTGATCAAGCAGGGCCTATCCGAATACTTCCTCTTCACGATCGACGGCCGCGAAGACATTAAAGACAAGGAGCCCAAGCGGTTGGTGGCCCTGAAAGTGGCTGAAGTCCCGCTTGAATCAATCTACAAGCTTACCGAACGTACCGGCGACCAGGGCTTTACCAAATTTTATCGCTTTAAGAACGTCAAGCTGCTCGACGAGAAGGGCAAAGAGAAGAAGCTTTCGGCGATGGAGAATCTTGGCCTCTCGCCGCTGCCTAACGGCATGGTCAGACTCTTTTCCGAGTACAAGAACAAAGACCTAGCCTACGTCGGCGGCACGGAGACCAAGTACGTACCTATCGGTGACCGGGTTGAGGTGAATGTCGGCCCGGATAAGGACATCACGATCTGCCGTAGGCTCAAAGACCAGAAGATTGGCAACGTCGTCGCCCGGCAGTACAAGCGACGGCTTGATGACCAGTTCGTTCTGTATTTCGACCTGATCGACTACGATGAAACCCTTTTCTACGAGGAAGAGCTTATCTCTGGCAAGCCCGTACCAGCCAAGATCGAAGTCGAAAGGCAGTTTGACGCCAACGTAGTGTTGTGGGGTTCGGAAGGCGAACCCAAAGATTGGACGAGCAACGAGCCTGGAGCCTATGTCGATTTGCACGCGATCACCGGCCGCGTCGAACGAGTCGATCAGCAGCACGTCAAGTATTTCATGGATTTATCGCCTGGGAAGAAGCAACGCGTCGAGTATAGCGTGACGTGCAAGCGAAGGAAGGTCGGGCCTGAACTGAACGCTGAGAAGAAACGGGAGCCGTTATAGGAGCCGATATGTTTGCCGGATTTACGTCACCGTACATTTTGTTCATAAGATGAAATTGATGATGTCAGGGGAAACTACGATGCGATGGAATCTGATGGCTACGGCCTCAATGATAGTTCTTTTCCTGAGTGGGCCGTCGCTAGCCGCAGATAGGGTCGAAGGAACACCCTTGCTGACTGCCCAGGCCGAGGACGGTATGATCGCCGGCTGGAAATCATTCCATGACCCGCTGATAAAGACCGGTGAGGTGTGGAAGTTGGCGGACGGAGTGCTGTCCTGCAAAGGTTTGCCGAAGGGATACCTTTACACCGAGAAAGCCTATACCGACTTTGTGCTCGTCCTCGAATGGCGAATCCCGCCGGGCACGAAACCAGGAAACGGAGGAGTTCTTCTACGCATGAGCGGTAAGGACGGAATTTGGCCAAAAAGTTTAGAGGCCCAGCTTAACGCCGGTTCAGAGGGCGACTTCTGGGGCCTAGATGGCTATGAACTGAGCGGTCTTGCTGAGCGGCTGAAGAGAGTACAGCATGAGCAGTTCGGCAAATTGACAAACCTCCAGCGAATCAAGTGTGCTGTCCATAAGCCCGGCGAGTGGAACCGCTACAAGATCACTGCCATCGGCGGCACGGTAACGCTGACAATCAACGGGCAGGAAGTGAATCAAGCTACAGGTTGTGACATCATCGCCGGCCCGATCTCCCTGACCGCCGAAGGGGATGTAATCCAGTTTCGGAAGATTCAGATCACTGAACGCTGAAGAGAACCGCCTGATCTAGGGGGGCTTGCGGCGGTGCCTTGGGGCCGTTGGATTGGTGGTGGCGAAGGCGGAAGCAGACGATGTACTGCAACGCTCTATTACGAAAGACAATTACCCGATGAACAAGACAACAAGGCACAATCTCATTGCCTATGCCACTGCCGTGCTTCTGGCTCCACTGGCTGCGTTCGCATCGCTCCATGCTGCCAATCCGGAAGTCGTCTCTCCCGAAACGTCCGTTGGCTGGAAGAAGTTCGGTAATCCAGTCATGGGCGGTAAGTACGGCACTTGCTTCGATATCTCGGTATTAAAAGATGGGGAAACTTACCGGATGTGGCTCTCATGGCGGCCCAAGCAGAGCGTAGCACTCGTCGAGAGCAAGGACGGAATCCATTGGAGTGAGCCGCCAGTGACTGTGCTTTCACCCAGGAAGACCTCGGGTTGGGAGGACGATATCAACCGCCCCTGCGTGCTGAAGAAGGGCAATATCTATCACATGTGGTATACCGGACAAGTTAGGCCGGGCGTGGGTAGCGGTCATTCATGGATCGGCTACGCGACGAGTCCGGATGGCGTGACGTGGAAGCGTATGAGCGACAAGCCCGTACTTTCTTTCGATCAGCCGTGGGAAAAGAACATTGCCGTCATGTGTCCCTCCGTGCTGTGGGACGAATCAGCGAAGCTTTTCCGCATGTGGTACTCGGGGGGCGAGCAAGGTGAACCGAATGCTATCGGTTACGCCACCAGCCCCGACGGGCTGAACTGGACGAAATATGCTAGCAACCCGGTCTTCGGTCCTGATCCGAAGAATCCCTGGGAAAGACACAAAGTGACCGGGGGGCAAGTCGTGAAGTGCGACGATTGGTACGTGATATTCTACATCGGATTCCAGGACGAATCCAGTGCCAAGATTGGGTTGGCCCGCAGCAAGGACGGAATCACCCATTGGCAGCGTCATCCAGGCAATCCGATCATTTGGCCGGGAAAAGGCAAGTGGGATCACGATGCGTGCTACAAGCCGTACGCCATCTTCGACGGCCAGAAATGGCTGCTCTGGTACAACGGCCGCCACGGCAGCCTGGAACAGATCGGCATAGTGCTGCACGAGGGCGAGGATCTTGGGTTCGATCAGACGACTATGGCAAAGCCTTGAGCCGACTGCGTAAATCTTTGCAAACCGCACAGCAACAGGGAACGCAAAGTCAGGCGGTCCCTTCCTCATCCTTGCCGGATGGGCGTGGCGAAGGCGTAAAACGAAGGCTTGATGACCACCAATATTAGGTCATAACCATCTAGCCTGTTCCGCACGCAAATCTTGCCTTCCGTGATGCTACGATGCCAGCGGATCGGCTTATGTCCCCAGTCTCGCTAAACGTCGGCACGATGCACCCCGAGTCTGAGTGGGATGCACCGCGTCACAGCACCCCTGCTGCTAGCCGACGTCTCACGAGTATAATCCAGTACTCTGTCGCCCGCAAGTATAGCGATCAGCCGGAGAATATCACGTATTCTGGCAGGAAAAGGGCTGCCCATGCGTCATCGCAACTGTACTTTTTGTTTTTGAGATGAATATCTATCCGGCCGATGAGGTTTCCGTCCTTGTGGAAACAGTTGCGGATGGATCTTGGCGGTGTATAATTGCTGCAAAAGAAGAACCGACCGATCCACGCAGGGAGATGCCCAGCAAACTTTGGAGACCTTATGAATCCGAGACGATACAAGTTCCAGATGGTCCTGGCAGCAGCTTTCTTTGCACATGCCCATCAGGCTTTCACACAGCAGCCGATTGCACCGCTAGGCATTGCGGAGCCAGCCGCCTACCTAGCCGACATTTCTAAGCTTCTCAAGCAACACTGGCCCAAAAACCGGATCATCAATCTCGTTTGCCACGGCCACAGCGTACCGGCAGGCTATTTCAAGACGCCGGTCGTCGATACGTTTAATGCCTATCCGCACCTGATCCATCGAGCCCTGAAAGAGCGGTATCCTATGGCGGTCATCAACGTCATCGTCACTGCGATCGGCGGAGAGGCTTCCGAATCAGGGGCAGCCCGATTTGAGCGAGATGTCCTCACCCTGAAACCTGATCTGGTGCTGATCGACTACGGCCTAAATGATCGGGGAATTGGATTACTGCGGGCCAAGAAAGCCTGGAAGTCGATGATTGAGAAGGCCCAGGCCCAAAAGGTCAATCTGCTGCTGCTGACGCCCACCGGAGATTTGTCAGCAAAGCTTGACGATCCTGCTGATCCTCTTAATCGGCATGCCGAGCAGATTCGATTGCTCGCACAGGAGTGCCGTTGCGGGCTCGTGGATTCTAATGCCCGATTTGGTCAGTACGTCCATACCGGCCACAAGCTCCAAGACCTGATGTCGCAAGTCAATCATCCTAACCGCAAGGGGCACGATCTGGTCGTCGAAGCCGTAATGGAGTGGTTTCCGAAATGAGACGGGGCCAAAAAGTATAACCATGAAACCTGCCGCCGCTATCGATCTCGCCTACGGCCTGCCGCATCGCTCGCCTTGGCTGGTCTGTCGGTGAGGCTGGCCGACTTGCGGCACCGGAAGAAATGTGGCACTCTTGCAGAGGACAGAATCCTCACTCTCGATGCTCTCGGGTTTTGTTGGTCGAGACTGGGGATGGGCGATCCCAACTCCTAAAACGCGAGTAAGACCTGCGTGCCAAGTAAAACGCGGCGTTCACGTTGACGGAGCGGCCTGGCGACCGCGAATCTCGTCAAGTAGTCCCTTGATCTGCCGACTGGCTCGTAATGAAGTACAGGTGCTTTGGCCGCCCACGCCCCCGCGTCTGCTCGTTCGTGCATTTCCGGGTAACGGATTGTTTAAGCATCAAACGATTCAGTCGGCTACGAATAGTCGTCTGGGTAACGCGAAAATGGGCGGCCATCTCGGGTATGGTGTGGCCCTGGTGATCTGCAAGCAAGCGGAGGATGTCATCGTCGCACATGGGCTGCCGGATAGGCGGCTTGATTGCGGTCTTTTCGGATACTCTTTCCATGATTCGCCTTTCGTTGAACGGTGTGAGTTGGTCTATTGCCTTACCTTCGGGTACTTTGGCCCTCCTGATAGCCCATTCTATCATTTCCGCACGTCTGAGCGGGCACTCTGCACGGATTCGACCGAAAAGACACTTTAGTGCCCGATCACCCGTTTTCTGGGCGGCTAGCTTGCGATTAGTGGAGGCAAAGCATAATCCTTTTGGGTGTCTTTCCTGCTTGTTGCAGCACTCAAAGCCTTGTCAACTATAGACTTCCGCCATTTATCATCTGGTACGCTTCTCTGCCAGATAATCTTTTCATGCCCACTTTTCAAACCTTCTTGTGCGGAATAAACTGATAGCTGGTACTTGCCCTGCGTGAAACCACTTCGGGCTGGGCCATTTTGAAGATTGGATTTAACGGAGAAGTAATGCAAAGATAAGAACCGGCCTTGATGGCCGTGATTGAGACAATGATCGACGCGTAGCGTCAAGTTTCTGCTTCCCTCGAAACTGCCAACCTGAGCGAAAGCTCTTGAACTGAAGAAGCAGCTTGAGCCACGCCCCGAGTGCAGCGATTTTTCTGGCCTTGTTGCTTAGACCGACTCCTGGGTTTCCCCTCATTCTTGTCCCCGTCATCGTGCCACGCTAGCAGCGTTGTAGTCTAATTAAATATGGCGGTCTCGCCATGCCCATAAACCCTACTAAACCATAAAAGCAGCACTTATGGCGGGTGTCATGCGCGGTTTATTACGCCATATTTAATTAGACTTCTTGGGCCATTTCTGCTATCCTGGATGCCAGGGCTCACACGGTCGTGGGCCGGGAATCCATTTACTTTTACGGAGGATGCAGTCAACGAAACCTTCTACGCCAACGGCGTTGTGTCCCATTCCTGGGGCCTTCCGATCCTAAAGGCAGCCTGAAAATTGTAACCGCCGATTGGACTATCCATGTCCAGTATCTCACCGGCAAAAAACAGCCCAGGCTTTGTTGTGGCCGGTCTCCTGACCGAGGGATTCAAGCGGATTCACCGCAAAAGAGCGCAGAGAACGCAAAGAATAGAATCTTTCTTTTGCGCCCTTTGTGTTCTCTCGCGGTGAATACTAATAAAATCTTTCGACAGAAATATGAGGAGCAGAAAAATAGGAAAGAAAGCAAGGAACCGCCCCCTGTTGTGGCCGGTCTCCCCTGTTGTGGCCGGTCTCCGACCGAGCCACACGACCGACCGAAGGTCTCCCATTCGCCGGGGAGACCTTCGGTCAGTCGTTTCGGCGAAGGCAGCCTATGGGTTTCCCCGTCCTGGAGGGACGATTGAAAATAGCCCAGCGATTTATCGCTGGGTTCGCAACGCGATCAAAACATGAGTCCCAGAGGGACGATTGAGCGAAAAAAATCTCAGTCGTCCCTCTGGGACTTTCGGTTTCGATTGCTTCTTACCCAGCGATAAATCGCTGGGCTATTCTCGTATGCCCCTCTGGGGCAGAAACTCCCCAAGGTCACTTATTGTGGCTGGTCTCCGACCCCGGTTGTGGCCGGTCTCCTGACCGAGCCACACTGGCTGCGCTCAAGCTGCCCGCCGTGCCGATGTTGTCCATCGAGAGGGCATCGACAAGATGTCTGGTCCGTTCTCCTGCAAATCGGTTCCAGCCTGGCCGGAAAGGGCCGTTTCCCCAGCAAGTGACAAAGAACGCTTTTGCCGCCGCCTCCGCCAACGATAGCCCAGCAGCCCTAAACACACGCCGCCGAGGAGGGCGAAGGTGGAGGGTTCGGGCACTACACTGATCTCGCCAGTCAAATACAGGTTGCTGTCGTTCCACCTCAAACCATTATTCAATTCCGGCAAAATGGTCCGTACAAATTTACCGTCTGTCTTTCCGTTGAAGATATGGAAAGTATCACCGACGGACGGCGTAAAATCGCCCAAAAGTTCCCCGTACAGTGTGCCGTTGAGTGTGGCCAGCCCGGATATGTCGAGTTGATCGTACATACCGAACGTGTCCCCAGCAAACTCCATGATTAAAACACTGGTAGGATCGAGCAAAACATTCCCGACCGAAACAATAGCCGGGCTATTGCCGGGGCTATAGATTTTGCCGTAGTGAATGTTCCCCGTGGTAACACCACCCCCCTCTACGTCTTGGGTGAAGGTTAGCCACTGGTCGCCGCCTGGGCCGTTGACTACGCCGTTATTGACGAAATCGCCATTGATCTTGGCGTTGCCGGTAGCCGTCAGGATTTTGGTCGCGTCCACGGTCGCGGCGTTGCCAAGTTGTGCCCCTTCGAGAGTGGTCAGGCTCCCGCCGTTGCTAAGGTTCGTTTGGCTGCCGAGGATAGCCGTATCGCTTGAGAAGACCGCAAAAGCATTGCCGCCGATGTTGAGCGTGCCTCCGACGTTCGCGCCGCCACCCTGATTGAACTGGCCAGATTGTGATGAACTGCCAATGGTAAGATCATCGGTTGCGGTTACGGTTCCAGTTCCTGTTATGGCTCGCTTGACACTTACGCCCGCCTCCAAGGTCCCGCCGGTAGCCAGCGTGATGCCGCCGCCACCGTGCGAAAGTCCAAACGGAGCGGCCAACGTGCCCTGGGCAATCGCAACCGAACCCGTCGAACTTAGGAGCTGTTCAAAAATAACTTAGCCGTTTCGTTTTCGTGGACTTAGCCATTCCCAAAGAAACCCCGGAAAATACGAAGATGCCTGGATATAAACGGCTAAGTTATTTTTGAACAGCGACTTAGCGTATTGGCTTCAGGCAAGGTCAACCGACCTGCCCCGCTCTTGGTAAACCCGCCCGATCCGCTGATCGTGGAGTTCAGCAGTAATGCCCCGCCGTTGATCGCGAAGTTGGCGTTGCTGGCAAGCGTCGTCGGCATGTTGATCGTCTGCGTCCCGCTGCTGACGGTGAGAGTCGCCGTACCCGTGCTGCTGTTGAGCGTCAGGCTGCTACCGGAGAGCGTGTAGCTGGAATTACTGAAGCTCAGGGCCTTGAGACTTGGGCTGGTTCCGGTCAGGTCGATTGCGGTAACCGATCCTGAGCCGTTGAAGGTTGCCGTATCGGTATTTGCAAAACCGGCAAAGGTGCCGGGGGCGGCGTGGATACCGGAGCCATTGCTATCGGTCCAGTTGCCGGTAG
This sequence comes from Planctomycetota bacterium, assembly GCA_037147235.1. Lineage (GTDB taxonomy): Bacteria > Planctomycetota > Planctomycetia > Pirellulales > Thermoguttaceae > JANXQG01. Next base: position 5,416 of record JBAWVO010000066.1, on the reverse strand, counting down.
CACTCCATAAACTGCTGTTGCCGTTCCAGACACCGCTACCAGAAAAAACCTGGACGCTATAGTTCACCGGCACGTTGATCGGCGACTCGCCGGTAAGACCTTCGCGGCTGGTCGTCAGCGTGACCGTGCCATTGAACACGCCTGCCGTGCCGGCCGTGCCGGAAAGAACACGGTTGTCGGTCACCAACGCACTGTTGAACGTGGCGTTACTGCCACCGTTGATCGTGAGAAAGCCGTCGCTGCCGTTGGCCACGGTCACGCGGGTATACTGGCTGTCGCTGCCGGTGGTGGAGAGCGCGATACCCTGGTTCAGCAAGGCCCCACGGTGAACCAGGCCGAAGCTCGCTGAACTGGATGTCACCATGCGATTAGCGACCACCGTCCCGGTCACGCTGATGGAAATCGGGCCTTGAGCATTGCCCTTTCCAGCACTTGCACTGCTGGGACCGTAGCCATCGCCTGCATCGCCGCTATTCTGTACCTGAACCGTGCCGCTATATCCCCCCGTGGCGTTAATCAATCCAACAGTGACGCTGCCCGAAGGCGGAATTGCCCCCGGGCCATTGCCATTAGCCAAGGCAGTTACGCCGCCGCTCGCCGAGGACGAAAAGCCCGTTGCACTGGTACCGCCGCTAAGGCCGATCGTGATGTTGTTCGTCGGTATATGATTCAACATGACGCGGCCGAAAACCAGACTCGAAGATGAAGCAGACAGAATCGAGTTATTTGGTAGGCCGGAAATCAGGTCGAGTTCAGTTGGGTTATAGGCCAACCTGTAACCGGTCGGAATACCGCTGATCGTGGTGAACGAGCCTGAAAGCGACAAGTACGACATCAGCTTGATGGTCGAACCGGCGGCTGTGCCCGAGAGATTCAGCGTACCATTCAACATGGACGTGCCGAGGTTCTGCAAGAGATTACCGATCTTCAAATTCAACTGGCCACCATTCGTTACAGTTAATGATGCGATCGACTGAGATCCAGCAGTGAGATCGAGCAGTCCTCCGTTGATGGTCACGGCAGAATTGGTCGAAAGCGTGTTGACAGCTCCGGCGATCAGCGAGCCTGTGTTGATCGTCGTTGCTCCGCTATAACTGTTGCTGCCCGCTAGTGTCAACGTGCCGATGCCAATCTTGGTCAAACTGCCAGCTCCCCCTAACGCACCAGCGTATGTGGTGCTAGCGTTGTTATTACCTACGCTTAGCGTCACTGCGACGGATGCGGTATTGCTCAAGTTGAGAGTACCTGGGCCAGACAGCCCGCCGAGGGTTGCGGAGGTTAGGGATCGGAAGCTCAATCCGCCGCTGCCGCCGATCTCCAGCGTACTCTGTTGCAAGGCCAACGTATTGCCTAGAGCGAGCGAGCCGCTGCTGATTACGGTATTACCGCTGTAAGTATTGCTGGTTGGCAAAAATAGTGTGCCATTGCCGATCTTCGTGAGGCTGCCTGGGCCGGAGAGGGAACCGGCGAGGGTCAGGGTGTAGCCGGCAGTATCGAATGTGGCCCCACCTCCGCTGGTGCCGAGCGTCATGGGGACGTTGGTGGAAAAGTCGCGGATGACCTTGATTATCCCACCACTGAAGTTAAAAACAGCCGTGCCAGAACCCTGGTTCAGCGACGGCAGGATCAACATTCCGCCACTCAGGTTGTATGTTCCACTGCTGCCAGCATAATAACCGAGACAGAAGATGCCGGAGATTCCTGGTACGGTATTGGTACCGCCAGATTGTGTGAAGGTTCCCGTACCGGAGTAGCCCACGTACTGCGAAGGTGAAGATATCACACCACCCGTGAGGCTGTAAATTCCTGTGCCTTTGACACTACTTTCGCCGAGCGCGAGCATGCCGGGGGAGTTAGTTCCTCCGGATTGCAGGAAGGTTCCAGTGCCGTGGCCGCCCACCGCCAGTGTTCCCTTCGGGCTCAACAGGCCGTTCTCGCTGAGGCTGTATGATCCACTGCTGCCGGCGTTTTGGCCGATAATAACGTGATTGATGGTGGAGTTAGTTCCGCCCGACTGCGTGAAGTTCCCTATGCCGGAACTACCCACTATCTCCGAAATTGTGGACATCTGTCCGCCTGTGAGGCTGTAAGTTCCGTTGCCTCCGGTGTTGTAGCCGAGCCAGATGTACTGAATGGTAGAGTTGGTTCCGCCCGACTGCGTGAAATTCCCTGTGCCGGAGTAGCCAACGTACTGCTGATATGAAGATAATATCCCGCCGCTCAGGTTGTAGGTCCCACTGCTGCCGGACTCGCTACCGAGGTAGGGCGTACTGGCGGAGTTAGTTCCGCCGAATTGTGCGAAAGTTCCCGCCCCGGAGTAGCCTATGTACTGTGTAGGTGAGGAGAGGCTGCCGCTCGTCATTTGCACGTTTCCGCTCCCAGCACTGTTGCCAAGGGAAAGCGTAGTACAGACTTCTCCTGACAGAGTGATGGCCACGGTCCCGCCGTTGACAATATAGGCGGTGTCATTGCTGGTCGGTTGTGTCCCGCCCCAGTTCAATGCGTCGGACCAGTTGCCCGATTGTCCTGCGGGTAAAGTCCAGTAGACATCTGCACAAACCCCCAACGATGCCACCAGTAGCACTATGGCCACAAAGCTCGTAACGGGAACGGTCAACGACCGAGCAGCACAGTAACTGCTTCTCATGGAAAACTTACTAAACATTTACGTCTCCTCAAAACAGTCTTTCGTATCCACATCCAACGCCACACACCAATCGAAACTCGGGCTACGTCAGCCTTTGCCACGGTGGTAAAAATTTCAACCACCCGCCAAGATGTCAAAACTGCTGTAGGTCAGGCTTTCCAGCCTGACAGTGAACCGGGCAACGTCAGGCTGGAAAGCCTGACCTACTTGAAAAATTTCGGGTAAGCGGATCGGGCGTTTGTTTTCGTTTCAAGAAACGAAAAAGGAGCGCCGGAAACCAAGACCGCTCCAGACACCCTCGCTAAAGGGGCAAGTGAACAGCACCTGGCCCGGCACTCCTTTCGGAGCGCGGGTCCAAGCACTGCTTCACTTGCAAGAGCCTTGCGGCTCAGGTTAGCGATTTGTCGGGAAGCAGAACTTTGACGCCTACGCGTCGATCAAATTGTCTTCAGCGGCCGTCAATCGGCCGGTTTTTATCTTTACATTACGTCTCCATCGCAAATTGAATCTTCAAAACGGGCATCCTAGCCCGCGTGAGGTCACGGAAGGCTTGGGCCAGTCTGACAGTTTACACCGAACATTCCAGAAAACAAGTAGCCCCGCGAAAAAATTTTGCTTTTCCGGTTTTGGGTGCGGAAAGCGGGTGTTCGTGCCGAACAGCCCATCCGTTCATCCAGGGAAGGGACGCAGGCAAGCATCTTCACGGCCATTTATGGTCGTTCCCGGCGCAGCCGGTATTCGGCCCGTGCTTTAGCACGGGTTTTGGATTGGCAGCCATTCCCCCCGCGTCCCGACCGCCTACGGCGGTCGGGACGCGGGGGGGGAGGGCTGCGGTTTTGGTCGTGTTACCCGTGCTGAAGCACGGGCCGAATACCGCCTATGGCGGAAAGGGCCATCAATGGCCCTGGGTTGCCGCGCAGCAACATGCGAAACGCATCCAATTCCACGAATTCCCGGAATGGGACGCAACGCCGTTGGCATAGAAGGTTTCGTGGATACCGTTCCCCAGGGTAGCCGCTGCGCGACAACCCTGGGCTAGGGGACATAACGCCGTTGGCGTAGGGAAATGGGTGGCGGCGGGGGCGGGAGACCCGCGCCGAACCGGGGTGGTGTTCGTGCCGAAAGTCCAGCAGTTCATCCAGCGTCCAGCATCCAGCGAATGGCGTAGGCGGTCGCCGAGCATCTTTACGGCCATTCATGGTCTTTCCCGGCGCAGCCGGTATTCGGCCCGTGCTTTAGCACGGGTTTTGGATTGGCGGGCATTCCCCCCGCGTCCCGACCGCCGTAGGCGGTCGGGACGCGGGGGGAATGGGAGGCGGTTTTGGTCGTGTTACCCGTGCTAAGGATCGGCGCATCAATAACTGTCGTGTTTTGCCCAATCGCCGAGCGGAGGGCGGACGGCACACAGAGTGTGCCTGCTACTTTTCTTGATTCGCCGATCCTAAAGCACGAGCCGAATACCCTCTGCGGCAACCAGGGCCATCAATGGCCCTGGCGATATGCGACCTCACTCTTCGCTACATTGCCGCGAGCGTATCGATCAGTTCTTCTCGGCAGCCGGGACGTAGTCTCTCGGCGGGCAGGGAATCGAGATACTCCAGCCGCGGCGCAAGACCGCAGCGGTTGGCAACCTGGATATTAAGCCCCGGCCGGGCATTGGCCTCCAGGACGACTGGACCGAGGTTCGCATCGACGACGAAATCGACGCCGATGTAGCCTAGTTCCAGCCCGTCGGCCAGCTTCATCGAGGCTTGCAAGAGATTTTTCCAGAAAGGGATCTGAACGCCGGCGATCGAGTGGCCCGTATCGGGATGCGTGGCGATCGTGCGATCCATGCAGACACCGCCGAAGGTGCATCCGGTCCGCAGATCGACGCCCGCGCCGGCCGCGCCCTGGTGCAGATTCGCCTTGCCACGCGAAGTCCGCGTCGGCAGTCGAACCATCGCCATCACCGGCACGCAGCGATAGAGCACGACGCGGATATCCGGCGTGCCACCTTCGCTGATGTTGACGAAAGCATCGTGGCGGACAATTCGCTGCTCGATGATGGCTAGGTCAACTTGCCCTTGCAGCGAATAGAGTCCGGAAAGGATCGCCGAAATGTGATAGCGGAGGTCGGCCAGCGTGTAGCGTTCCCCGCTGGAAGTGAAAAACTCCTGACCATCGTGCTTGGCGACGACGATGATCCCTCGGCCCCCGCTGCCCGCAGCCGGCTTGATCACGAATTCCGGTCGATTGCCGGAAAGCTCCAGAAACCGTCCCACGTCGCCGTTGCTTTCGATCAGGGCATAGGTTTCCGGCACGGGAATGCCCGCAGTCTGGCAGATGCCCTTGGTCAAGTGTTTTCCATCGACCCTGGGGTAGAAAGCCCGGCGGTTCAAGGGGAGGACGAAATGTCCGTTCCGGCGATTGATGCCGACGATACCCGCGCGTTTCAACTCGCTCGGCCATGCCCAAAATCGCCATGAAGAACATTGCGCCATGCGGCTATTCCTTGAAAGCTTCGAGGCTCGTGCCCATCCATTCCCTACGCCAACGGCGTTATGTCCTCTAGCCCAGGGTTGCCGCGCAGCGGCTACCCTGGGAAACGGTATTCACGAAACCTTCTACGCCAACGGCGTTGTGTCCCATTCCTGACGTCGGCCATTTTTCCGCGATCCAATTATTCGTGCCGTCCTGGGGACACAACCCCGTTGGGGTAGGGCCTTATTCTCTCCTGTTCCCAGGGTAGCCGCTGCGCGGCAACCCTGGGCTAGGGGACAGAATCCC
>JBAWVO010000065.1:0-24999 GCA_037147235.1 Planctomycetota bacterium | reverse complement strand
GGGGAGCTAGGATGGGAAAAATTCTTCTAACTCCTCGCTTCTAACTCCTGAATTCTCGTTTTGGAGTTAGCCGCTGGCGGCTTCGCACGTTTCACCTTATATTCTAATCTTAGGTTTCTCTGCTTCACTAGTCCCCACGGTCGCTAGAGCTTACCATGTAGGAAATCCGATCATCGCAGTTGTTGGATGCATTGCATTGCGAAACCGCAAGCGGCGACCAACTTCTAACTTCTAACTCCTAACTCCTAACTCCTCCCCCCATGACCGACTCGATCCGTTACCTCGTCTTTGACATTGAAAGCATCGCCGATGCGCCGCTCGTGGCCAAACTCCGCTACCCGGGCCAGTCGCTCACGCCGGCCGAAGGTGTTCGTCGCTATCGGGCCGAACTGATGGAGAAGTATGAAAGCGACTTCATTCCTTACACGTTTCAGATGCCGATTTCCGTTGCGGTGGGGAAGGTTGCCGCCGATTTCCGCTTGGTCGATGTCGTCGTACTCGATGAGCCGCAATTTCGACCCCACGTGATCACGGAGAACTTCTGGCGCGGCTGGGAAAAATATCACCGGCCGACGCTCGTGAGCTTCAACGGCCGCGGGTTCGATCTGCCGCTCCTGGAACTGACCGCCTTCCGTTACGGCCTAAGCCTGCCCGGCTGGTTCCAATCGACCGGCAAACCTTCCGAGCAATCGCGAAACCGCTACAACACGACGGCCCATATTGACCTCTGCGAATTGCTGACCAACTTCGGCAGCACGCGGTTCAATGGCGGATTGAACCTGGCAGCCAATCTGCTCGGCAAGCCCGGCAAGATGGACGTACAAGGCAACATGGTCCAGGATCTTTACGATCTCGGTAAGCTGGCCGAGATCAACGATTACTGCCGCTGCGACGTGTTGGACACCTACTTTGTTTTCCTCCGCAGTCGTGTACTCATCGGGCAGCTCTCGATCGATGCCGAACAGGAGATCGTCGCCGAAGTGAAGGCCTGGCTCGAACAGAAGGCCGCCCAATTGCCGGCTTATCAACATTACCTGGACTGTTGGGGTGATTGGCCAAACCCGTGGAAGTGAGCCATCAGGCAACGACCTCTACTTGGCGAGTTTCAACCGTTAGCGGCAATCCACGCTCTGCGCGAACAATCAAACACTCGCGAATCGCGTCATGAACATTTGTTATCGCCTCCTCACGAGTTCTGCCCTGGCTCACACAACCAGGGATCGAAGGGCATTCGACGATCCACGCGCCATCCTCATCGCGATTCACGGTAACTAAAAATTTCATGTTTTGACCTGCACGTTTGGCGTTATCCGATACCAATTCGCCCGGTAATCCAGCCACCGGCTCGTCCAATAGCATATTCTACCTCGACTCCGTCCCTTGTCGAGCCTGCATCCTGTTAATTGGCTCTTCCGGTTCTGTGTGCAGACGTAGGCCGGGACGAGCGCAGCGAGCCCCACCAAAAGCGGGGTGAAACCGAGTTGGTGGGGCTCGTTTCACTCTCCCTGCCCTACAATTTTCGCATTCCGCCCCCAGAACCGGAAGAGCCACGATTTTCTAGGGCTTCTTAATCGCCAAACTCATTGTATCCGGGATTTTCTTGTTATCCCAAGCACACCACGCAAATTTCCCGCTCTTTTTATTCGCAAACCCTTTTGCAGCCTGCGCCAACGTGGTATATTTTCGAGCAGGTGTTTCATGGTTTTATTTGGGTGGGTGTCTTGGGAACTAATGAGTGTCCTGGCCAGGATCGGGATTCTTAGCTTCCTTCCACGACGCTGATATCATTATGAGTATTCGCAATCTGGACAAGATATTTAATCCCAATCGAGTTGCCGTCATTGGCGCAAGCGACGTGCCGACCAGTGTTGGTTGCACGGTGTTGCGTAACTTGGTGGGATCGGGCTTCAAGGGCGTAGTCTACCCGGTCAATCCGAAACGAGAGTCGGTCCAAGGTATTCAGGCCTACAAGGACATCCCTAGCCTGCCCAATGTTCCGGACCTGGGGGTAATTTGCACACCCTCGCACACGGTTGCAGGGTTGGTTCGTTCGCTGGGCGAGGCTGGCACGCGGGGCATCGTGGTCATTTCTGCCGGATTCCGCGAGATCGGTGAGGCTGGCCTCAAGCTGGAAGAGCAAATTCGGTGTGAGCAGCGGAAGTTTCCAGGGATGCGGATCGTGGGTCCCAACTGTTTGGGGATCATGGTTCCCAGCATCCACCTGAACGCCAGTTTCGCGGCTGCGACGCCGTTGAAAGGGCACATCGGTTTCATTTCGCAGTCCGGGGCACTATGCACGTCGGTCCTCGACTGGGCCATCGACGCGGGAATCGGGTTCTCTTACTTCGTTTCGGTGGGCAACATGCTCGACGTGACGATTGCCGATCTGATCGATTACTTTGGCTCGGCGACGGACACGCAGTCGATCATCCTCTACATCGAATCGATTACCGAGGCACGGGAGTTCGTTTCGGCGGCCAGGGCCTTCGCTCGGACCAAGCCCATCGTGGCCTACAAGGCGGGGCGTTTTGCGGAGTCGGCGCTGGCCGCGGCATCCCACACGGGGGCCATGGCGGGTGTTGACTCGGTGTATGCAGCCGCGTTTCAGCGGGCCGGCATCGAACGCATCTTCCAGATCGAGGACATGTTCGACTGTGCCGAACTCCTGGCAATGCATCAACCCCCCAAGGGTGACCGACTGGCGATCGTGACCAACGCCGGCGGGCCCGGCGTGATGACCACCGACGCATTGCTCGGCTACGACGGCACGCTGGCTAAGCTGTCCGAGGAAACATTGGGCAAGCTCAATGAGATTCTGCCCACTTGCTGGTCGCACGGCAACCCGGTGGACATTCTGGGCGATGCCCAGCCGGACCGCTACGCCAAGACCGTCGAGATCGTCTTGCAGGATCCGAATGTCGACGCCGTCCTGGTAATTTTGACTCCCCAGGCGATGACGGATTCGACGGGTGCCGCGCAGGCTCTCGTCCAAGGCGTGGGAAAAAGCGTGAAGCCGGTGCTGGCCGCGTGGATGGGGGGGCACACGGTGGCCGAGGGGAGTCGGCTGTTGGATCAAAATAAAATCCCCACCTACGACACGCCCGAGAAGGCGGTTCGGGCGTTCATGCACCTGGTATCCTATGCCCGGAACCTCGAGATCCTCCATGAAACGCCTCGCGAGATCCCCATGGCATTCGCCCTGGATCGCCAGCGCATGCGGGGACTGTTCGACACGATTCTGACCGAAGGGCACGACGTACTCTCGGAGAACATCTCCAAGGCGTTGTTGGACGCCTACGAGATCCCGGTGACCAAGCCGTTGGCCGCCCGCTCGCGGGATGACGCCATCTCGCTGGCGCGCCATATCGGCTATCCCGTCGTGATGAAGATCCACTCGCCGCAGATCACGCACAAGACGGACGTCGGCGGCGTCGTACTCAATCTGGCTTCGGACGAGGCCGTTGGCAACGCCTTCGACAAGATGACCGAACGGGCGAAGAAGGCACTACAGGACGCCGTAATTCTCGGCGTGACGGTTCAGAAAATGATCGTGATTCCCAACGCCTTCGAGTTGATCATGGGCATGAAGAAGGATCCGATTTTCGGAGCGGTCATCTTGGTGGGGATGGGTGGGACGTCGGCCGAGGTCTTCCAGGACCGGGCACTGGCCCTGCCGCCCTTGAACGAAACGCTGGCTCGACGTGCCCTCGAATCGCTCAAATCCTGGCCACTGCTCCGCGGATACCGTGGCAAGCCCGCAGCGAATATCGACCGCCTCATCGAAATCCTGATGCGGTTCTCCTACCTGATCGCCGACTATCCGGAAATCCAGGAAATGGACGTCAACCCGCTGTTGGTCACCCCCGACGACGTGATCGCGCTGGACGCGCGGGTGGTCGTCGACAGGAACATGGCGGTTCACCCGGGTCGCAAGTACGCGCACCTGGCGATCCGACCCTACCCGGAAGAATACGTCACCGAGCGGGAACTCAAGGACGGCACCTCGATGATCTTGCGGCCGATCAAGCCGGAAGATGAACCGATGTGGCACAAGCTTCTGGGCAACTGCTCGAAGGAATCGATCCGTTTCCGTTTCAGCTCGCTCATCAAACAGACCACGCACGAGATGGCCACCCGCTACTGCTTCATCGACTATGATCGCGAGCTTGCGATCGTAGCCGAGATCGAGGAAGATGGGCAGCGCAAGTTGGCCGGCGTGGGGCGTTTGGTGGCCGATGCCGAGCACGAGGTGGCCGAATACGCGGTTATCGTTGGCGACCAGTGGCAAGGTCGAGGGCTGGGCGGGACACTGACGGACTACTGCCTCGAAGTCGCCAAACGTTGGGGCGTCAAACGCCTTGCGGCGGAGGTCTCCAAGAACAACACCCGTATGTTGTCGACCTTCAGCGACCGCGGTTTTTCGCTGAACGAAGAACAGGAAGGGGATGTGGTCCTCGTCAGCAAAGAGTTGTAGGAGTACGGACACCTTCCCCACCATGATACTTCGTCGCTCCCTACCTTCGGTTTGCCTTGCCATCTTCCTCTTCCATGCCGTCGCCACGGCTGCCGATTGGCCTCGCTGGCGAGGGCCGGAGAATACCGGCTGGGTAACGGCCGGCGTCCGCGTTCCTTCCACGCTCCCCGCCGAGCCGAAACTCCTCTGGGAGGTCAAGCTGGGCGACGGCGTCGGCTCCCCCGCGGTTGCCCGGGGGCGAGTCTTCTGTCTCGATAATCGCAACGAACAAGAGACGCTTTGTGCCTACGATCTTGCCTCGGGCAAGGAACTATGGAATGTGCCGATTGATGAGGTAATCACCGATGGCACGGGCACCGGCCCCCGCGGCACGCCGGTCGTCGACGGCACGGGCGTTTTCGTGCAATCGTGCCGCGGCGAGTTTCGATGTCTCAATACGGCCGACGGCAAACTGATCTGGCGCGTCAATTTCGTCAAGGATTTTGCCGCCGACTTCACCGGCGAAAAAGGTCTTGCCCCGGGCGCAAGCCGCCACGGCTACACCGGCCCGCCGCTGGTGGACGGCGAGCGGATCCTCGTCGGCGTCGGGGGACGGCATGGGGCAAGCGTCGTTTGCTTCGACAAGGCCAGTGGCAAAGTCCTCTGGAAATCGCAAGACGACATCCCCGGCTACTCGGGACCGATCGTCGCCAAGGTGGCCGGCGTGAAGCAGGTTGTGTCGTTCACGTCAGACGGCGTCGTCGGGCTCGACGCCCAGAGCGGCAAGTTGCTCTGGCGGACGGCGGTGAAGACGTCGTATAGTCGGCATGTTGCCACTCCCGTGGCTTGGGACGACCTCGTCGTCGTTTCATCGCACGAGGCCGGGTTGCTCGGCTTTCGCATCTCGCCGACAGGCTCCGGCATGAAAGCCGAGCAGGCCTGGGTGCGTAAGGATATGGCAATCAACTTCTCGAGTCCGGTACTCGTCGGCCGGCATCTCTACGGATTGGGGCCAAAGAAGAAGCTTTTCTGTCTCGACGTCAAGACGGGCAAGGACTCCTGGATGAAGTCCACCACGGTGGCCAGTCCGGCGGCATTCGTTTCGCTCTTGGTGATGAAGGACAATCTTTTCGTCCTGGGGGATAGCGGTCAGGCCTATCTGATTGCCACCGATCCAGAGGAGTATCGAGTGATCTCTTCGACCAAGGTCTGCGGCAAGAACTGGTGCAACCCGGCTTACGTGGATGGAAAGCTACTTACCCGAGACCACGAAAGCCTGCGATGCCTGGAGTTGCTCAAGTAGCCGTCTACTCATCACGTCGAGAACCAACCGGTGACAACCCGCTACGCTTGGGCCCAACAGGGCGATATCAACGCTTTCTTCGGGCTGATTATCGACAATGTGGCCGTGATGATCTTCCTCTTGACGTTGATCACTTCGGCCAATCCGGCATCCGATAATCACTTCTCTGGTTTTCGTCGGTTTGGAGATAGGTGCGCAGTCGTTCCGCGCGACGCCGACGCGACACTACGCGGCCTTGGCGTTGGCGATGTTGCCCGCCCTGGCCTATATGGCAATGATCTCTCTCGACATTGCCTTGGGACCGGAGCGGCAACCGATGTCCCTACGCGGCACCGTTGATTCTGTCCTTGCGTTGCTTAGGATCGGCGCACCAATAACTGTCGTGTTTTGCCCACTCGCCGAGCGGGGGCGGACGGCACACGGAGTGTGCCTGCTACTTTTCTTGCGACACTTATTTCTGCGCCGATCCTTATCACTGGGCGGGCGGGTATTTGCTTGCCGCCGTGGCGGTCATGCTGATCGGCTGGACGTCGCCCAAGCACCCTGCGTAATTGTTTGGTGGGGCTCGCTGCGCTCTCCCCACCCTACGTCTGCCCCCCTGGTCTGTTTATTCCAGTTGCGCAAGCTTTGCCGGCACGGTTTGCAAAAATTGCTCCGGGTTCGGCTGCAAACATTTTGAACTTGAAAAAATTTTTCTTTACCTAACTCATTACTGGGCTATAATTAATGAGTCAATCCATAAAAAACACCCACGGAAGCCCTTTGCAGTTTTCTCTTCCGTGTGGCAAATTAGGTGTTAGGGAACATCGTATCGCACCTCTTTAGGGTGCTAGCAAAGAATGATCGAGGTAAACCGATGAACGCTTTTCGCACATCCGTGTTGTTGGGAGCCGGCTTGATTTGGACGGCGGCAGCCGCAGCCCAAGATACTTATTCGCCTACCGGGTGCATGAGTTGTCAGGGGCACGAGTACCGGTTGGTCTATCAGACGCAGTACGAGCAACGCCAGACGACCTCGTATCGCATTGAGTGCGAAACGCAGTACGAAGAGCGCCGCGAGACGCGTTACCGGCCCGTCTGGGAGACCGAGGTGCGCGAGCGTCGCTATACGGTTTCCAAGCCGGTTCTGGAAACCGCCGAACGAGAAGAGCGGGTGACCGTGATGAAGCCCGTTTACGAAACCCAGGTTCGCGACGAAAGCTACGACTCCGTACACTACGTCCAGGAAACGGCCGAGCGAGAAGAGCGGGTGATCGTCAATCACCCGGTCACGGAAACGTCCGAGCGGGAAGAATCTTATACGGTCCAGCGGCCGGTGGTCGAAACGGTCTACCGTCCTCAGTGCCGCACGGTGATGCAGCCCGTGGTCACGCAACGGACCCAGCTCGTCGATCAGGGCGGCTTTCAGAATCAGGTTGCCTTCAGGCCAAGTTGGTGGCAGCATCAGTTGTCGTGGCAGGGTGGCACTTGCGCGGTCGATCCGATCACGGGGCAAACTGCTTTCCAGCGGGCTGGGCTTTATTGGACACCCGTCAATCGCGGCACCTATGAGGTGGCTCGCGTGTGGCAGCCGAATGTTGTTGCCCAGCAGGTGCAGCAGGTCCAGTACGTGCCGCAAACCGTCACCGAGCAAATTCCCGTCCAGGTCACGAGCTATCGCTGCGAGCAAATCGTCCGAAAAGTGCCCTACCAGACCTGCCGTATCGTTCAGCAAGAGGTCGTGCGAAAGATCCCCTACACCGTCAGCCGTCCCGTTGTCGAGCGGGTTGAGAAGAAAGTGCCGGTGCAAGTCTGCCGGATGGTTGCCGAGGAGCAGGTCCGCAAGGTGCCCTACCAGACCTGCCGCATGGTTCAGGAAGAGCGGGTCGAGCAGGTGCCGACCCAGGTCTGCCGCATGGTGGCCTATGAAGAAACGGTCCGCATTCCCCATGTTGTGGAGAAGCGGATTCCGGTGACGTGTAATTACACCGTGCCGCGCGTGGAGTGCTATCGCGTGCCAATCGACGAGTGCGGTTCGGCCCCGAGTTGCTGCGACACGTCCGTCGGCAGTGGCGCGGCCACGACCTTGCCGGGCGGCACGACGTTCGGCCCAGCTCCAAAGCCGGCCCCGACGACTTCAAGCCCCGGCACGGCCAGTCCCAGTCCGTCAAACACCGAAAAGCGGCCGGAGTTGGCACCGGCAACCGATTCGCACTCGCCTGCGGGTTTACCGGGTTACAAGCCATCGACGGAAAACGGCGGCGCGGGGGCCGTCGCACCTTCGCCTGGAATATCGACGCCAAGCGCGGGGGATCGGCCATCCTTGATGCCGGTGCCTCCGGCGGGCAATGGACATTGAGGAATTTTGCTTGCCACACGATTCCAACCCCGTGAGCCACGAACATTCTGAACTTCAGCTTGGTTTGACCGAGCAGCAGGGCGGAATCCAGCGGCTCTACACGCCCGCCATGCTTGCGGAGTTGCTGGATATTCCAATCACGGTGATTCGCCGCTGGCACCGTCGCAAGTTGATCTTGCCGACTCAGGAAGTCCGGCGACTGCCCTATTTCGATGTTCCGCAAGTGGTCACGGCCCAGCGGTTGGCCCAGTTGCTGCGCGCGGGGGTTTCGCCACAGAACATCGAAAAGAAACTGGCTGATCTGGCCCGCTTGCTGCCTAGCGTCCACTGCCCGCTGCTTCAGCCCTCGGTCGTTGTTCAGGGGCAAAGCATTCTGGTACGCCAAGGAGATGGGCTGATCGAGGCCGGCGGCCAGTTGCGATTGGACTTTGAAAGCACCGAACTTCCGCCGCTTGCCATTTCGCCCGAACTGGAGAAGTGGCGGATGGGACTCGCAGGCTCGGCCAGTCCTACTCCCGAATCTCCTCCTGCCCTGGCGGTCGGCGTACTGCGTTCCGTGGAAAACGTGTCCGTCTCTGCCGAACAGATGCGAAGCCTGGCTGCCGAGTTGGAAGATGCCGGCCGGTTGTCCGAAGCAGCCGACCTGCACCGTGCGGCGATGGCGGCCGCCGGCCCCGATTCGGAAGGTTGTTTTCAGCTTGCCGAGTTGCTCTACCGCCAGGGCGATGTAAGCGGCGCGCGCGAGCGTTACTACATGGCCATCGAACTCGACGAAGACTACGTCGAAGCTCGGGCGAATCTTGGTTGCGTGTTGGCCGAGACGGGCCAGCGCGAGTTGGCGATTGCGGCCTTTGAAGGTGCCTTGCGCTATCACCCCGACTATGCCGACGCCCATTATCATCTGGCTCGCACCCTCGATGACATGGGGCATCGGCTGACCGCCGAGCAGCATTGGCAAAAGTTCCTTACCTTGGCCCCGGAAAGCCCTTGGGCGGCTGAAGCGGCCGAGCGGCTTTTCCCGTAGGGTGGGCCGAGCGCAGCGAGTCCCACCACTTCTACTAAAGCAATGTCTAAAATGAAATACTCCTGGCCTGTGCCGCCCGCTGAGATCGACTTGCCTGCCGGGGAGGTCCACCTATGGTCTGCGCGGCTGGATCCCCCCGAGGACTTGTTGCGGCAGTACGCGAGTGTGTTGTCCGAGGACGAGCATTGTCGGGCCGATCGGTTTCGAGTCGGATCGCTGCGAAGCCGCTACATCGCCGGTCGAGGCATGTTGCGGATGCTGCTGGGTCGGTATCTTCGGACCGCCCCCGCAGCCTTCTCCTTGAACTATCAAGTCCACGGCAAGCCGGAACTCGGCCCGCCGTGGGATGCCTGCGGAGTCGAATTCAATGTGTCGCATTCGCACGATCTGGCCGTCTATGCATGTACGCTTGGCCGTGAGATTGGGGTCGATGTCGAGTGGATCCGGCCAATGCCCAATGCGGCTGCGCTAATGGAAAGGTTCTTTTCGCCGGAAGAAGTGCGGCAGTGGCAGCAGGTGCCGGCCGAGCGGCAATTGCATGCGTTCTTCCAAGGATGGACGCGGAAGGAAGCCTGGTTGAAGGCCGTGGGTAGCGGGCTCTCGTTTCCGCTCAATCAATTCTGCGTGACCCTGGACGATCCTGCCCGTGTACTATCGATTCGTGGCGATACGAACGAAGCCGCCCATTGGTGGCTGGAAAGCTGTGAACCGTGTGAGGGCTATGTGGCGACCGTGGCAATGCGAGGACAAGCCGCAGTGGTGCGAAAATGGCGGTTTGGGAAGTGAGGACAGGGTACTCAGGGGCTTGATCGTAAACGGAGAACATCCGAGCAGGCTAACCAAGCGCTCGGCGCACCACGCGCAACTGGGCGCGGCCTTGGGCCAGGGCCTGCTCGCGGGCAGCCATGAGTTCCGGCGTGTGAGCCGCCTGATTGCGGGCGGTTTCCACCTGCTGATAGGCCGCCTTATCATCGATCTTGTCGGCAGGAATAGCCCGATTGGTCAGCAACGAAACGACATTGCCCACCACCTCGACGAAACCGCCGTCGACGTAGAAACGCTCGACCTCGTTGCCGTGGCGAATCCGCATTTCGCCGCAACCCAGCCGCCCAATAAACGGCGTGTGGCCCGGGCCAATGCCAATTTCACCGTCGAATAGCGTCACGGTGACGAAGTCGGCGGGCGTCTCGCGGACGGTCTGCTCAGGAGTGACGACGATACATTGTAGTTCGGCCATGGTCGGACGAGGAGAAATTGCAAAGGGGAAATTGCAAATTGCAAATTGAGAATTGCAAATTGGAAGACCCTTGCGGACCGGTTATCCGCTCTCTGCAATCCGACGCTCGAATTCCTCCGCTAAGGTTAACTCTTTGGTATTAGCAACTTCCCTCAATTTGCAATTCTTATTTTGCCGCGGCGGCCAGCTTCTTCTCCTGCTCGGCGGCCTGCTCGATCGCGCCGACATACATGAAGGCCTGCTCCGACAGGTGATCCCATTTGCCATCGGCAATTTCTTCAAAGCTGCGAATCGTATCGGCCAGCGGCGTGATTTCGCCAGGCTTGTTGGTGAACGCCTCGGCCACAAGGAAGGGCTGCGACAGGAACCGCTCCATCCGCCTGGCACGATGCACGACAAGCTTGTCCGACTCGCTCAACTCATCGACGCCCAAGATGGCGATGATGTCCTGCAACTCGCGGTAGCGTTGCAAGGTCGTCTGCACCCGCCGGGCGCAATCGTAGTGCCGCTCGCCCACGTACTGCGGATCGAGTACGCGGCTCGACGAGGCCAGCGGATCGACGGCCGGATAAATCCCTTTTTCGGAAATCGCGCGATCGAGATAAATGAACGCGTCCAACTGGCCGAAGGCCGTGGCTGGGGCAGGGTCGGTCGGATCGTCGGCCGGCACATAAACGGCCTGCACCGAAGTGATGGCCCCACGATTCGTCGAGGTGATTCGCTCCTGCAACTGGCCCATCTCCGTGGCCAGTGTCGGCTGGTAACCCACGGCCGACGGCATGCGTCCCAAAAGGGCCGATACCTCGCTGCCCGCCTGCGAGAAACGGAAGATATTGTCGATGAACAACAGCACGTCGGAACCGGTCGAGTCGCGAAAGTATTCGGCCATCGTCAGGGCCGAAAGAGCGACGCGCAGACGGGCACCGGGCGGCTCGTTCATCTGGCCGAAGACCATGCACGTCTGATCCATGACCACGCGGCCCGTGCTGCCGATCTTGGCGTGCTGCATTTCCAGCCACAGGTCGTTCCCTTCGCGCGTCCGCTCGCCGACGCCTGCGAACACGGAAGAACCACCGTGGGCCGAGGCGATGCGGGCGATCAATTCCTGAAGGATCACCGTCTTGCCCAACCCGGCACCGCCGAACAATCCGGCCTTGCCGCCACGGACGAAGGGTGTCAGTAGGTCGATCACCTTGATGCCCGTCTCGAAGATTTCCGTCTTCGTCGAGAGATCGGTGACCGGCGGGGCGTCGCGGTGGATGGGCCAGTACTCTTCCGCGTTGACCGGGCCGAGATCGTCGATCGGTTCGCCCAGCAGGTTGAAGACGCGTCCCAGCGTACCCTTGCCGACGGGCACGCAGACCGGAGCACCGGTGTCGATGCAGGGCGTGCCGCGAACCATGCCGTCGGTGCTGCCCAGGGCGACGCAGCGAACGCGACCGCCGCCAAGCTGGGCCTGCACTTCGCCGGTGAGGTGGACCTTCACGCCTTTCTCCTCGGCCTCAATCCTCACGGCGTTATAGATCGCCGGCAGACTGTCCTCGGGGAACTCAGCATCGAAGGTCGAGCCGATGATTTGCGTCACGCGGCCGACTTGTTTTTTTGTGGGGGCGGGCTGGAGTAGTGTGGTAGGCATGGAAATTGGCCTGCAATAAAGATTGAAAATTGCAAATTGCAAATTGAAAATTGCAAATTGCAGTCAAAATAACTTGTTATGTTGTTATGTCTTACTGCGGTTTTTCGCAGTAGCGACTGATTTACCGATGATTCTGCAAAGCTGGTCGCTTTCGTCAATTAGTCCATTCATCTTTTGATCGGAAAGCAATTTGGCGCGAACAACCAGTCGCAACCAATATCGCGATTCTCGCAACTCCTTCAGCACAATGCTCAGTTTATGGGCAAAATCGGCACGGCTCTCTGCGGCACAACCTTCTTCGTAATTCGGCCCGGGCGATGTCCCCGACCTAACCAACTGGCTGGCCACGTGCCGACCCAACCGTGTTTCAGGCAACGCATCGACAACATGACCAATTCTGACCGAAAAATCCAGAAATCTGTCTGACAATTCTTCCGGTTTCACCGCCCGCCATCCCTGTATTTACTTTGCAATTTGCAATTCTCAATTTGCAATTCTCAATTTTCAATTCTCAATTTTCAATTTTTCTTATTTATTCAGTGCTTCCGCTCCTCCGACAATCTCCAGTAGTTCTCCGGTGATCTGCCCTTGCCGGGCACGGTTGTAGGCAATCGAGAGGCTTCCGATCATCGAGTCAGCGTTTTCCGTGGCGTTCTTCATGGCAACGCGGCGAGCGATCTGTTCGCTCACGGCCGCGTCGAGAAAGCACTTGAAGAGCTTCACCTTGAAACTGGCCGGCACCACTTCATCGACAATGCTCGCCGCCGAGGGCAGGAACTCATACTGGATGTGGGGGCTATTGGGATTCTCGTCTTGGCCCGCGCCGTTCAGTTGGGCCAAGGGCAGCAACGTCTCCACCACAGCATACTGCCGGCCGAGACTCTCGAACTTGGTGTAAACGACGTCCAAGCGGTCGAGGCGGCCCGACTGATACCATTCCAGGTAGCGATTGGCCAGCACTTCCACTTCCGCGAACGTTGGCTTGTTATCGAACTGCGTGAAACGCTCGGCGATTTCTATTTTTCGGAATCGAAAGGCCGAAATACCCCGCTTCCCGGAGACTTCCAAGCGAACCTCCGGCACCGTGGCACGGAGTTGCTTCAACTGGCTCATGCCGTGACGCAACACGCTGCCGTTGTATCCGCCGCACAGACCGCGATTGGCCGACAGCACCAGCAGCGCGGCCTTCGACGTCTCGGCATGAGCTTCCAACAGCGGATGCTTGACCTCCAGCCCGGCCGTGGTAAGGTGCCCGACCAGCGCGACGATCCGCTTCGCGTAGGCCGAGACCGCCACCGCACGGTCCATCGCTTTGCGGAACTGTGCCGTTGAGATCAACTCCATCGTCCGCGTGATCTTGCGAATGCTGCGGATCGATTTGCGTCGTCGGTCGAGTGCTTTGGCTTTAGCCATGGGGGGAAGTGGTTAGTTGTCGGTTGTCGGTTGTCTTTTCACAATTTAAGTAAACGGTGTCAGGGCAGATGTCCTGTTCGTGGGGCCAGGCTACCGTGCCGTTTGCCGCTCGTACCAATCGGAAATAGCTTACGTCCCGAAGTTCTCGAAATACGCCGAAATCCAGCAGCGGCCGACAGTCATAAATGCCGGTTTCGCCGTTGGTGAAAACGATTTGCAGGCGGTAGTCGTCCTCTGGCGTTACCTCTTTGACTCTGGGATCCATTTCCTACCTCAGTGGTTTGATCCTGAAAGGTTGCTGCCCCGCGACAGCAAGTTGCCAGTCGGCCATCAGGTCGTCTTGGTGAATTTCCATCCATGCTAGCAACAATCGCATCTTTGTCGGAGGAAGGCTTCCCGCCAACAAGTCTCCTTCAGGAATCGCAATCACGGCTTCCTGCTCCTGGTACTGTGCATGGACATGCGGTTGATGGTGTTTTGTGTTGTCCGTGTAGTACATGTAAACAATGATCCCGTAAAACATGGATATTGCCGGCATGACGGTTTCCTCATATAATTTGGAATTATGAAATTTGAGATTTCTCGTTGCGTCTCTACCTCTTCCCCGCCGTAAAAATCTTCTGGAACTCCGCAATCGCGGCATCAATCGTGGCGAACGCGGCGTCGTCCAATTTCTTGGTTTCGTTGAGTTTCTGGTAAAGGGCCTGCTTCTGTTCGCGAACGAATTGCAAATATCCGCTCTCCCAGGCATGCACTTCCTTGAGGGGAACCTTGTCGAGGTGCCCGCGCGTACCGGCATAAATGCTCAGCACCTGGTCGATGATTGGCATGGGATTGTAAAGACCCTGCTTGAGCAGTTCCGTCATGCGGTAGCCGCGATCCAGGCGGGATTGGGTGGCGGCGTCAACGTCGGTTCCTAGTTGGGCAAAGGCTTCCAGTTCTCGGAAGGAGGCGAGGTCCAATCGCAGGCCGCCGGCCACCTTCTTCATGGCGGGCACCTGGGCGTTGCCGCCTACGCGAGAAACAGAAATGCCGATGTTCATGGCCGGACGCTGCCCGGCAAAGAACAAGTCCGGCTGCAAGTAGATCTGTCCGTCGGTGATGGAGATCACGTTCGTGGGAATATAGGCCGAGACCTCGCCTTCGAGCGTCTCGACGATCGGCAGAGCAGTCAGCGACCCGCCGCCGAGTTCTTTGCTGAGCTTGGCGGCACGCTCCAAGAGGCGGCTGTGGGCGTAGAAAACGTCGCCCGGGTAGGCCTCGCGGCCAGGCGGACGCCGCATCAGGAGCGAAATCTGCCGGTAGGCTACGGCCTGCTTCGACAAGTCGTCGTAAACGATCAAGGCGTCCTGGCCTTTGTACATGAAGTACTCGGCCATCGCACAGCCGGCATAAGGGGCCACGTATTGCAGCGGGGCCGGATCGCTGGCACCCGCCACGATCACGGTTGTGTAATCCATCGCGCCATGGCGGCGAAGCGTCTCGACTAACGAGGCGACGTTCGATTCCTTTTGGCCGATGGCGACGTAGAAACATTTCACCCCAGAGTTCTTTTGGTTGATGATCGTGTCGACGCAGATGGCCGTCTTGCCGGTGCGGCGGTCGCCGATGATCAATTCGCGCTGGCCGCGTCCGATGGGCGTCATGGCGTCGATGGCCTTGATACCCGTTTGCAGCGGCTGGTTCACCGGCTGACGTCCGGCCACGCCGGGGGCCATCCATTCGACCGGCCGCCGCTCGGAGGTGACCAACGGCGGGCCGCCATCCAGCGGATTGCCGAGCGGATCGAGCACGCGGCCCAACACGGCCTCGCCCACGGGCACGCTGAGCAAGCGGCCGGTGCTACGAACCTCGTCGCCCTCTTCGATCTTCAAATAGTCGCCAAGAATGATGACGCCCACCGAATTCTCTTCGAGGTTGAATGCCTGGCCATAGATATCGCCAGGGAACTGGACCATCTCGCCAGCCATGACGTTCGACAACCCATAGACACGGGCGATGCCGTCGCCTATTTCAATCACGCGACCGACTTCACGGACGTCGATACGGGACTCGAACTGTTCAACTTCCTGCTGGATAACGGAAGCGATCTCGTCGGCTTTGAATCTCATGAACACTCCTATCAATCATCTGCTGGCGAATGGATTGCAATTGATTGGCGACGGAGCCGTCGTAGACGGTGTCACCAATGCGAAGGACGATCCCGCCGATCAATGCCGGATCGACGACGGTCTCCAAAATCAGCCGCTGGCCTAGCGACTCGCCCAACGTGGCGGTGATCTGCTCGATCTGTTGCTGATCGACTGCGGTGGCCGTGGTCACGCGGACGCGGACATTGCCCTGCATCTCTTCATGCAACTTTCGGGCCTCGCGCCGGATCGCCCGCAGGCAATCGAGGCGACCGTGCCGCGATACGACCTTGAGGAAATTCAGCAGCAAGCGGGAAATCTGCGATGCGAAGACATTATCGAGCAGGGCAGTCTTCTCCACGTGGCTGACCAGGAGCGAGCCAAACACCGTCTCGAGCTTGGGAAATTGGGCAAACACCTCGCTCACGATGGCGTCTAACTCTTCAAGCACGGCAACCGTTTGCCCCGCCTTCTCCGCGGCACCCAACAAGGCGCGAGCGTAGATCTCGCCGACTTTCTCCTGACCTACGTCAGGCGAGAGCCGAGCCGCATTCTGGGCATCGCGGGCAATGATGTCAGCCGATTCGGCCATGGGACGCCTTCACCTATCCGTGGGATTTTCCGTTGACCTTAACTTGCCGGGAACTGGCGAACTCGGTCACTGCCTGATCGATCAGCCGGCGGTGATCCACCGCTTTGAGCTGGGCACCAACGATCTTACCGGCCAAATCGACGGCCAAGGTAGCACTCCGATCGGCCAGCTCCTTCAGGGCGGCCAAGGTGGCCGACTCGATCTGCTGCACGGCCCGCTGCCGCTCGATGCCGGCTTCTTCTCGGGCTTTATCCAACATTTGTTGGCCGATCTTTTCCGAATCGCGTCGGCCCTGCTCAATCAGACTGCGAACCTCGTCCCGGGCGGTGGCGAGTTTCTTTTCATAATCGGCGAGAAGCTGCTTGGCTTCCTCGTTTTTTCGCTGGGCTTCAGCAATCTGGGCGGCAATCTCGTTTTCTCGCTTCTGTAAGCCGTCGCAGATCGGCCCCCAGGCAGTTTTGTAGAGGATGGCCAACACCACGAGGAAAACCACGGCGGTCCAAATCGTCAGATCGCCGCGGAAATTATACTCCCCGCCGGCGTTCACCGGATTTAGTGCATCCGCGCCTTGGCCTTCGCCGTGAGCGGCCTGCTTGGTCGCGTGATCCGCGGTCCCTTCAGCAGATTCCGCCCACGCGGGTGCGGCACTCCACACGAACACCACCCACGTCAAGACTACCGCGGCAGTCAGTCGCGTCAACATGATCATTCCTCGATGTCTTAAAACGGAAGCACGCCTAAAATACTCTTCCGGATTCTGCTCATCCCTTCATAATGCACACAATGAGTGCGAAGAAAGTTACGCCTTCAATGAGGGCAGCGGCGATAATCATGGCGGTCTGGATGTTACCGGCCACCTCGGGCTGCCGAGCCATGCTTTCCACGGCGGAAGCAGCGAGCTTGCCGATACCAAGGCCGGCACCGAGGATCACAATTCCCGCACCGACCGCACCGCCGGCCAAGACCATGAAACCGGAGCTGGTAGCCGCCGGTGCCGCGGTGGCGCCTTCGCCTGTCTTCTTCTCTTGAGCGAAAGCCGGAATCGCCATCGCGGACACAACAAAAACCAACAACGCAATCTTCGTTAACTTAAACACGTAACTCATCTCCTCTGAAATGGTTTTTCCGACACGCAGCAATTCCGCTCTAGTGCGGATGGACTGCCATGCCGATAAACAGTGCCGACAAAAACGTGAATATGTAGGCCTGTAAAAAGGCCACGAACAACTCCAATAAAGTAAGAGCGGCCGAGCCTAAAACACTCGCCGTGGTAATCCCTAGCCAAGCCAGGAAAAAATAGTTCGCCGAGGTGGCGATGAATCCAAGAATGACCGCCAACACCAGATGCCCGGCAAACATGTTCGCCAAAAGACGAACCGCCAAGACCACGTGGCGAATCAACAGTCCCACGAGTTCAATGACAAAGATCATCATAATGAGCGGGAGTGCAATCGCCTTCGGCAATTCCATGTGCGGAACAAGGCTCTTGAAGAAACCGCCAACGCCAAATTTCTGAATGCCCGTCCCCACCACGGCGCAGAGCGTGATACCGGCCAGTGCGGCAGTGACCGTCAGCGCACCGGTAGGCGAACCGGCCCACGGCAGGATGCCCAGCAAGTTACAAAACAAAATGAAGAAGAATATATTCCACAAAAAGGGAAGAAACTTGTCGGCGTCGCGCCTGCCGATCGACGGCCGGGCAACCTCGTCTCGAATGAACACCAACATCACTTCAAAGAAGTTCCAAAACAGTCCCTTGGGCGGGCCGCCACCACGAATGCGCCTGGCTAGCGCAAGAAACACCAGAAGCATGAGTGCCGCCGCAATGAGTTCCAAGACCATATACTTGGTCAATTGAAATCCAAGGATGTTCGGAAGCGCGGGACTCCAGCCCGGAAAATGAAACCGGTCGGAATCGCTTATGTGTTCTGCTAACTTTGCAAAATCCATAACTCACCCGACGAAATCTTCTGCCGAGGGAACCTTCTTCTCATTCCTAAACTCCCCTCGCCCGTTTGTGGGAGAGGGGTAGGGCGGGAAGGAGAGAAATGCTTCTGCGGCCAGCATTATCGGATAAAACACAACAAGATAACGTAGGAAGCCCGCATTGGCTAGGGGGCCTCCAAGGAAATGCACGGTCAACGCGGCCGCCAGGGGGATTCCCATGCGGACCATCATTCCCACAAGAACCAAGCTTAGCACATATTGAGGCATGCGAAGTGGCGAACTCAAAAATAAAGCGGTCCAGGCCGCAAGTAAGCAGACTCCACCGGCTGCCGCGCCAGCAAAAAGACCCATCCTATTGCCAGATATCAACCATCCGAAAGGCAGAACAACGGCTGCGGCCAAGAGCGCAACGCCCCCCAAGATGATGGCGCGAAACAGGAGGCTTTTTTGCGGCAATCGGCGCAGGAAGCCAAGAGGTTGTTCGGCGCAAGTGCCAGGGATAATCATCGTATTTTCAGGCAAAAACGGAATATCTCCGTTCTCGCCGAAAAATGGACCGGACCCAGGACTTCGCAGTTTTCTCGGGGGGGCGGGGGGCTTGCCATCCACAAAGATTTCCGGTACACTCGGGGAAGAAAGCTCGTCAGATACAAATATAAAGCCCGGCGATTACCGGGCTGGAATGCCCAAGGCACGTAAAAGTTGGAATTATTGACCACCGCTGGTTGGCTCAAGCTGAAGGACGGCGGTAATGTTGATAGGCCAAGAGAACTTCGTAAAGGTCCATTGAAATATTGATTTCGTCGTCCGCAAAGTCGCGGAGCCAAGTGCGGTCGGAGCGAACTGCATCGGCCAACAGGGGTAGAACTTCCGTTAAGGGAACATTAACCGTATCGCGGATTTTGCCGTCGGCGACATGAACCGTGGTAGACTCTTCCAAGGGACCGTAGTAGACACGAAGATGATTGGAACGCATGGTACAGATTCCTTTCTGTCCGGGGGACTTTCTTGTCAATCGCCAGCTTTTGCAAGGCCCCCCAGTCAGGTGTATCAACCTAGACGGGAACCTCAACGGGGCCGGCGAGCGGCGCATGTGACCGCCCTCTCTGTTGCCTTTTGTATCGGCAGGTGGTCCCTTGCGGGTTTGATCTATTTGAGGGAAAATATCGTTTTTATCCACTGTCGCCCCTAAGACAGTGGTAGTTAATAAGTTGTTTTTCTGGAAAACGCGGGATTTTCTGGTAATTTGGGTAACTTAACCCCGACCATCGACTGCTTCGACGAAGCGGTCCTATTACTCATTCGCGGGTCTATATGGCCAGTACGGTAACAATCGACTTGCGGCACGTAGCACGCGGGCTGGAAATTTCTCTCCGTCAGATCCAGGCGGTTGTGGAGCTGTTGGATGAAGGAAACACGGTTCCTTTCATCAC
Organism: Planctomycetota bacterium; assembly: GCA_037147235.1. Taxonomy (GTDB): domain Bacteria; phylum Planctomycetota; class Planctomycetia; order Pirellulales; family Thermoguttaceae; genus JANXQG01. The sequence continues at coordinate 5,494 of JBAWVO010000065.1, read as the reverse complement.
GCGCTACCGCAAAGATCAAACAGGCGGACTCGACGAAGAGCAAATCCGTGAGATCCAGGACCGGCTCGCGAAGATGCGGCTTTTGGCCGATCGGAAGCAAACCATCCTGCGTTCGATCGAGGCCCAAGGCAAGCTTACCGAAAAGCTGGCGAAGCAGATCCTCTCCGCCACCACCAACAAGCGGTTGGAAGACCTCTATTTGCCTTACAAGCCCAAGAAGCAGACACTAGCAACGCTGGCGCGCTCCCGAGGCTTGGAAGTGCTAGCGAGCGAGATATTTGAAGCGGCTGCTGCGGCCAACGACCTCGACGCCCGCTCGCGCGACTTCGCTAATCCTGACCGACAGGTGCCGTCTGGGGGGGATGCGCTGTTCGGGGCGGGGCACATCTTGGCCGAGCAATTCAGTGAGCGGGCCGATCTGCGGCAGCGGTTGCGGGAGATTTTGCAGAAGACCGGGAGGATTGTGACAACGCAGATTGTCCAGGATCCGGTAATCGCCTCTGGGACCGTTCCGGCGGAATCCACGAAACCGCAAGCGGAGCCGTTGGTTAGTACAGGTTTCCAACCTGTCTCGACCGCCACGGAGTTGCAATCCGCGGAGCCGCAGGTGCAAGAAGCAGCCGATGCCACGGAAACTGCGGTTCCTGTCGCTGCGGAGGTCGTTTCCCTGCCTTCCGCCGGCTCGGATACGAACGAAATACCGCCGACTACCGTGAACGTCGCGGAAGTGCTTGCGGAGATAACGGAAATCACCCCCCCTGCGGCCCCGGCGGCCGCTCGCAGAGTACGAGATCGAGAGCGAGCCAGGGCCGAGAAGCAAAACAAGAAAGAATCCAAGAGAAAGAAAATCGAGGAACGCCGCATCAAAGCCTTCCGCGATTACTTCAACTACTCGGAAGACATCAAAAAAATCCCGCCGCACCGAGTGCTGGCGATCAATCGGGCCGAACGGGCCAAGATCCTCCGCGTGAAGGTCGATAGCCATCTCGATGCCATGGCTGCGGCACTGGATGAAATTCTCGTGCCGCCCGGGCATCCCCATGCCGACTATCTCCGCGGTTGCGCCCGCGACGCAATGAGCCGCCTGATCTTGCCCGCGCTGGAGCGCGAGGCCCGCCGCGAGCTAACCGATCATGCCGAGACGCACGCAGTCAGCGTCTTTGCCCGCAATCTTCGCAACTTGCTTCTGCAACCGCCGATCCACAACCGCCGCGTGCTGGCCGTCGATCCGGGTTTCAAGAGTGGGTGCAAGCTAGCCGCGCTCGATCAATTTGGCAATGTGCTTGGGCACGACATCATTTTCCTGATCGGCAGTAAGCCCGGCCGAAAAGAAGAGGCCAAGCAAAAGGCGATCGAGCTGATCCGTAAGTACGAGTTGACCGTCGTGGCCATCGGCAATGGCACGGCCTGCCGCGAGACCGAAGACTTCTTCGCCGAGTTGATCGGTGAGGAACTCAAGGACCAGGGCGTCGCTTATGTGATCGTCAACGAGGCAGGCGCCAGCGTCTACTCGACAAGCCAGTTGGGCCGCGAGGAATTTCCCGAGTACGATGCCACGCTTCGCGGTGCCGTTTCCATCGGACGGCGGTTGCTGGATCCGCTCAGCGAGCTGGTCAAGATTGATCCGGCCAACATCGGCGTAGGGCTGTATCAGCATGATGTCAAGGCCAAGCACCTGGAAGCCTCGCTGGACGAAGTGGTTGAGTCCTGCGTGAACTATGTCGGCGTCGATGTGAACGCGGCCAGTCCCGCGCTCTTGCGCTACGTCTCCGGGCTTAATCAACTCACGGCCAGGAGGGTCTATGAATATCGCCGCGAGCACGGTCCCTTCCGCAGTCGCGAACAGCTTCGCCAGGTGCCCGGCCTCGGCGACGCCACATTCGTGCAGGCTGCGGGGTTCCTGAAGATCACGAGCGGCGAGAATCCGCTGGATGCCACGTGGATCCATCCGGAAAGCTATGCAATTGCCACGCGCGTGCTGGATCGGTTCAACGGTAAGCCCGCCGATCTGGCCGAGAAAGAAGCGGCTGCCGCCCTGGCTCAGCGGATGGCCGTGGTTGATCTGGAAGGATTAGCGAAGGATCTCGCGGCAAGTTTACCGGAGAATTCCGTTGCAAGCAAAACGGATGTACGTCAGGCTTTCCAGCCTGACCTTCCGAGTGAAGTGTTGGCTCCGGCGGGCGCAAGCGAAGTTCCAGCCGAAGCGGCGGCAGACGATGTAACGGTGACAGACTCGGCGACGGCAATGGACTCGGCAGCGGCAATAGAAACGGTGCCGCCGCGGAGCGTTTCCAAGGAAACGGTGGTCGGTACACTGACGTTGCGAGACATTCTTGCCCAATTGGCGCGGCCCGGCCGCGACCCACGCGAGGATCTGCCGGCACCCATCTTTAAGCAGGGCGTATTGAAGCTGGAAGATTTGGTCCCAGGCATGGAATTGACCGGCACCGTACTCAATGTGGTCGATTTCGGCTGCTTCGTCGATATCGGCATGCACGATAGCGGCATGGTACACGTCAGCCGATTGGCCGACCGATTCATTCGCGATCCGCATGAATTCGTGGCCGTGGGCGATATCGTCAAGGTCTGGGTGATGGAGGTCGACAAGGAGCGGCGAAGGGTCTCCTTAACGATGGTCTGTCCCGGCTCGGAACGTCAGCGTCGACCGGCCCGGGGTGAAGGGGATTCTTCCGAACAGGCTCAGCAAACAGGCCAGAACCAGGCGGGTGGGCAGCAAGGGGATCGTCCGCCGCGCAGCGACCCGGGGCGGCAGGGTGAACGACCCGGGGGCCAGCAGAGTGGTCCACCGAGGCAACAAGGCGGCCGTCCCCAAGGCGGCAGGCCCCAAGGTGGCCGGCCCGATCAAGGCCGCCGGCCGCAGCACAGCGGTGCCCCGCAGGGTGATGGTGGCCCCGGCGGCAGGCCTCGCGAAGAGCGTCGCGGCTATGGTGGTCCTCCTTCCCGAACACGACCACAATCCGGTCAGGGCCGCCCCCAGGAGCCTAAGCCTAAGCCCAAACCGCTCATTCCAATAACCGATGCCATGAAGAAGGGCAAGGAGCCGATGCGGACCTTCGGCGATCTGATGCAATTCTTCGTGACCAAGACGGACGACAAAAAACCGCCCGTCCAGAACAAGAAAGAGCAGGGCGAGAAGCCTTCTCCGGCCGCAATCGATGTTTCTGCACATGAGGCAGTGACCGAGTCTGTCGCGGAAGTGAAGGTGCCTGCCGTTGTGGCAAACCTCGAAACGCCGCCGTTCACGGCTTCGGCTTCACCTGAGTCTGCCGAATCCGGATCCCCAACCCAGGGTGAGCTTTCATCGGAACCGCCAGCCCCACCTGCCGACGAAGGCCAATAATAAGCTGTCCGGAATATAACTGCATAACCGCGAAGCGGTTAAACTCCATAGCCCAGGGTCGCGGAACGCATCCTGGGAGGGCTTGATCTCTTCGCCATGGATTTTCAGAAACGACTTGAAAGCGCGATCGAACGAGGCCAACGTCTGGGCAATGCCCGGGCGGAGGAGGAAGCCCAGCGTGTACTGACCGAGAAGGAGTTGCAGCGATTGCACTCGCAGGCCCGCCTGAAGCTTTGCGAGCATATCGAGCATTGCCTGCACCAGTTGGCCGATCGCTTTCTCGGTTTTCGTTTTGAGACGATTGTCGATCCGCGGGGTTGGGGTGCCGCGATCAGCCGCGAGGATCTTCGTTTGCGTCGGGCACGGCTGCGGCAGACCTGTTTCAGCCGATTGGAAATGCTCATCTCGCCCATCTCGCCCTCCTTGGTTTTGGATCTGACGGCCAAGGCAACCGTTTGCAATCGGGAGATATTCAGCCGCGCACATTACCAGCGGCTGGCCGAGTTGGACCAGCCGGCATTTACCGACATGATCGATCTCTGGGGGTTGGAATTCGCCGAGCGCTACGCGGCTGAGTAGCCGGCAGCCCTTACCTTAACTTATTGACACTTCGCCCTTGACCGCAAAGGAATCGTCGCATGAAGTTTATTATGTTGGAACTGGGTATTGCGTTGTTGCTGGGGATGGTGGGAACGGCCGGTGCCGGCCTATGTTCAAAGTGCATCGGCAAGATGTACATTCAGAACATCGGCGTCTGCACGAGCTGCGGAGGTGACACTTCCAGCGGGGCATTCAAGCTCTGCCGCAAATGTAGCGACAAACTCCACCAGTGCGAGTGCTGTGTTGCCGCGCTCGATCCACCCGCCGGCAAGGCCGCTGGCGAAACTCCGGCGACACATCCCCCGGCAAAGGGAACCCCGAACAAAAAAGCGGAGCCGAAATCCGAGGCCCTGGAGCTTTCCGCCGACCAGGACGGCAAGACCGTGACCGTTGCGAAAGGCCGGGAAATCGTCGTTCGCTTGGCGGGCAATCCGACCACCGGTTTCAACTGGAAGGTTGGTGAAATCAGCGGTACATCCGTCTGGTCGCAAGGCGAGCCAGTCTACGTGCCCACCCAACATGCGCAGCGAATGGTCGGCACCGGCGGCACCTTCGTCTTCAAATTTCTGGCCATCAAGCCAGGCAAGTCAACCATCAAACTGGTTTACGTCCGGCCATGGGAAAAAGAGAAGCCGCCCGTGCAAACCTTCACGGTCACGATCGAAGTGCAAGGGAAGTAATTTTTTACCGCTTGCCGTAGTATACTGCCACGGCAATCGCAGGGTCAAATTCGTGTTTTGAGCATTCGCCTCGCTTACGAATCACTTCGTAACACGGGGCGCGACAGGCGGCAGTTTCTGCTCAACAATGGATCCTTCAAACGCAATTCTGGGATCGTTAACATTGACCAGTTCATTCAGCTCGTAAACATTGCGATAGCCGTATCCATACAGATTAATGTATGTGGGAATGTTCAGTGCCATCATGATTGGTTTAGCTTGGGCGGCGAATTGGGTTGCCACTGCGTTACCTGGCTTCGCACGTGGCAAAGCAACCTTCGAGGCAAAATCCTTCTGGTTTCCGTCGAAATTGTTGTTGCAGTAGATCAGTATCTTCGCCTCGAAGGACGGAATGACTTTCTGTAGATTGTCCTGCGTGAAGTCGGTAAAGGCTAAGTGTCTTGCGCCTCTAAGGTGAATTCGCTCGAAACGAAATGTCGAGCGAGCGTCAAGAATGATGACTCCAGGCTCCTTACTCATCTTCATGAAGGTGTTGAGGTCGACTAGCCGGCTTGCTCGGTGAGTCTCAACCTCCGCAACAAGCCCCTTGAAGTCATCGAAGCTGACTTTGGCCTTGGGATAGCTCGCGGCCTGCGCGAATCCGATGCTGGCCGCCAATATCATGACCGATACCGCAACTATTCTCGATTTCATCTCCTAGTCCTTTCTCGATTGGCCGATTTCTGTCGGCCGAACAGGTACTCGACCGCGAAAATGCGGTCGAGTATTACCCCATTTTCGCGGTCCAGCATGGCGTTGTCAGTGCGACTGACGTATCCGAGGTCGCCCAATAAAATGGGCAATCTCGGGAAAC
>JBAWVO010000064.1:0-25192 GCA_037147235.1 Planctomycetota bacterium | reverse complement strand
CACGGGCCTATTACCGGCTGCGCCGGGAATGACCATGAATGGCCATGAAGACGCTCGGCCACAGCGTGAAAATTCACTTGCGCGACCGCTTCTCTAATCGCTCTCCGATCGCTCTCTAATCGCTCGCTGACAAACTAAAAGAAGCGTGTAGTATTGGTTCAGTTGCTTTGCAACCGGATGTGTTTCTATTCCAGGCGACTGGTCGCCGCAGCTTTAGGAGAGGTTTTCAATGAGGCGTTTGATTGTTGGTTCGATTGGTCTTGTGGCGTTGGTGTTAGCCGTACCTGCCTTTGCAGACCGCACGTTAGTCCTGCCGAGAGGCCCCGGCTACGACCGTATCGGAATGTCCCCCGATGGCACCCTCCTCTACGTCGGCGCGGCGATGGGTGGTAGCAGCCACGACGGTGCCATCTATGCCGTCAACACCGCCACATTCACGACGGGAGGCAGCCTCAGTATCAATGGTGATCCGCAGTCCGTCGTCATCTCCTCGGATGGGAGCTACGGCTATGTGAGTAACTCCGTCGGCGGTGGGGGTGTTACTAAATTCGACCCATCCTCCATGACGAACCTTGGCAATCTTAGTTGCGGTACCGACCCTGCCGGCATGGTCTTCAGCGCAAATGGCCAACTCCTCTACACGGCCATCCAATACAACTCCAGCCTCAACGTCATCAACCCGATTACGAACACGCGAGTCGGGACCATTTCCCTTCCGAATTCGAGTAGCGGCTTGGCGATTACGCCCGACGGCCAGTACCTCTACGCAAGCGGAAGAGACAATGCCGGCATCTTCAAGGTCTCAACGGCGACCAACACGCTCTTGGCTACCATCCCCAATTCCGCCACCAGTTGGGCACCGATCCGCATGTTTCCCGCAGGCGATCGATTCGCGGTTGCCGATGTCGACAACGGCCTGAAGGTCTTCTCTACGGCGAGCGACACTCTTCTTACCTCCATCAATTTTGGCACGTCCGTGAACGGCTTGGACGTGAGTCCCGACGGGCGATATCTCGCCTTATGTCTGCAAGCTGCGAATCAAGTCAAGCTGCTTTCTACGGCCGACTATTCGGTAGTCAGCACCTATACCGTCGCCCCTGGCCCGATTGAATGTCTGTTCTCCAAGGATTCCTCTAAACTTTACGTTGGCAGCAACACAGCATTTACTCTAACCGAACTCACGGAGGTGGGAGCACCCCGCTGGGCCGTCGATTCCAATGGCACCTGGTCTTCCACGAGCAACTGGAGCGGTGGCAGCCCCAACTCGATCGGCAGTCAGGCGTTATTCAGTGATGGCATCACCGCGCCGCGGACGGTCACGGTCGATGTCCCGGTGACGGTCGGCACCCTCACGTTCAACAACGCGAACAAGTACACGATAAGCGGGGCGCAAACGCTCACGCTTCAGGCAAGCACCGGCAGTGCCGCCGTCATCAACGTCGTAAGCGGCGGCCACGAGATTTCCACTCCCATGGCCCTCGGCAGCAGCACCAACGTGATGGTCAATAACGCATCCGACTCGCTGGCCTTTAGCGGCCCGATCGGTGGTAGCGGCACCCTGACGAAGGTCGGTAACGGCACACTCGTCCTTTCCGGCAACAACACCTATAGCGGCGGCACGACGATCAGCGGCGGTACTCTACAGCTTGGTGATGCGATACACACCGGTACTATAATTGGCAACGTCACGAATAATGGTTCGCTGGTTGTTACAGGCATTCCTGCGTTAACGTCGATTAGCCTTAATGGGGTAATCAGCGGAAGCGGATCCATAACAAAGACAGGATCGGGTACGCTCGATTTGTTCAGCGATAACACATACACTGGTGGAACTACGATTAAAGGTGGTTTCATTTGCTTGCCGTCAGATTCAAACCTTGGTGCGGTCCCAGCAACTCCCACGGTCAACTTGACCCTTGATGGTGGTGCGATCATCAATGGCGGCCCCGCGCCTGTGTTCAATGCAAATCGAACGATTCTTCTCGGCCCGTCAGGCGGCTACATTCGCTCCGGTTGGAACGTGCCGATAACGATCAATGGCCAAATCATTGGTCCTGGTAAACTCGTGATACTCTGGGACAGAGGCGATGTTGTCCTCAACTCCTCCGGAAATTCTTACGCAGGCGACACGGTTATCGGCGACGCTGGTGGAATCAACGGGATTGATTCGTGGCCCTCATATTCACTCCTCTCGCTCGGTGCAGAAAATGTCCTGCCTTTTGGTCCAGGCAAGGGGAATGTTCTGTTTGGTGTCGGGTACACGGCCACACTGGACCTCAAGGGCCATAATACTCAAATCAACGGTTTGTCCGGGGCAAGCAACGCGGTGGTGGACACTACTGCGGGCGGCGGCAACTACACTTTGACCGTCGGCAATAACAATGCCTCTAGCACGTTTGGCGGTACCATTCAAAACAGCACCGGCACGCTCGGACTCACAAAGACGGGAAGCGGAACTCTGGTTCTCTCCGGTAACAACACCTACTCCGGTGGCACCAGAATTAATCAGGGCGTCCTTTCCATCAATGCGGACGCCAATCTTGGCGCAGGGAACAACCCAATCACCTTTAACGGCGGGACCCTTGAAGTCGCCGATGCGGGTTGGATCAGTACTAGTCGCAACATACGACTGAATTCCAGCGGCACGATTCGGATTGACGCGCAGTCGGACGATCTTGCCGTTTGGGGCACGATTGACGGGAGCGGTGCGTTGATCAAGACCGGAAACTCCACTCTGGGTCTCATGGGCAGTAATACGTATAGCGGGGGCACGACGGTGATCGGTGGTGTTCTAGGTGTTGGCACGGACGCGGGTTTTGGATCGGTCCCCGCCAGCCCCGCTGTTAATATAACTCTCAACGGTGGTGTGCTACGGAACTCCGGCTTCGGTGCAGTTCAGATTGGCGCGACCCGTACCATCTTTCTTGGGCCCAATGGTGGAGGGATCACAGCGGGGTGGGCTTCGCCCATCACCGTTAATGGCACGATTACGGGCCCCGGAGGTTTTGGTACATTTTTTTCCAACGGGAGCGTGATTCTCGCAAATACAAACGATTACCGTGGTGACACGACCATTGGCACCTTTGTGTCGGCTTACTATACTTACGAGTTGGGCTACGGCTCCACTCTACAGCTCGGTATCGACAACGCCCTTCCCTATGGGGCCAACGCAGGTAACGTGATCTTCGGTAGCGATATCGCGAACGACACCGCTATCCTTGACCTTCACGGCCACAGTGCTCAGATCAACGGCCTGATTGGCGGCAGTAACGCCGTGGTGTACACTACGGCCGGCGGCGGCAGCTACACTTTGACCGTCGGCAACAATAATGCCTCCAGCACGTTTGGCGGCGTTATCAAGAACAGCACCGGCACACTCAGCCTTGTGAAGACCGGAAGCGGAATCCTGGTCCTCTCCGGCACGAACACGTATTCCGGCGGGACGACGATCAATCAAGGCGCGATCCAGTTCAATTCTCTAGCCGCTATCGCCGGCACGGGGGCCAATGTTACTGTAAACGCCGGGGCAGCGGCGGCAGCAGGCTATGCGATCGATCAGGCATTCCTGAATCGCATCAATACGGCCTCGGCCGGTGCTGCGGCATTGGGCAATAACGCCAACAGCAGCAACGACCTCAATTTCACCGGCTTCAGCGGTTTATCGCTCGGGGCCGTCGGCACGGCTACCTATTCCGGCACGCTGACACCCGACGGCAATACCTACCGGTTGGGCGGGGGTGGCGGCACGCTGACGATTGCCAATCCGCTTGCCAACGCAACCGCGGCCGTGGCCATTACCGGGCCGGGAACCGTAAAACTCAATAGCGACTTGGTCAATCGCGACGTGAGCATCAACAATGGCTCGCTCGATATCAGTGGCCGAAAACTCACTCTGGGCAACGGAAATACCCTGAGTGGGGCCGGCACAATTCGCGGTAACATCGCGGGCAGCGTCGGCTCGGCCATCGTCGCTACCGGCACCATGACGCTCGGCGACAGCAGTTCCTACGCCGGCTTCAGCCAAGCCGGGACACTCGACGTTGGCGGCAACAACGTAACTCTCAATAGCAGGCAGTTTGCCAACCTGGGCGTCTCGACGACCGTCAGCGGCGGCACGCTCAATGCCCCCAATGGGGTCTCGGTTGGTACGGGCTGTGCTTTGTCGGGTTCCGGCACGGTGAACGCCAAGGTTGCCGCGGGCTACGGCTCGACGATCAACGCCACGGGCAATTTGGCGTTGGGCGACAGCATCAAGCTGGACGGATTCTATAGCGACGGCGAGCTTTACACCAACGGCTATACCGTCACCTTGAGCAGCAGCAATGCGGCCGGCAATAAGAACGCCGTGGTTCCGGGTTCGCTGACCGATATCGAAGGTGGGCGGATCAACGCCCCTAGCGGCATCTTGCTCACCAACGGCAAGACCTTGCTAAGCATCGCGGGCGGGACCGTCAGCATCGGTAGCGGGCCAACCACGTCGCAGTTCCTCAATCGCGGCAATGTGCAAGGCCCCGCCTCCTCGTCGAGCAACTACTTGCTGTTCGACATGAGCTTTCGCAGCAGCACCGGTCTGACCTCCGGCAACCTGGGTTTTCTGCGTGGTATTCGTACTGGCGACAGCCCGGGCGTGAGCATCACCGATGGCAATTTGCTACTGGGTGGAACGAGCGAGGTTGACATCGGCGGGCCAACGCTAGGCACGGGCGATGCCTTCTATGGGCAACTCGGCGCAACGGGAAATCTGATGTTCCTGAATGCCGAGTTGGACATCATGCACTGGAACAACTATGTGCCCAGCCTAACCGACTCGTTCACGGTGTTGACCTGGGGGACGCGAATAGGTACGCCGACGCTCTCCATTGCCCCCTGGTATGCGGCTCATAACGTCCACTTTACGCCAGTTTGGACCTCGAACAGCCTGACCCTGACCGTCGTCCCAGAGCCCTCAACATTGGCCCTGCTCGGCGTCGGTGCCATCGGGCTGATGGGCTGGGCGCGGCGGCGGAAGCGGAGGAGGTAGGCGGGCGGTCTGTTCGGCGGCGGTCAGGAGACCCGCGCCGAACATGGTTATAGGCTTGCGGTCTGTTGTGGCCGGTCTCTGACCGAGCCACACCGCCGACCGAAGGTCTCCCAGTGAACAGGAAACCTTCGGTCCGACGTTTCGGCGGGGTCGGGAGACCCGTGCCGAACCGGAACCGGGGTCAGGTTTGTTCGTTCCGGACTGGCCGTATTGGAAAGCGGTGGCAAGCCACCGCACTCCAAAGGCGGGCGGTCTCAAAATGGCCATGAAGACGCATGGCGGCCTACCAATGCCCCTCCCCCACGGGCCTTCAGGCTCGTTCCCGCCATCGGCGGTATTCGGCCCGTGCTTTAGCACGGGTTACGCGGCCAACCCCCCTCCCCTTCCCCCCTCGTCCCGACCGCCTACGGCGGTCGGGACGAGGGGGGGCGATCGATCGCGGTCATTCCCAACCCGTGCTGAAGCACGGGCCTATTACCGGCTGCGCCGGGAATGACCATAAATGGCCATGAAGACGCGCGGCGATCTGCCGCTGGCCTCCCACGCCAACTCAAAGATCAACTCTCTCACGTGCTATCTCCATCGAACAGTCGTCCTAACGTTCTCGTGCCGCGATTAGTCGGCGTTTCATTGCTTCGCTCGTAAGGACCGGCGCACCAATAACTGTCGTGTTTTGCCCATCCGCCGAGCGGGGGCAGACGGCACACGGAATGCGCCTACTACTTTTCTTGCGACACTTATTGATGCGCCGATCCTAATCTCCGCGCACAGAATGCCCGGCTACAATGGAAACTACACCACCACCGTCTTTCCGCCCTGGTTCCCGGTAATTCCCAAAACCACATACTCCACGTCTTTGCTGCCGCAGTTCGTCATGCGATGAATCTCTCGCGGGTCAATCGCGATTGTGTCACCGCAGCCGAGTACCACCGTCTCGCCTGACACGACCATCTCGGCCTCGCCCGCCACGATAATAAAAATCTCCTGCATGTCCTCGTGGTAATGGGCCGAAAAGCTGTTGCCCACCGGCAGTCTGGCCCAATTGACCATCTGCACGGTGCCGGGCTGAAGCTCGTCTCGCTGAAAGAGGACTTTCTTCCACACGCCGGGGGCGAGCGGATTCTCGTGGCTGGCGGGAATGAACGGCTTGTCGCCGGCGCGGATGATCTTCATGATGCTTGGAAGCTTCTCCTAGCTTACAGTACCTTCGTAAACCCCGGCATGGCGATCGGATATCGACCTTGTGCGTCCGGAACGACGGGCGGGGTCGAGTTCATCGTGAGGTTATCCAATCCCGGCGCCAGCTCCAGATTAGAGGCCAGGGCCTGATCCCAGGTGATCTCGCGGCCCGATTCGGCGGCCATCCGCCCGAGGATGCCGGCCATGGCGGCCTTGGCGCTAAATTCCGTTTCGTTATAAGGCTTATCCTTGCGAATAGCCTCGAACAACAGGTCATGCTCGACCTGGTACGGGTTCTTATGCTGTCCTTTGGCGGGCTTCCAGATCTGGTTGGCGGCAGTTTGCTGATGCCCCTTGAAGATTCGCGGCATGTTCTGCCCTTCGCCGAGGACCGCCGACCCCTTGCTGCCATGGACCGTGACGCCAAAGAACTCCCAGCAGCCGGTCATCAACCGGCCCTGAGCCATCAACCGCGTGCCGTCGGCAAACGTATACTCCACCGCGTAATGATCGAAGAGTTGATCGGCCTCGGTGCGAGTTTGGCGACCGCCTTGCCCCTGGGCGGAAACGGGCCACGCGTTCTTGATCCAACAACAGACGTCGAGGTTATGGATCAGCCAGTCCAAGAGGAAACTGCCGTTGAGCCAGGTGTAGCAGGAGTAATTGCGGATCTGGTGGGCCAACTCGTTGACATCCGACGTGCGGGGATGAAAACCGACGGGACCATGCACGCGATAGGCCCAGAGGGAGATCGGATCGCCGATGATGCCTTCTTGGATCTTGCCAACGGCTTGCTCCAGCGGTGCTTCGTGGCGGCAGCGAAGCCCACCGGCGATTTTGAGATTCTTCTTCGTCGCTTCTTCGCCGGCCTTGAGCACGCGGCGGATGCCGGGAGCGTCGACGGCGAAAGACTTCTCCATGAACACATGGCACCCTTTCGCCACGGCATATTCCAGATGGATCGGCCGAAAGGCGGGCGGCGTGGCCAAGAGCACGACTCCGCCGGGGCCGACCGCATCGATCGCCTTCTTGTAAGCATCAAGGCCGACGAACTGGCAGTCCGCCGGAACATCGACCTGCTTGGCCAGCGGACTGCGGGTCAACCCCTTGACGCAGCCTCGCACTTTGTCCTGGAAGAAATCGGCGACAGCGACCAGTTTCTTAGGCCCCGCGGTTTGCAGGGCCTCGTGGACCGCCCCGTTGCCGCGGCCACCGCAGCCCACCAGGGCAATTTTGATTGTGTTATCCTCGCCGGCATAGGCACGTTGCGAGATTGCACTGGCCAGTGCGACCCCGGCCAACGCTCCGCCGGTTTGCTGAAGGAACTTGCGACGTGTCGATAGATTACTGGGCATGATGGGTCTCCTTAGAACCTATATCCGAGAACCGGATTGAGCCCGGTAATATCCAGGATCATCTCAGGGTTCTGGGATAGGTTCTCAGTAAAGGAACATTAGTACAGAAAAATACGCATAAAACCTTAGTCTCTGAGAGTTACGAGTACTCCTATCGCTCGTAAGCCGTTATGAATTCATGTAAGTCGTTTTTTAGCAACGAGTTATGAGATATGTGCGGCAGTTATGTGCGAAAATCGCACATAACTATCCTGATTGCTCCTGGGCCAAACGGGGACCGGAAAGATAATGGGCACCTCGTCGCTCGCCGCTGGGCAACAGAAAGCCCATGTCAACCAATCTCGCCAACTCACGAACCGCCACATAGCGTGTCAACCCGGCGATTTCCCGGTAGTCGCCATTTGTCATCCGGTCATGACCCTGGAAAAAAGAACGTAGGATTGGCCATCGACGCTTCAACCACAGCCGAGTCTCGCGCAACTCGCGTGATGGCCTATACATCGGGCCATCCGCGGGCGAAGTCACGAGCAACACGACACCCTTGCCTACCATGTCCTGGATTTCGCGGGCAGCCTCTTCCCTGCTCATCCCGCTGATACGCAGGTAGTCGGTGCTGGTAAACCCTTCCGGCTGTGCCAGTAGAGTCCGCTTCTGGATAGTCCCCAGGTCCAAACCCGCCACCACACCTTGCCATTCCGTGCTGGGTCCAGGCGTTGCTGGTTCGTTGCGCAGCACAACGGAGAACTGTGACGCCTCCACAGTAATCTCCGGCTGCTTCAAGAGTGACTCCTCCATCTCCTCGAATATCCTCGGGATGCCCTCTCCTTCGTCCCGCATGATGCCAACCTGCGCCAGGGCGCGGACCAACAGTGGATTGCGGCTCGCGTGGCTTGGGTGCCGTCGCTGCAATATCTCCAAGGTTACCGGCGGCACCAGATCGCCTGGGCTGAGTACCTCCATGCGGTCGTCGAAGAACCAGACCTCGATCTCCCGACCCTGATCATTGTAGTCGCGGTGCGCCACGGCGTTGATGATCGCCTCCTGCCAAGCGAACTCAGGGTATTCCGACATTTCACGAAAGAACAGATCGTGCAACTTTTCCGACTTCTTGATCTGGCTGGAGGCCACCCGATGAGCCTCGGCAATCGCCAGGGCTAGCGGCGGCTCGATCGGGCTTTCAAGTTGCGCTACGTTTCGGTGCCTGCCATGACGGCGTTCGATACCGTTCACGCGAAACACGCGAATCCCGGCTCGGGGATGCCAGCGCGCGAACGGCCGCTTGGCGAACAGCAGTAAGGCTGCATTGGTCACGGCCATCCCGCCGCCTCTTGGCAGGATCAAACCAAGTTCGCGCAGCGTAGCTTCCGCAGATCGGTCACGATAGACGGAACCTGAGAGGAAATCACGAGCCAGATCAAGATCAAGGTCGTCCAGCGTTGCTTCCGACTGCACCCGGCGGTCATAACCCGTTGTCCGGTATGCTTGCTTCCGCTGGTTGATCACCTCTTGCGGCTCCAGTCGGATCTGATCGCCGACGCGGTACGGAAACCCATCGCCATCGACCATCACGGCCTCGGGTTCAATGTTCACTTGGATAACGACGATCTCCTTACCACCCAGCGTACTCCGCTGGTGTCGGATCGCCACCGCCGGACGAAGGCGACGCTCGGGCACAGCCAGAAATTCGGTGATTGCCTCCTCGGGATAACCGTGACCTGTAGGCGAACCGTCGTTGTCCACGCCCAGCAACAGCGTACCGCCGTCTGCGTTGGCGAAAGCCGCGATGTACTGCGCGATGGTGTCCCGCACAGTCCGGCGGTCGATGACCTTTCGGTTTTCGCCCGTCAAATTCCACAGCGACTTGAACTCCAAAAACTGGCCCTCTTCCTGCTGAAGAAGGTTGTGGAGTTCGGTTTCGGTGAACAGTTGCCGCATCGTAGCACTCATCTGGCTCTCAGGTAGCCGGGAATCCAAGGAAAGTCACGACTCGCTTGCGAATCAATCATTCTAACCGGCAATCTGAAGGCTTCACGTTTTTCTTGAACCCGCCGTTATGAATTGGACTGGGATCGTAGGCACCGACCAGGTCAACCTTGGCCTGGGCGGGAATCTTCTCTTCCAGCCCCATGCACCAATAGCAGGCGTTGACCAAAAGGCGGCGGAAGTTTTCGCACTTTAGGTCGTCGGCGTGGCCCATGGTGGTTGTGAATACCCGCGACGCCTTCCCCTGGGTGCCCGTATAGCTCTTCGTCCAGGCGACCGGCACGGGCTTTTTCTTTTCATTAGGTGGATCGGTCGGTTTCATGCCTACTAGTACGTGGCCGAGCACCAGCGGCTTGCTATCACCGGTCAGCGTGGTGATGGTATATACGTCCGACGGCCCCCAAATCTCGCCCACGCCGCGGACGATCGGATGCTGCTCCATGCCCGGGGCGATGATGCCTCGCGTGCTTTCAACGTTATGATGCCCGTAGTGGTCGATCCACGTTTCGCCCAGCACCTGCCGGCCGAAGCCGCCGGAGAATTTCGCGTTGTTGAAGCTGTACTTGGCATAAGGATTGTCCTTGTGCCGCACATAGTTGAATGAATGCGTCGCCGTCCGTAGACCGATAATCGGCTTGCCCGATTCGATATAGTCGACAAAATGCTTCATCTGCTTATCCGGCAGTTCGCGAAAGCGGGCGAAGATTACCAACAAGTCGGCGGAATCGAGGGCTTCTAGCCCTGGAATGTTCTGGGCACCGGGATCGATGAAGCCGGTCGTTGGATTGACGGTAAAAAGCACCGAGCATTTGCAACCGTGGTGGACAGCGAGGATCTTGGCCAGTTGGGGGATCAATTCCTCACTGCGGTATTCATCGTCGGCGGCGATGAGCACGACATTTTTGCCCGTCAGCAGCCCGGCCTTGCCTTGCAGCACAACGCTCGGCGTCTCGGCCTGGACCGCAGTCGCGGTAAGAATGAGCAGAATTGCCAACGATGTAGTCCGAAGTGGAAGAAAACGTGGGATGCGGTTCATGAGAATGGCATTCTGAACGGGGCGAATTGGAAAGCATGACTGCTAGTATAACACGTGGTCGAGCCAGTTTCTATAGACCAAATTTTTTATTATAGACACCTGCTTCAATACAAGAGATCGACACCGTTGCGTGAGGACTTGGCCGCCACGTCGGCTTTTTAGGTGCAAGACTTCGGAATCGACGGAAACCTTTACCCTAGAGAGGAATGACCAATGAACAACGACCAAAAATCCGCAGTTACGCCAAAACTTGAAAGGTTCGTGAGTACCAGCAACGCCACGGCAACCAAGAGCGACACCAGGATTGCGGCTAGAAAAGCCTATCGCGCCAAGATCGAGTCTCTGCTTGACGAGTCAAGGGATGAGCGATTGGCCGACATGTGGCAGCGGGCGTACCCTTTAACGATTGACCCGGCCTACGAATTGCCGGATCGCCGTGGGATCATTGAGGACTTGGCTGACTTTGCCGAGGTGCTACAGCCGAGCCTGGGGAACATGAAATCGCATCGATTGTGTCAGATGCTTGAAAAGTACGCTACCTATGGGCCATGAATTTTCCGGGAACCCTCACCCCCCGCCCCTCTCCCAGAGGGAGAGGGGGCTTTTCGGATAGCCCCTGACTACGATGACTGACTTCGCGACCGACCTTCCCTTGGTTTCTCCTTCCACGCACCGTCTTGGCTGGATTGGCACGGGCGTGATGGGCGCGAGCATGTGCGAGAACCTCGTGCTTGCCGGCTTTTCCGTAACGATCTATAACCGCAGCAAGTCGAAGGCCGAGAAGTTATTGGCTCTAGGGGCACGTTGGGCCGATTCGCCCAGGGCCGTGGCCGAGCAATCCGACATTATCTTCAGCATCGTCGGCTATCCGGCCGACGTCCGCGAAGTGATCCTCGGCAGTGACGGTTCTCTAGCCGGCTGCCGTCAGGGAGCGATCCTTGTCGATATGACCACGAGCGAGCCGTCCCTGGCGGTGGAGATTGCCCGCGAGGCACTCAATCGCGGCGTGATCAGTCTCGATGCCCCGGTCTCCGGCGGCGATGTGGGTGCCCGCGAGGCGCGGCTCTCGATCATGATCGGCGGTGACGCCCGCGCGGTGACGGCACTTCAACCCTGCTGGCAGGCGTTGGGCAAAACGATCGTCCACCATGGCGGACCAGGTTCCGGCCAGCATACGAAGATGGTCAATCAAGCGTTGATTGCTTCGTGCATGGTCGGCGTCTGCGAATCACTGCTCTACGGCTACAAGGCGGGCCTCGACCTAGAGAAGGTATTGCAATCGGTGAGCACCGGCGCGGCATCGAGTTGGTCGTTGGTGAACTATGGCCCGCGGATGTTGCAGGGCAATTTTGCGCCTGGCTTCTTCGTCGAGCACTTCCTCAAGGACATGGCCATCATCCTCGCCGAATCGAAGCGGATGAACCTAATGATGCCCGGCGTCGCCCTGGCCGAACAGCTTTACCGCTGCGTGCAGGCTCAAGGCCACGGCCGCGACGGCACGCAATCGCTGATCCTGGCCTTGGCTCAGATGTCGGGCGTGCCATATCCATATCGCAAGGCAGGAACTGCGGCGGTAGAATAGTCACTTGCGCGCAGGAATGATGGATCATAATGGCACCCAGCCCGACTTCTGCACCTAAAACCGGAAGAGCCGGGACTTTGCGGTTCTCCTGCCTGTTGACCTCCGCGACGGGGGACTTTATCATTAAGCCTTTCGCTTGAATGAGTTTTCGCGGCCATGTCTCACGATATCAAAAATCTTCGCAATATCGGCATCATTGCCCATATTGATGCAGGAAAGACCACCGTCACCGAACGGATGCTGTTTTACAGCGGTTTTACGCACCGGCTGGGCGATGTTGACAAAGGCACCACCGTCACTGACTTCGATCCCGAAGAACAGCAACGCGGCATCACCATCTATTCGGCCTGCGTGACCCTCCCCTGGAAGAACTATACCCTCAACCTTATTGACACGCCCGGCCACGTCGATTTTACGGCCGAAGTAGAGCGCAGCCTGCGAGTGCTCGATGGTGGCGTGGTGGTGTTCAGTGCCCGGGAAGGCGTGGAGGCCCAGAGCGAGACGGTCTGGCGGCAGGCCGATAAATACCATGTCCCCCGCATTGCTTTCATCAACAAGATGGACCGCGAAGGGGCTGATTTTTACGGTACTTTAGAAGAAATCCACAAGCGGCTTAACTGCAAGCCGGTGCCGGTCATCCTCCCTGTTGGTCAGGGGCCGGCCCATGTCCGCGACCCGTTCCGCGGCATCATCGACCTAGTCGCCATGAAGATGCTGACCTTCACCCCTCCGGAGGGGACGGAGATTGTCATCTCGGAGATTCCAGAGGAAATGCAGGACGATGCCCAGCTTTGGCGTGGGCAGATGCTCGACCAGCTCTCGATGTGCAACGACGAGCTAATGGAAATCATGCTGAACGAGCAGCCGGTCCCCGAGGAGTTGATTCGCAAAACGCTTCGCGACGCGACGTTGCACAACCTCCTGGTGCCGCTGCTCTGCGGTTCGGCCTTGAATAAGATGGGTGTGCAGCCGCTACTCGATGCCGTTGGGGCGTACCTCCCCAGCCCGCTGGACATGCCGCCGGTCGAAGGCATAAATCCTAAGAAGAAAGACGTCAAACTTACGCGCAAGCCGAAGTCCGATGAGCCTTTCTGCGGTTTGGTCTTCAAAATCGTGGCCGATTCGCACGGCGATTTGCATTATATTCGCGTCTATTCCGGCCGGCTCAAGGCCAATAGCCGCGTTCTCAACCCGGGCAAGGACAAAAAAGAGAACGTGCCCCAGCTCTGGCGGATCCAGGCCGACGAGCGCAAACAGGTCGATGCAGTCGAGGCCGGCGACATCATCGGCGTGATCGGTCTGCGGAACTCGGTCACGGGCGACACTCTCTGCGACGCCCACGAACCGATCCTGCTGGAATCGATCCAATTTCCCGAGACGGTCATCTCCATGGCCATTGAACCGGAAAGCTCGGCCGAGCGCAAAAAGCTTTCCGATGTCCTGGAAATGATGAAGCGGCAGGATCCAACCTTTCGTGCCCGCGAAAACGAAGAAACTGGCCAAACCCTCATTAGTGGGATGGGCGAGTTGCACCTCGAAGTGATCAAGCACCGCTTGCTTCGCGATTACAAGCTTGATGTCCGCGTCCATAAGCCGCGGGTGAGCTATCGCGAGTCGATTCACAAGGCCGTCGAAGTGACCGGCGAGTGTCGTCGCACGATGAGTGGGCAGTCCCACTTTGCCCAGCTTACGATCCTCATGGAGCCCTTTGCGGCTAGTCCCTCGCCGATAGCGGTGCCGACGTCCGAGGTGGCCGTGCAGCTTCCGCCGGAGTATCTCACTGCGGCCATGGAGGTTTTGGGCGAGCTAGGGCAGGGAGGTGGAATGCTCGGCTTTCCGCTGATGCATGTGAAAATGACCGTCCTCAGCGGCCAGACGCATGAAACCGAGTCGAGCGAATTGGCCTTCCGCCTGGCCGCCGCCGATGCGTTCAACAAGGGGCTTCGCGATGCCGGCATTGTGCTTTTGGAGCCGATCATGAGTATTGAGGTCACCGTGCCCGAGGAGAATCTCGGCGACATTGTCAGCGACTTGCAGCAGCGGCGGGCGATGATCACCCGCACGCAGAGTCGCGGCAACGGCACCGTGATCGAGGCCCAGGCTCCCTTGGCCAGTCTTTTCGGCTATTCCAATGCCATGCGTGGCTTGAGCCAAGGGCGTGCCACCTGTACCATGGAACCTGCCTCCTATGGACCCGCGCCGCAAGAAGTGCTGGATGGGTTTATGTAAGCCTCCAATGTAATCCAGGCCGATGGTTTTTCCTGAAAAGGGTTGTACAATTAGGAAGGAGAGAGGTAGGGTGGGGAGAGTGAAACGAGCCCCACCAAAAGCGGACTGCAACAGAATTGGTGGGGCTCGCTGCGCTCTCACCACCCTACGATTATTCGCGTTCCGCACCTGGAACCGGAAGAGCCAGGAAAGTATCAAGCCGTCTTTTGCAATCAAGCAAATGAACTCGATGTTTCAAAAAACGGAAAAGTCTGTGATCCTGCCGATCCTAGCCCTGGCGTTGGCCGGACTGGTGGCACTACCCGGCAGCTCTGCGTTATATGCCCAACCTCCTGCAAAACAGGAAGCTGCGGCCGAAGTTCTCGGCCCCACTAGCCTAGCTGAGCTGAAGGTATTGAATGACCGCGTCAAAGTACTGGTGGCGAAGGTGCGGCCGGCGGTAGTTCAGGTCTCCGGCGGCAGCGGGGTGGTGATCAATGCCGACGGGTTGGTCATGTCCGTTGCCCACGTCGGGGGTCATGCCGGCCGAAACGTGACATTCATTTTTCCCGACGGCCGCCGCGCTCAAGGCGTGACCCTGGGCAACGACAAGCTGGGGGACGCCGGTCTGATGCGGATCACGGATCGAGGTAAGTGGCCGCACGTTGAGGTCGCCAAGCCGGAAGATATCAAGCTCGGCGAGTGGTGTTTGGCACTGAGCTATCCCGTCAGCTTCGACCAGCAGCAACGTCACCCTTCCGTGCGGCTCGGGCGGGTCTATCATCATTGCCCCATGGACATCAGCAGCGATTGCACGATCATGGGCGGCGACTCCGGCGGGCCGTTGTTCGACATGGAAGGTCGCGTCATCGGCATCAGCTCGACATGCGGCAATTCGCTTCTGGAAAATCGCCACGTTTCGGTCGATCGTTTTCAACGCTATTGGGATCGCCTGCTCAAGAGCGAGGACATGGACGAAATCGAGCCGGGGCAAGGCGCGGTCTTCGGTGTCGAGTCCGATCCCGATGTGGATGAAGTCCGGTTGAGCGGTGTCACTCCCAATGGCCCCGCAGCCAAGGCAGGCGTGAAAGTGGGCGACGTGGTGATTAAGTTCGCCGGCAAGGAGATTCGCATCTTTCAGGACCTTTCGGCCGAAGTCCGGAAGTACGAGCCGGGTGAAAATGTCGAAGTCGAGCTTCGTCGCGGTGAGGAAGTGTTGAAGATTTCCGTGACTTTGGGAAAGGTGGAAAACAAGTAGTTCCCCATGAATAAGACGATCCCTTTAGCCCTGACTCTCGTCCTCCTGTTCGGCTGCCTGCCGCAGTCGTCGAGTGCCCAGCCACCGAACGACGTGCAACGGCAGATGCGTCGCTCCGTACCGCAACCGTCGGACTATTTGACCAACAATGCCCAGATCAAGTCGCTGCTCAAGCCGACCGTTGCTCCGGCCGCGGCGGCCACGGTGCGAGTCTTCGGCGATGACCATGCGGTCGCCTTGGGAACGGTCGTTGCCGCCGATGGACTGATCGTGACCAAAGCCAGCCAACTGGCCGCCAAGCTGGAGTGCCAGTTGGCCGATGGCCGCAAGCTGCCGGCCACGGTCGTCGGCCAGGACGAGGCGACTGACCTGGCCCTGTTGCACGTCGATGCCAAAAATCTCGTGCCGATCGTCTGGGCCACCGCACCCGCTGCGCCGGGGAGTCTCGTGGCAGCCACCAGCCCTGGCGAAGGCCCCACGGTGATCGGCGTGATCAGTGATGTGCTGCAACCAATGCCCGGCCCAACCCGCCGAGACACACAGCATGGTTGGCTGGGCATTAGTGTGGGTACAGCGGGCAATGGACCGGAGGTTCAGGGCGTGTCGCCGGAGAGTGCCGCCGAGAAAGCCGGGCTGAAAAGTGGCGACCAGATCAAACGGGTGGACGGCGCAGAGATCCATTCGGCCGACCAACTTATTGAGACGCTGAGTAAGATGCCGGCGAACAAAAAAGTAATTTTGGTCGTGGGCCGCAAGGACAAGCAACTGGAATTGGAAGCGACCCTAGGCCGATCACCCGGACGTCTGCCGCAGGACGATTGGGGCGGCGGCCCGTTCAGCGATCGCCGCTGGGGATTTGCCGCTGTTATTCCGCACGATCTGGCGATCGCACCGACGGATTGCGGCGGCCCGCTGGTCGACCTTGACGGCCGCTGCCTGGGCGTGAACATCGCCCGGGCACTGCGCGTCGCCAGCTATGCCCTGCCGTCGAACATGGTTCAAGAAACGGTCGTGAAAATTCAAGCTCGTGCGAAGCCCCAGTGAACATCAGTAGCTTTGCCGTAGGATGGATCGGCCAATCAATAGCTGTCGCAAGAAAAGTAGCAGGCACACTCCGTGTGCCGTCCGCCCCCGTTCGGCGAGTGCGCGAAACATGACAGTTATTGATTCGCCGATCCGAAGAACGGACCCGGAGGTTCATTCTACCAACCCAACCAACATGTTTTACTGAGATCCATTAACCGAAGGAAGAAAAATGAAATTTGTCCGATTGCCCTTGTTCGTGACCGTTGCCGCGCTGGGCGTGGCCCTGGCGATTGGTGCCTTTGTCCGTCTAGGGGTCGCCGCCGAAGGTCTTTGGCTGACCGACTTCAAAGCGGCTCAAGCCAAGGCCAAGGAAGAAAAGAAGTATCTATTGGTTAACTTTACCGGTTCAGACTGGTGCGGATGGTGCATCAGGCTACAGAAAGAAGTGTTCGACAAGGAGCCTTTCAAGGCCGAGGCCCCCAAGCAGTTCGTACTTGTCGAACTCGATTTTCCTCATGAGAAGGAGCTGTCTCCTGACCTGAAGAAGCAGAACGAGGAGCTTTCCGAGAAGTACAAAGTCGAAGGTTTCCCCACCGTGCTCCTGATGGACGCCGAAGGCCAAGTCATCGCGCGGACCGGCTATCGTGAAGGCGGTGCGGACGAGTATCTCAAGCAACTAGCCGAGTTTTCCAAAATTTATCAGAACGTGCTGGTCTTGAAAGGCAAGCTCGATAAAACCCAGGGGCTGGACCGCGCCAAGCTGCTGGACGAAATCATCGAAAGCTACCGGAAGCTCGACAATGAATCGGACGAAGTCATGGCATGGAGCAAGGAAATTATCACCCTGGACCCCGACAACAAGGTCGGCCTGAAGGTCAAGTACGAGTTCGCGATGTTCCTCGCCGAAGCGAACGAGCTTTTACATGCGGGGAAGGTTGCCGAGGCCAAGAAACTGCTCGAAAAGGCATTGGCACTGAAGGGCGTTCCGGCGGAAATGCGGCAGCAAGGCTACATGGCCAAATTTCAGATTTCCTTCTCGGAAAAGAAGTTCGTTGACGTTGTGGCCACGCTCAAGTTGGCGAAGGAGGCCGCGCCCGAAAGCCGGATGGCCAAGCGGATTGACGCCTTGATTTCTCAATTCAGCAAGGTAGCCGAGGCCCAGGAAGCGGCCGACAAACTTGAAGCCGGACTGGCCAAGACCGAAGGCATCGATCGCGCCAAACTGCTCGACAAGCTGATCGACGCCAAACAGAAACTTTCTCGCTTCGGTCCCGAGATCGGTGAGGACGTCAAAAAATGGGCCAAGGAAATCATTGTCCTGGATCCCGACAACAAGGCCGGCCTGAAGAAGAAGTATCAGTTCAAGGCGGTACTGGCCGATGCTGAGGAGCTGATGCGCGATGGCAAGGCTGAGGAAGCCAACACCGCAGTGGACAAGGCCCTGGAGACCGCCGGCATTTCCGGTGACGAGGTCCAGCAAGCCGAGGTTCTCAAGGCCCGGCTAGCCTTCATGCAGCGCGACGAAGAGCAGGGCGTTGCGCATCTGAAAAAGGCCCTGGAGGCGGCACCCAACGGCGAACTTGCCCCCGAAATCAAGATGATGCTGCGGCAGTTCGATAAACCGAAGAAGCCCGCCCCAAAGAAGCCTAAGGACGAGTAGTTCGGTCGGCGGCGTAGCACGGTCGGAGACCGGCCACAACAACGAGAGACCGCCGAACACGGTCAACATGAGCGACCCCATCCAGCTTGCTGGATGGTGAAGAAGGTTGGTAGCTAGCAACGAAAGCGATCTAACCTAGACCCCATCCAGCTTGCTGGATGGTGAATCAGGTTGTTCAGCTAGCCCATGTCCGCGATGTAGCCAAGCAACCTCCTTCACCATCCACCAAGGTGGATGGGGTCGTGTTGGTCTTTGTTCTCCATTTTAGCCATCAACCTTGTTCACCATCCGGCAAGCCGGATGGGGTCCAAAAGATGTGCGGAACAACGAGGGCTACGCCCTGGACCCAGGGTTCTCATTCGCTGGGGGAGCACTTCGCCTCGTGGCTCGCTCGCTACGCCTGTGCTTGCCCAGCTACGTCCCGGCTGCGCTTCGGAACTGCGCCCGGGCTGCGCACCGGCTCCGCTCGCTCCCCTTGACTTGACTAGTCCGCCGGAACCCGGGAGACACGCAAGCCCAGGTTGCGGCGCCGGTACCCAGGCTCGCTGCCGTCGCGGTACGCCGACTGGCAGTTCCCGCCGCCGTAGCTCCAGCCCCCGCCGCGAAGCACGCGGTACGAGCCCTTTGCAGGACCACGAGGATCGTCCACCGCTTCCGCCCCATACGTTTCATACCAGTCCTGGCACCACTCCCATACGTTCCCGTGCATGTCATACAGCCCAAAGGCATTCGGCCTCTTCTCGCCGACAGGATGTGTCTTGTCGTCCGAGTTCTCATCGTACCAAGCGTATTCGCCAAGTTGTTTCTCATCGTCCTCAAAACAGAACTTGCCCGTACTCCCCGCTCGACACGCATATTCCCACTGCGCCTCCGTTGGCAATACGAACTTGCCCCCGCGCCCGCCTGTCTTAGCGTTCAGCTTGACAAGGAACTGCTGGCAATCGTCCCAACTGACCTGCTCTACCGGGTTCTTCGGACCCTTGAAGCGGCTTGGGTTGCTGCCCATGACGGCTTCCCACTGCTCCTGCGTCACTTCATACTTGCCCAGGTGAAACGGCTTCGTAATCGTCACCTTGTGGACAGGCTTATCACTAGCGTCGCCCATGGTGAAGGAACCAGCAGGGATCGAGACGAGATCCAGCTTCACCCCGCCGCCCAGGTCCACGGCGATCTGCTTGCCGCCAGCCTCCTTGGCTTCCTCGGCGGTTGCGATGGTAAGACTACCGAATGCCACGAAGAACATCAACGCGATTGCCAATACTTTTCCGAACATGAGACAAACCTCCTCTTGCCAATACGGTTCCCCAAAGCTGCCGTGACGCACGATGCCCACGGCCGAAGAAGAATCTCGATCTTTTCATGCTATCGGTTTTTGGGGGTGGTGGAAAGGATGGGGCAGACCTTGGAAGGAATTGTCAAAGCAGATTGACGCGGGAAAGGTTGTATTTGTACAATGGAGGGTGGGAAACGTACTTTTCGGGGTAAACAATCGACTTATCGGGAGCCGCCTCTGCGGCTAAACTATCTTTCATGGCCGACAAAGAGCACATTCTGGTTGTTGAGGACGAAGAGCATCTGGCGATGGGAATCAAGTACAATCTCGTCGCCGAGGGCTACCGCGTTACCGTCAGCGGAGATGGTCGGACCGCGATCAAATTGTTGACGGAACCGAACGCCGACATCGATCTGGTCGTACTCGATCTGATGCTGCCCGGAATGAGCGGCTATGCCGTCTGCGAATCGCTACGGGCAATCGACCAAGAGATGCCGGTGCTTATCCTGAGTGCCAGAACGCTCTCGGAGGATCGCACGCGAGGATTCGACGTCGGGGCGAACCAGTACATGAGCAAGCCGTTCGACCTGGACGAGTTCATTAGTCGCGTGCGAAACCTGCTGGCTTTTTCCAAGCAGCGCGGCGAGATCCGCACGGCCCTGCCGACCGATCGTGTCGTGAAGTTCGAGTTTGCCGATGCGAAGATCGACTTCGAGACCTTTGAGGTCCTGGTCGAGGGAGAGTCGATAAGAATGACGCAGCTCGAACTGACCTTGCTACGATATTTCATCGAAAACCGCGGCCGCGTCATTCCACGCCGTGAACTACTGGAAAATGTTTGGAAAATGCCCGGCGGCATCAATACACGAGCACCCGATCAGTTCATCCGCCGACTACGCAAGATATTCGAGCCTGACCCGGCCCTGCCGCGGCACTTTCTCACGATTCGCGACGCAGGTTATCGATTCATTCCCGAGGGCGAATCCACGTAGTGCATCGCATGTTCCCGGCGAGAATCATGCAATGGGCACATCGAACGTCGTTCCCATCGCTGGCCGATGCCAAACGGGATTCGGGCCGTCCTTGATCTTGTACTCGTAGTCTTCCTTCATCGTCATCCACAGTGCCGCCGTGCCGAGCGCAATTGCAATAAGCGCGACAACGAGAAGAACCGTGTACACATCAGCCTGCGGTTTGCGGTATTCCTGGGGAGCGGCTGCCTGCGCGGCAGACGACTTAGCGGACTTTGGAGAGGTTCGCTTTGACATGGTCACCCTTCTGGATCTGATCGGTTAGCGTCGATTTGTCGGGACGGCAAACGGCACGGTTGGGATAGTCGACTTGGATGACCTCGATCATGCCAATGTACCTGCCGGTACTTGGGCGAGTGACAACGAACTTATGGCCCTTGCGGATACCGTCGTCGGCACCGATGGAAATCTCCACGACGTCAGGACGGGGAGCACTGGTGACCTCGCCTTCCACGGGCGGCGGATCTTTCCCCTTGTAATCGCCATCCGCGGAAAGCTTGTAGAAGCTCAGGGCTTCCTTGAGCTTGAGGGACTGGGCAGCCAATTCTTTCCCCAACTTTACCAACCGTTCCCGTTCGGCGACCGCATTCATCAGCTTGTCGGTGGTGTCCAAGAGCACCTTCTGGGTGCTATTGCGTTCCTCCACGCCAGTTTTGATAGCGTCTCGCATCCTGTCGATCGCCGTTTGCAACACACCGAGCCTCTGATGGACCCCGCTAATCGCCAGGGCCAACTCGCGGCTCTTGCCTTCCTCAATTTGAAGCTTGCGCTCATTCTCGTCTCGTTCGGCGACCGCGCTCTTCTTCTGCTCTTCCAGAGCGATCAGCCGCCTTTGCGTTCGCGCCTTCTCGTCATTCAGGGCGGTCTCCAGATTCTTCTTTTCATCCAGAAGCTTTTGTTCCAGCTTTTTGGCGTCCTCCAACTTATCGTTCAGGCCTACCTTGGGGGCCACGACGACCTCTCGCCAATTCTTATGGGCAGCATGAACCATCAGCGCAAAGGTCCCAAAGACCACGCACATAACAAAAATCAGGAAGGTAAAAATCTTGCCCACGAGGTTCATGAAAAGACCCCACCGATTAAAAGGACGACGTAAAACACTCGCTTTCCTACTTAACTAGTATAACTTCGCTTATTTTCCCGTGTCAACCAGAATACCCACCCGAAAGGTCTAATGGTTTCTCGACGTCGGGTTATGCAGACAAGACGAGTTAAACCGCTTCTTTCTTGCGGTTTGGGCAAGGCACTTCTTTTGGTTGGGCTCGTTTCACTCTCCCCACCCTACGTCTGCACCTAGAACCGGAAGAGCCTGGAAATTGAAAAAACGGGAGCAGCTACCAAGGGTTGGGCAGCAGCGGAGGCGAATGGGAATCGAACCCACCCAGGACCCTTACGAGCCCCGCACTGGTTTTGAAGACCAGGGGCACCACCAGATACCAATCACCTCCAAAAGGCACTATTTAGGCTGTTATTGACATTTCCAAGGGGTTTGATAGAATCAAGTTAGCTTTCAGTACACCCGAGTGTACACCCGACACACCCCAAACCCCGAGGAAATGCCATGCGCAAGTCTAGCAGAAAAAAGGCGGACGAAAAGCCCTCCAAACCCCAACCGGACTTCCCCCTTTTTCCTCATGCACGCGGATATTGGGCCAAAAAGGTACGCGGGAAGACGCATTATTTTGGCAAGATTGCCGATGATCCTCTGGGCCAGAAGGCCCGCGACCTCTGGCTTGACCAGAAGGACGAGTTGCTTTCCGGCCGTACCCCCAGAGCCAGAACCACCACTGGCCCCACGGTGGAAGACATCTGCAATCAGTTTTGCGCTCACAAGGATGAGTTACGCAAGACCGGCGAGATCACCGAACAGACATATAACGAATATCTTGCCACCGGAAAGCGATTGGCTAAGGCTTTCGGCCACAAGACGCCCGTTGACGACGTGGTCGCGGACGACTTCCGCCACCTCCGGGCCGGGATTGCCAAACACTGGGGGCCGGTCCGACTGGGGAATGAAATCCAGCGGGTCCGATCTGTCTTCAAGTACGCCTACGATTCTGGCCTAATCGAGAAGCCCCCCCGATTTGGTGCCGACTTCAAAAAGCCATCAGCCAAGGTTCTACGGATGAATCGGGCGGCGCGTGGTCTTCGCATGTTTGAGCGCGAAGAGCTGCTAGCCGTCCTGAACGTAGCCTGCCCAATTACCAAGGCAATCGTGTTACTGGGGGCCAATTGTGGGCTAGGAAATTCTGATGTTGGCCACCTGCCGCTAAAGGCGGTTGACCTAGAGCGTGGATGGTTGACCTATCCAAGGCCCAAAACAGGCATCGACCGGAAGATACCGCTTTGGCCAGAAACCATTGCGGCACTGAGAACAGTACTGGCATGCAAGGGTAAACCAAACAACCCGGAACACAATGGATTGTTTTTTGTCAGCACAATGGGATCTACGTTTCAGCCCGACGGCAGAAGTTATTGGGTGGCAGAAGCCATCAAGGCAGCACTCATCAAGGCAAAGAAGGTACGATCCGGCCTCAGTTTCTACGCTCTCCGTCACACCTTCCAGACCATCGGGGAAGGCGTCCGCGACTTGGCTGCCGTACAGGCCATCATGGGGCATGCGGCCAGTGGAAACGACATGTCGGCCACTTATCGGGAACGGGTTGACGATGATCGGCTGAAGGCCGTAGTCGATCATATACACGACTGGTTGTTCTCGAAGAACCTGTAAGATTTGCGGCGAGAAATTCTCCGTTGTCCTCTGCCCGTGCTGCGGCAAGACCAAATAACTTCTAAACAAGCCCCGGATGTCGCTTATTAGCCTTCGGGGCCTCGTCGTTTCTTGACGCGACCTCTTGCACAGCACCCCCGTCAATCCCCGCCGTTCTTCTTTTTTTGGTGTATTTCGGCTCGGTGGGTATGTATTTTGGCTCGCCCGTGGATTGTCGGTTAAAGCGGTCAAAACTCGTGGTACAAATGACGGCAGACAAGCACTGCCACCCCACCACGATGAAAGCCAAATGACACACACTGCCCACAACAACACGGCCACCTTCGAGCGGCGAAAACTAACCCCACCGCGGTACGCTCGACAACTCGGTGTCGATGTCGCAAAAGTCCTGCACTGGATTCATAGCGGCGAACTCCGGGCCATAAATGCAGCCCTAAGTTCGAAGGGAAGACCACGTTATGTGATCGACACAGCAGACATTGAGGCTTTCGAGCGATCTCGTGAAGCACTGCCAGCCAGCCCTACATGCCGTGCGCGTCCTCGACGCCATCCCGCAGTCAAGCAGTATGTTTAACTCCCCGCCCCCCGATGAACATCAAGACCTCGATTGAAATGCCAGACAGTGGATTGTGTCCGACCTGCAAAGATGGAATCGCTAAATCAAAGGAATAGGTAATGCACGTCACCGCCTTAGCACCCCAACAATTCAGCCGGTTGCGCAAGTGCGAAAGAATCATTGCGCGAGGCGAGAAAACCTTCTTAGAAGTCGGCCGCGCTCTAATGGAGATCAAGCAGGAAAAACTCTACATCGCCAACGGCACGTTCGCGGACTACTGCAAGGAGCGGTGGGGGTTTGAGCGCAATTACGCCAAGCGACTAATGAACAGTGCGGAAGTTATTGCGAACCTTGGAAACGTGCCAATTGGCACGTTTCCAGCGACAGAATCGCTAGCCCGACCCCTTGCATCTCTTCCTGCCGACCAGCAGGCCAACGTCTGGGCCGACATGGTGGACGAGTGCAAGGAGCGTGGCGTACCGATCACGGCGGCAGTGGTCGCGGAGATCGTGGAAGCGTACCACGAAGATGTTGACAAGGAAGGTGAACCTGAACCCGAGCCAACCTTTGACTCTGATCCTCAATTTGTTCTCTGTGTGGCCTTGGCTCGCCTCGAAAAAGCCATTGTCGCAGAGATAAGCGGCTGGCCGGAAGACCGGTTGATTCACGCCAAGGACTGGCTCATCAAACTGGCGGGAGACATTTGAAATGTCCGGCTTCCTATTCAACTTCAGCTTTTGTTTATTGGCCATCTACACGGCCAAGATTTACTTCCGCGACCGCAATTACTTCAGGGCCGCGGCCACGATCGGATTCGCCGTGATTCTCGCAACGTGCGGGGTTATGGCACTGGAATACGTTTATTAAAAAACCACTTATTCAAGGAGGAGAAATCATGTTGGTACTTTCACGCAGAGTTGAAGACGAGATCATGGCCGGCAGTATTCGCATCAAGATTTTGGGAGTGCGACGATCCGGCGCAGTCAAGATCGGGATTGAGGCCCCGGCAGGTGTACCAATTCACCGCATGGAAGTCTTTAACGCGATCGTGAAGAACACCCAGCAAGCATGGGACCGCGACGACCAGCAGGAGCCGCCATGCGAGTCATAGCACCGCAGGACATAACAACTACCGCAACCGGAACCACGGCAGAATACGCGGCGAAACTTGCGGCCCGACACGACGGACCCAGCAAGCCGGCCTGGCAGTATCTTCCCGAGACCGACCAGGCGGGACACCCCTGCCGGAGAGATTACTTAGGATGCAGCACCAGACCATCCGGAGTACCGGCCA
>JBAWVO010000063.1:0-25264 GCA_037147235.1 Planctomycetota bacterium | reverse complement strand
ACGAATGACGAATGACGAATGACGAATGACGAATGACGAATGACGAATGACGAACAAGGAAAGCCTAGTCCGCTTGCGGTTTCGCAGTTCAATATCGAAACCCTAAACGAATTCAAAACAGGAAATAAAAAAAACCTCTATCTTTTGATCATTTATGTTTCTTATTTTGAATTTATTTCGGATTTCGACATTCGGATTTCGGATTTTTTCATTGCGGCTTGTCGTTCCTTAAATACCTGCTCGATCACGTCGCCGCCCGCAAGGCCGTAAAGGCGCGGTCGGGGTGGAATCAGGCTTGTGTTGACGTCTTCATAACTCAACGACGGCTCGCCGCCGGCACAGCAGGTGGCAATCGTTGATTTTAGCCACTTGCGATTGTTGGCTTCAAAATGATCGCACCAAGCTTCGGCCTCCCGCCGTTGCTGGGCGGGTTCCGTGGCCGTGATCTCGCCCTGGGAAAACTCGGGCTTGTAGTGGGCTCCTCGCGATTCATCGCGGGCAATGGCACCTTGCAGAATTGCCTTGGCCACCGGGAACATGTCTTCCAACGCCCGGGCGAACGGCGCGGTCTGGTTGGCCCAGGTACTGGTGTCGGAGATCGAACAGCAGGCGGCTTGCTCTTGTAATTCGCAGACCTTGGCGCAGGTTTTCTGCATGTCGTCGTTGTGACGAACGACGGTAGCCGACTTGGTCATGATTAAACCCAGTTCGGCGTGAACTTTATACGGATTAGGCCCATCCTGGGGACGCTTCAGCAACGAGTCGTAATACTCCTGGTGCTTCCGCTTGGCTTGATGAAATACGCCGGACGGCAACTCGTTGGACTTCCGGCCGTTGAAACTACTCACGTAGTTGACGATGCCCGGGGCCACCGTCAGGCCACTGAAAATGCAGGCCACCAACGAGTTCGCGCCCAGACGGTTGGCACCATGGTACTGGTATTCACATTCGCCGATGGCATACAGGCCGGGGATGTTCGTCTGTTGGTTCCGCGGCGAACCGATGTTCAGCCCGCCGTTGCCGTTGGCCTCGTAGTCGACCCACAGCCCGCCCATCGTATAGTGGACGGCGGGAAAAATCTTCATCGGCACGACGCGCGGATCCGTTCCTTGGAACTTCTCGTAGATCTCCAGGATGCCGGCTAGCTTACGGTCCAACTGTTCGCGGGGAATGTGGGTCACGTCGAGGTAGACGCACATCCGCCCGGCCTGCACGCTCAGACCTTCCTTCATGCAAACTTTGAATATCTCGCGGGTGCCGATGTCGCGGGGCACGAGGTTGCCGTACTTGGGATAGCGTTCTTCGAGAAAGTAGTAGCGTTCTTTCTCGGGAATGTCCTGCGGGGGACGAGGATCTTGCGGCTTCCGTGGCACCCACACTCGGCCACCCTCGCCGCGGGCACTTTCGCTGATCAATCGCAGCTTGTCGGCACCGGGGATGGCCGTGGGGTGGACCTGAATGAACTCGGCATTGCCATAGCGAGCTCCGGCCTGATAGACGCGGCTCACGGCGGCACCATTGCAGGCCACGGAATTTGTCGAACGGCCGTAGATCGATCCGCAACCGCCGCTGCCAATCACTAGGGCATCGGCCGGAAAGGCGCGGATTTCCATCGATGCAAAATCCTGGCCCACGCACCCGCGGCAGCGGCCCGTCTCGTCGATCACCGGGCCAAGGAAATCCCAATACTCGAACTTGCGGATATGCCCGGCGACTTCCCAGCGGCGGACCTGCTCATCGAGGGCATAGACCAATTGCTGGCCCGTCGTGGCCCCGGCGAAGGCTGTCCGCTGATAGAGCGTGCCGCCGAAGCGGCGCTGATCGCGAAAGCCTTCGGGCGTGCGGTTGAAGGTCACTCCCAGCCGATCCATGAGATCGATGATCTTGGGGGCCCAGTTGGCTAGTTCCTTGACCGGCGGCTGGTGTTGCAGGAAGTCACCGCCGTAGACGGTGTCTTCAAAGTGTTTCCCTTCGCTATCGCCCAACTGCCGTGTCAAGTCGTTGACGCTGTTGATCCCGCCCTGGGCGCAGACGCTATGCGACCGTTTCACGGGCAGGAGGCTCATGATGGTTACCTCGCATTCCAACTCAGCCAGCTTGATGGCGGCGGCCATTCCGGCCAATCCGCCTCCGATGATCATCACCGATGGTTTTGCCATGACGTTTGTTCCTGTCGAGATGCGTTTCCGAAAACCAGCCAGCCTTTGTCTTTGTTTGCGTTTAGATGCTACGAGAGAACCAGAACCCATACAGGGCTGCCAGACCGGCCGCGGCCAAGGCCAAGCCGAAGGCACCGCAAAAAACCGTGGCCCAGGTTTGGGCGCGGCGGCCGGTCCAAACCCCCCACGTAATGCCCATTGTCCACAGACCGTTGGCAAAGTGGTAGACCGAAGTCAGGATGCCGATCCCATAGACAGGCATAACCCAGGGAGCAAGCTGCACGGCCTCGATCCCGGTATTCACGGCTTTTTTGTGATCAAAAACTCCCCCTCCCAACGGTCTGGTCACATGTTCCAACCACCAGTCGGAGTTGATCCAACCGCGGGTTTGAAAGACGTGCCAAAAGATGAAGGCAAAGGCAATTACCCCGGTCCATCGCTGGAGCGTATAGCGGAAATTCTGAGGGTACGGATAATAGACCAGGTTGCGATGTCCCCGCGCAACGA
Source organism: Planctomycetota bacterium (assembly GCA_037147235.1). Lineage (GTDB taxonomy): Bacteria > Planctomycetota > Planctomycetia > Pirellulales > Thermoguttaceae > JANXQG01. Next base: position 22,598 of record JBAWVO010000063.1, on the reverse strand, counting down.
TGATCATGCCGATGATGCCGTGAAACAGGAGGGGGGAAAAGATAAGGCTCCACTCGACCACTTCCAGGGTTCGCTCACCCATGCTGTGGATCAAATTGACGCGATCCTGGTAGCTGTTATCGAGGATCCCCATGTTGGTCAATAGGTGAATTGTCAGGAACGCCCCGACGGGGATCAAGCCGGTCAACGAATGAAGGCGGCGGATGAGGAATTCCTGTCGCCCGAAAACCGAAGCAATGTCTGCCATTTTCGTCCCGAAGCTCCTACTCCAAAAGTGTAGCAGTTCTCGGCCGCAGCCCTTGCCCTGGGAACAGCCCTCATGCAAGAAGTGCGGCCGAGCAGCTTTTTGACAGCATCAACTGTTTCATTCTCCTCGAAGAAGGCGATTGATGCAAGCCCTCGGCAGGAAGAACTGCATTGTTATTTCTGACACGACGTGTCCTTTGTCTGTCCGGCTTGGAATGGTATAATACCGTCGAAACAGATTCTTATCCTGGAGATCGATCATGGGAACGCCGGAAGTGCCTCTGGAAAACGTGCATGAAACCATCGAGCATCATGCCCACGGAGCCACGGAGCCGTGGATCATGGGGGTTGCCCTGACAGCCGCCGTCCTGGCCGCACTGGCCGCAGTGACCGCCTTGTATGCCGAACATTTTGCTACCGAGGCGACCCTGGAGCAGATCCAGGCCAGCGATAAGTGGACTGAGTTTCAGGCCAACAGCATCAAGGAAAAGATACTCGAAACGAAGAAGGAACTGCTGGCGAATCTGGAGAAAAAGTCAGATTCTCGCGACGAGGCCAAGCTGGCGGAATATAAAAAGAAAAAGAACGAAATCAAAGAGGTGGCGGAGAAATTTGAGGAAGAATCGAAGATACACCTTCGCGAACATGTGCCTCTTTCGAGGGGCCTGACCATGTTTCAAGTCGGAATCGCCGTGGGGGCTATTTCCGTACTGACCAAGCGGCGCGAGTTCTGGTTCGTATCTCTCACCTTTGGGGCCCTTGGAGTTGGATTCCTGATCTGGGGATTGGTTGCTTGAATGTTTTATTAACACGAGAAGTTTAGGCAATCTGGGTAGTTACTGGGTTCCGGCTCGCAACTGACACCCTACGTAGAACGGAATTCATTCCGTTTACCCGAAAAAGGCGAATAACGGAATAAATTCCGTTCTACGAAGCGGACTTTCCAGCTCTTCTGAATTGACACCCTGCCCCCGCTTTGGCATACTAGCAGTTGTACCATCCGGGAGTTGATCAGATTTTCATGGAACGAACCGCTCGCACGCTCGCTTGGATTGCTCTCTGGTCGCTGGCTGCCTTAACCGCCGGCCGTGCTGAGGCTCAGGACTGGGCTCGAGAAATGTTCGACCATACGAGTCACGATTTCGGCACCGTTGCCCGTGGCGCAAAGGTGGAACACCGCTTCGGCGTCGAGAATATCTATCTGGAAGACGCCCACATCCGATCGGCCAGGGCGAGTTGCGGCTGCACGTCGCCGGAAGTGCCTGTGCAGATTCTCAAGACGTGGAAAAAGACCTATGTTTTGGTCAAGGTCGATACGGTCAACTTCCAGGGACAGAAAGACGTGACAATCACCGTGGAGTTCGACAAGCCGTTTCCGGCGGAAGCGCAGTTGTATGTCCACTGCTACATCCGCAGCGATGTGGTCCTCGATCCGGGTTCGGTGCATCTCCGCGCGGCACAAGGCAGTACTACGCAGCAACGGGTGATCGTCCGTTATGCCGGCCGGCCCGACTGGCAGATCCAACGGGTCGAATGTGCCAACCCCAGCATTACGGGCAAGGTGACCGAAGTTTCCCGTGGCGGTGGCATGGTGACCTACGATCTCACGGTGAATCTGGCGGCCGATGCCAAGGCCGGCTACTCTCGCGATGAACTCAATCTGGTAAGCAACGATCCGAATCCCCGCGCGCAGCGGGTTCCGGTTCCCGTGGATGCATTAGTCGTTGCCCCCGTGACGGTGCATCCTTCGCCGCTGATCATGGATCCCGTGGCGGCGGGAAATCGGCAAAACTTCGTGGTTCGGCCGTTGGTGGTCGTCAGCGCGTCGCCATTCCAGATTACCGGCGTCGAATCGACCAATCCGCACTTTCGCTGTGATCTTCCGGCGGCTGCGGCGGCCACCGTCCACCGAGTGCCCGTCGTCTTCCTTGGTGGCGACGCGCCGGGCAAGGTCTCCACGCGAATTCGCATTCAGACCACCGCTTCGACGGAACCCATTGAGGCCGAAGTAAGCATCAACTTGACTCAGCCTGCCGGTGCTGAAAAGACCGTCGACAAGAAACCTGCCGACCGAACGCCGGACGGCAGCAACTCCGACCGCGGTAAGCTGGACAACAGCAAGCTGGAGAACGGGGCGGTCGATCCGGTGTTTGGACCCTCCGGCACGGCTGCCAAACCGCGATCTTCCACGCAACGGGAGTTCTAGCCGGACACGCGGGCAGGAAGCCTATATTACCACGCGGGCAGGAAGCCTGCACCACAGTCCACGCAACAGGAGTTTTAACTGTGATACATCAAACTTTGCGAGTCGCCGGGTTAATCCTGGCCAGTTTTGTGTCCGTGCTGGCTGCCCAGGGAGCCGACAAACCGGTGCCGGCGAAAGACCTCTTCAACGGCAAGACGCTGGAAGGCTGGAAGGTGACCGATTTTGGCGGGGAGGGAAAGGTTGCCGTTCGCGACGGCACGATCATCATGGAACGCGGCAACCAGATGACCGGCATCACCTGGAGCGGCAAGCCGCCGCGCAGCAATTACGAGTTGACCCTCGAAGGCAAGCGAATCGAGGGGAGCGATTTTTTCTGCACGACGACGTTCCCCGTGGGTGACAAATACTGTTCGTTTGTCACGGGTGGCTGGGGCGGCAGCATGATTGGGCTCTCGACGATCGATCACATGGATGCCTCGGAGAACCAGACCTCCGCCAGCCGCGAATTCAAAAACAACACTTGGTATCAATTCCGCATCCGTGTGACCGAGGAGAAGATCGAGGTCTGGATCGATAAGGACCAAGTGGTCGATCAGGACCGCAAGGACCATACGTTCGGCGTGCGGATCGAGTGCGACGCTAGCCGTCCGCTGGGTATCTCGACCTATGAGTCGGTTGGTGCCGTGCGGAACATTCGGCTGAAAGAGTTGAAGTAGGTCCAAGAGCCATGGCCAATAGTGCAACGTCTTCGACCCGTGAAGAAGCGACCCGCGAAAAACTCCGCGTGGCGGTCTCGTCGCTCCTGGCAGCGACCGTGCTGACGGTTCTTAAACTGGTCGTCGGAATTGAGACCAACAGTTTGGGTATCCTGGCCGAGGCGGCTCATTCGAGCCTCGATCTACTGGCCGCCGGCGTGACGCTTTGGGCTGTCTACATGTCCTCGCGTCCGGCCGACCATAAGCAGACCTATGGCTACGGCAAGTTCGAGACCCTCTCGGCTTTGTTCGAGACGCTTCTCCTGCTGGTCACCTGTATCTGGATCGTCTACGAGGCATCACATAGGCTCCTTCTTCCCGAGATCAAAGTTGATCTCAGCGTGTGGGCATTTTTGGTGGTTATTCTTTCGATCGTCGTTGACTATTCTCGCTCGCGGGCCTTGCTACGAGTTGCAAAAAAATACCAAAGCCAGGCATTGGAGGCCGATGCCTTGCACTTCTCGACCGATATCTGGTCGTCGTGCGTGGTGCTTTTTGGGCTTTTCTGCGTTGGTGCTGAGCGGTTCTTCAATCTGCCGTGGCTGGCCAGTGCCGACACGATTGCCGCCCTTGCGGTGGCTGGAATCGTAGTCTGGGTTAGCCTGAAATTGGGCAAGAAGTCAGTTGATGACCTTTTGGATCGCATCCCCAAAGATCTCCGCGACAAGGTGGCACTGGTGGCCGGGGAGGTGGACGGCGTCAGGGCGGTTACGAAGGTTCGTATGCGACGGGCCGGATCGGAGGTGTTTGCCGACATCACGCTCTCGGTAGGCCATACGATCAGCTTTGAACGCGCCCACGAAATCGCCGACGAGGCCGCGGAGGCCGTCCGAACGATTGTGCCTGACGCCGATGTGGTGGTTCACGCTGAGCCGCTGGCCCTAAGCGATCACGACATCACCACGCAGATTCGCATCCTTGCCGCTCGGCGGGGTCTCGGAGCGCATGCCATCCGCCTTTTCGAGGAGAATTCGCAGCGTTGGCTGCAACTGCATTTAGAAGTACCCGAGTCGCTCACGCTTGAGGAGGCCCATCGTCATGCCACGTCGTTTGAGAATGACGTTCGGGCTGGCGTGCCTGGGTTGACGCGGATCGTTTCGCACCTTGAACCTGTCGGCGACCATACGGCCATCCTCCAAGCCGAACCGGCCGATGCGGCAGAAGTTCTCGCCGCAGTCGATAAGTTTTTTCACGGCGATGCGTCGATTGCACAACTTCACAACGTCAAGGTCCAGCGTGCCGGTGGGCAGACCCATGTTTCATTCCATTGCCGCTTAGATCCCCAAATGTTGATCGGCGATGCCCACGATCTGACCGTGGCTCTCGAAGCCCACATCCGCGCCCACGTTGCAAACGTGGGGCGGGTAGTGATTCATGTCGAGCCGCGGAAGGGGGAATAGCCCTACCTAAATAGAGTTGCATGATTCCAGGAGGTGCCCGAAGTGCGAGCGTCTTGATCAATCGCCTCTTGATCGACGGAACGTCACGGTAGGGCGTTCCTTACAGGAGGTGCGGGGAGTGCCGAAGGCGAATATCCCGACGATCATGAGGCCGATGCCCAGGACGAGCCAGCGATTGCAATTCTCGCCGAAGAGGAGAACGCCGGCCACGGCGGCGATGGCCACTTGTCCGGCGTTGATCATGTTGACGTGCAAGACGGTCGTGAGTTGCAGTCCGCGGACCAAAGCAAAAAATGCGATGAGATTGCACATACCGGCGGCGAACATCAGGGCGTATTGCTCCCCTGACGTGGCCATCAGCTTGGCCGCGCCCACACGGAAGAAACTCAGGGGTTCAAGCGTCAGCACCCCCATTCCCGTGATGATAACCACCACGGCGCTAGGGCTTGTGATACCGGTGACGCAATGCCGGATAGCAATCCCCAGCAGCGAGAAGACAATTCCCGCTGCGCAGGCCGCGGCAATGGCGGCAGCGATCAGCGTGGGGCTTGCCGGCGGCTTTTCGATGGCCGGGGCGGCTTGCGCGGCTCCCGCCCCCAACAGACCGACCGCAAGAATCAGCAATCCGACCGCTGCCAGATTACGAACAGAAACGTGTTCGCCCAGCAAAATGCCGCCGAGAACCGTCGTGGTAACGAGCATGAAGCTCGTGTAGGCCGGGATCATCACCGCCAGACCGACGATTTCGTATCCCCACTGGACACCCATGTTCCCTATTAGCTCGGTCGCCAGGCCTGCGGCGATGAGGATTGCCAGCGGGCGTCCGGTGGGAAAGCCGCTCCTTCGCCGCCATGCCTGCCAGAGCAACCACGGCCCAACCGCCACGACGGCGATCAGTTCCTTATTGCAAACGGCCCAACTTGAAACGCAATTTAACCCGCTGAGCCGGCGCATGCAGACATTGGCCATGCTATAGCCGAGCAGGGAAACGAGGCAGCAGAGAGTCCCGGCAACGGCAGGAGGGAGACGCAGCGGCCCGAGGCGAACCATGGAAGGCGATGAATTCATTTGCCGATTATAAATGACCTGATTCGTTTCCGGAAGACTCCGGCTGCAGGGTTCTGATGGTCGACGATCTGTTGGCCACCGGCGGACTGAAAGAATGTTGTATTCCCCCCAAAAGATTGGTGAATTGGATTCGCCATTGCGATAGTCAACTAACTTCGCTATGTTTCGCTCCTCCCGGCAGAGAGTGTAGATCGCGGAGTTCTCCTGTCCTTCCCAAAAACACCCCCGAGATGCGGTTTGTGGCCCAGATCAGCCCCCTCAGAGTTGGTGTATGGATCGCAACGGCCGTGCTATTAGGCTGGGCTGCCGATGGTCGGGCACAATCGTCGGGTACGGGGGCCAACGGTTTCCCTTGCGGCCTCGTCGGCGAGACGCCTCCCTTTGCCCCGGCTCCGCAAGGCGACCGTTCGGAACAGATCGTCGAGCCTGAGGGCCGGGATTGCTCTCAAGGCACGATTTGGGTCGATCCGTTGCCTGACGATTGCCGCTGCCCCGCGAAGCGAATGCCGTCTGCGGTTGAGCCTGAGCGGGGATTTCTCGACCGTCTTCGCGGGCATGGACCGATCGGCATGGAACAGGATCCCTTGGCAGTTCCGGCGACTGGGTTGCCGCACGAGTGCGACGAAATCGACGTCGGCCCCGACACGCCTTGGGACGAGAGCCTGAAGCGGTGGTGGACCCGCGATTTGGCAGTTTTTGGTGGAATTCATAGTTTCAAAGGCCCGTTCGACCAGGGGCGGAGCGGTAACTTCGGCTTTCACGAAGGTCTTAATTTTGGTGCCCCACTAGGAATTTTCGACTGGGGCTGGCAGATTGGGGCCGCGGCTGCACAAAGCAACTTCTCCGGTGATAACGCCGTTGATGCCCGCTCGGCCAATCGCAACCAGTTTTTCGTCACTGGAGGAATTTTCAAGCGTGCTCGCGACTGGGGATTTCAATGGGGGGTGACTTACGACTGGTTGCATGATGCCTATTACGCCAACGCGAATTTGCGACAGATCCGCAGCGACACGAGCTTTCTTTTTCCGGGTGGTAAGCGGGAAATTGGCTATTTTGGGGCTTACGGGACGGGTGGGACGAATTTTGTACTCATCAACCGAGACCTCAAGTATCTCGTCTACATGGAACCGACCGATATTTTTGCCTTTTATTATCGCCGCTACTTTGAAGGCGGCGGCGATGGGCGAATCTGGCTGGGGTGGTCCGGGCGCGGCGATGGAGTGGTTGGCGGCGAAATCCGCGTGCCGATGGGAAAAAGTTGGGAACTGGAGAACCGGTTCAATTACCTCATTCCCAGGCAAGGAAACGGCACCGGTGCGGTAACCCAGGAATCCTGGGGCCTAACGATCGATTTGGTTTGGTATGTCGGCCACCCCGCCCGTTGCGAGCGTTACCATCCCTACCGTCCCATGCTGAACGTGGCCGACAACACGCTTTTCATGACCGATACTTTCGTGCCACCGAACCCAATCCCTTGATTACTTCGTAGAACGGAATTCATTCCGTTCTACGAAAAACAGCAACGGAATGAATTCCGTTTTACGAAAGGCTGTTTTTCCTGTTTTCCTGGGGATCACCTTCCCAAGGTACGGAAAAGGCCCTATACTTACATGATTATCGACGGTGTTTGGCACGACCGATTGATCGCGTCTCGGGGGAGATTCACCGAGGTGTGAAAAAGTGACCACCCTATTTTTCCGGGAAATTGTCTCGAAACCAATTATGACCGAACCACAAAAGACGGATCATTGGGCCTCCCTAGCCACCAACCTTGGCGCTGAACGTGTTCCTGAAGAGCCGAGGGATTTGGCATCCGTGGAAACGCCCGAATCGGCCGCGGAGGAGCCAACAGAACAAGTGGCTCCGCCTCTACCTGCATTCCGCCCGGCCGCCAAGCCTGCGCCCGCGCCGCGTCGCCCAGCTCGCGCTTCTGCTTGGGATCAATTGGCGGGTGATTTGGGAATTGCGCCACCGCCACCGTCCCCGCTCGCCCCCCCTGCACCTCCCGCACCGCCCGCCGCAACGACAACGCAGCCCTTCGCGGAGCCACGGAAGGTCGTCGTGGAATTAGAATTGGCGTTGCCCGCTTGGGGTGAATTGGAGCTGCCGGCGATCGAGCCAGGATCGTATGAGCCACAAGAGGCCCTGGACATCATGGATGAAACGGCCGACGAATTCGATGCGGAGGAGTCCGAAGAGTCTGCTACGACGCCCGATTCCGCCAACGAGCAGTCCGCCAACGAAGAAGGCGCGACGGATGAGCGGCGACCGCGTCGCCGACGCCGTCGCCGCGGACGCGGTCGGAGCCGTGAAGGAGTTCTCTCGGATGAAGCCCAGACAGCCAACGAGCCTGGCGAAGAACTGGCCAATGAAGAAGGCGTTCTCTCCGAGAGTACCGAGTCCGACGTTGATAACTCGGTGCAGGAGCCTGCCGAAAAAGACCGGATTGAAGGTGAGCAGCCGGAGCGGCGTGGACGTCGCCGCCGCCGTGGTCGCGGTCGCGGTCGTGATCGCGATCAGGTTCGAGACGAGCAGACCGTTGGGAAAGAAAGTGCCGAGGACGATGACGAATTCGCTTTCGATGGGGCCGAGGAGGACTCGGTCAACGCCGAGGTCTCGGACGAGCATGATGAGCATGACGACGAGCACGATGAGTACGTCGAGCACGATGACGATGGTGAACACGATGAGGATGGTGAACACGACGACGATGGTGAACACGATGAAGATGGTGGCGAATCGCCCCGCATCGGTTTCCGCAACATTTCCACTTGGCAGGATGCTATCGGCGCGATCATTGCCAAAAACATGGAGTCCCGGGCACGAAATCCCGGTGGTTCGCGAGGCTCGGGCGGGCGTGGTGGTCGCGGCCGCCGGCCTGATCGACGGTAAATTACGATTCGGTTATGTCTTCCGCTCCTCTAGCAACGGCAGCGTCTGATCGGCTCTTGCAACTGATCGGTCGCATCGAAAGGTTGCCGGACTTTGCGGAGGTCATCGACAGTCTGCAATCGGGCCATGCGGCGACGCTCGACGGAGTCTGGGGGTCGTCGTGTGCGCTGGTGGCAGCCGCGCTGGCCCGAGATGCCCCGGCCGTACTCGTGGTCGTCTGCCCACGGTTGGATGAGGTTCAAGGGCTGATCGGTGACCTGAGCCTCTTCTCTCCGCTGGAACCGGTGCAATTTCCCGTCCATGAATCGCTCTCTGCCGAGCGGATGGTCCAGGATGAGGCGGTCGGCGATCGGGTCCGCATCCTCAAAACGCTGCTCGGTCCGCAACCCCCCAAGGTACTGGTGACCAGTATTCCGGCTCTGTTGCAGCCGGTTCCCAGTCGGTCGCGATTAGCCGAACAAACCCGGACCTTGCGGATCGGTGAGTCGCTTTCGGTCGAAGAAATATCCCGTTGGCTCGTGTGCAGCGGATTTCAGAACACAACCGCCGTTGAACTGCCCGGCGAGTTCTCGCGTCGAGGCGGAATCCTTGATGTTTTTGCTCCCGACTGGTTCAAGCCGGTGCGGATCGAACTGTTTGGTGATGAGATCGAGTCGATCCGGCAGTTTGAGGCGGCAAGTCAGAGGAGTTTGGAACGCGTTGTGACCATCGATATTACTGCGGTGGTTCGCGAAACCGCAAGCGATGGTTCTGGATATCAATCGGAACCTGCGCATCTTGCGGATTATCTGCCGCCACGAAGTTGGTTCTTGCTGGTTGAGCCTGGAGAATTGGAAAGTGAAGGCCGGCAATACCTCGAACGCCTCGACCGGCGGCAAGGACTTCATAGCTTTGCCGACGTGATCCGCCAAGCGGTGAAGTTTCCCTCGGTCACTGCCTCGGCGATTGCCACCGGCTCGTTGGAAACGACTTGCCGACTGCCGATCGAGTCGGTCGAGCGTTTCAGCAGCCACATCGACAAGGTCCGCGAAGAGCTGGACGATGCCGGCCGCGGCCAGGAGGTATTCCTTATCTGTCAGACGGAGGCCGAAGTCCGCCGCCTAAGCGAGGTTTTTGGCGGTACGCAACTTGCCCGCGACGGCCGCCTGCATTTTCCGATCGGTACGCTACAAAATGGCTTCCGACTGGTGCCCGACCGCATCGTCCTCCTGAGCAGCGGCGAGCTGTTCCGCCGCGCCGACATACAACGTCCCACAACTGGGCACCGGCTACGGAGCAGGGCAATTGACAGTTTTCTGGAACTCCACGAAGGCGACCTTGTCGTGCATCTCGGTCACGGCATCGCCCGCTATCGTGGCATGAAGCTGATGGAGAAAATTGGGCAGGTCGAAGAATACCTTGAGCTGGAGTTTCAAGGCAAGACGAAGCTCTACGTGCCCACCTCGAAAATCGGCCTGGTGCAGAAGTACGTAGGCAGCACCAAGGGCCGGCCGATGCTTGCCAAGCTTGGCGGACGCCTTTGGGAGAAGCAGAAAAAGCGGGTCGAGTCGGCCGTGACCGATATGGCGGCCGAGATGCTCGAACTTCAGGCCGTTCGCGCTTCTCGGCCGGGGATCAGCTTCCGCGTGGAGACCGAGTGGCAAAACGAATTTGACGCTTCTTTTCCCTACAAGGAAACGCCCGACCAATTGACCACTCTGGAGGCGATCAAGCGGGACATGCACACCCCACGGCCGATGGACCGGCTGTTGTGCGGCGACGTCGGCTACGGCAAGACGGAGGTGGCCATGCGGGCGGCCTTCAAGGCGATCGATTCCGGTTACCAGGTTGCGGTGCTTGTGCCGACGACGGTTCTTGCCGAGCAACATCTGCGGACCTTCACCTCGCGGATGGCTGAGTTTCCCTTCTCGATTGCCGCCCTCTCGCGGTTTTCCACGCGGCGGCAGCAGACCGAAATCATCGAGCGACTGGCCGCCGGCTCGGTGGACATCCTCATCGGCACCCATCGCCTCGTGCAGCCGGACGTGAAGTTCCACAACCTGGGTTTGATCGTCATCGACGAAGAACAACGATTCGGCGTCGAAGTCAAAGAACGCCTCAAGGCCATGCGGCAGACCGTTGATGTGCTGACAATGACCGCCACGCCGATTCCCCGCACTCTCCACCTGGGACTGATCGGCGTACGCGACATCTCGAACTTGGAAACCCCGCCTGAGGACCGGCTGGCGGTGGAAACCCGCATCACGCGTTTCAATCCTGAACTGATCCGGCAGGCCGTGCTGCGGGAGTTGAACCGGCAAGGACAGATCTTTTTCGTCCACAATCGCGTACAAGATATCCAGACGCTCGCCAAAAAACTTGGCCAGATCGTGCCCGAGGCACGTATTCGCATTGCCCACGGCCAGATGGCCGAGCACGAACTGGAGCGGGTCATGCTCGACTTCGTGGCGCATCGTTTCGACGTTTTGCTGGCGACGACGATCATCGAGAGCGGCCTGGACATCCCCAACGCCAACACCATTTTCATCGACGAGGCCGACCGCTACGGCCTCTCCGATTTGCATCAGCTTCGCGGCCGTGTGGGGCGTTACATCCACCGGGCCTATTGCTATCTCCTGCTCGATCCGAATAAGAGTCTTACATCAACATCCGCACGACGACTCAAGGCGATCGAAGAATTCAGCCAGATGGGCGCCGGCTTTGCTATTGCCATGCGCGACCTCGAAATCCGCGGTGCTGGCAACATTCTGGGCACCCAACAGAGCGGCCACATCGCCGTGGTGGGGTACGAACTGTATTGCGAGCTCCTGCAACAGGCCGTGCATTATCTCAAGCGGGAGCCGCCCAAAAAGGCGATCGAGGTCGATATCGACCTGCCGGGCGAGGGCCACATTCCGCGAAGCTACGTGCCCGACATGCGGTTGAAAATTGACCTCTACCGCCGGCTCAGCCGGATTTCCAGTGCGGACGAGCTTCGCGACCTGCGCAACGAACTGCGGGATCGCTTCGGTGCGCCGCCGCCCCTAGTCGAGTATCTGCTTTGGCTGGCCGAACTGCGGATTGCCGCCCATCGTTGGCAGATCGAATCGATCCACATGGAGCCGCCATACGTTGTCTTCCGCTACCGCTCGGCACGGCTCATCCGCGAACTGGCATCCCATGGGGGAGTAACGCTGAGAATTGTCGACAGCCAAAGTGCCTATCTTCCCTTGGAAGGCGACAAAGAATCGTCTGAATCGATTCGCCAGCAGGTCAAATCGCTGTTGCAATCGGAATAGGAAGACGAGCCTAAGTCGATATTCGTCAATATTAAACGCACTTCCTATCACTACAAAAAAACTCTGATTCAGTTAGTCAAGGTTCAAATCCTTGTTCAAAAGATTTGTAAAGCATTGATTAGCAATGAGTTGCGCAAGGCTTTTTTATTCCTGAATGGTGGAATAGGCTCCCCTTTTACTGCTCGCGTGGTACTGGATTGAAACTTTACTGTTCTTCCACCATTGACGCAGCGGCATGACGCGCCCTAAAATCAGGACTCGATATTTTAGAGAGAGGGATCCCAAGCCGGGATAGCAGGGCAGACGGTTGGATCGTACCAGCGATGGGACGCAGGCGAGGTGCCTACGTTACTTGGCACCAGGGAAGGGAAAAGCACGTTATGGCCGAGTTACGGACGGTTGAAGGCCCGCACACAGGCGGAGTGTTCGCCCTGGATCGAGAATTGGCGGTCCTGGGCCGGCTTCCCGACTGCGATATTGTACTCGACTCCGGGTCGGTCAGCCGTGAACATGCGAGAATCGAACGGGTAGACAACAAGTTCTATATCAAGGATCTCGATAGCCGTAACGGCACCTACATCAACGGCAGCCAGATCCACGAACGATGTCTGCTTAACGACCAGGACCGTATAACGCTCTGCGACGTCGTCATGGTTTTCAGTGACGACACGGTCAATCTGCAAGCCGTCAGCAGCCGCAAAACCGCTTCCCTTCTTGAGACCACGGCCATGATGGTCGACGATGAGCCTAGCGAGGGCAATTCCACGGTCATGACGCGGCTGGATATTTCCTCAGGCTCGTCGAACTTGCGGCTGGAGGTCAATTCCCATGCCAAGCTCAAGGCCATGACGGAAATCAGCCGGAATCTCGGCCGCGCCGTGGCGATGAGCGACGTGCTGCCGAAAGTGCTCGATAGCCTGCTGACGATTTTTCCTCAGGCCGATCGGGGCATCATGGTGCTTCGCGACACGGCCTCGGGAAAGCTGATTCCCAAGGTGTTGAAGCATCGCCGCCCGGAGTTGGTCGATACGGTTCGCATCAGCCGCACGATCGTGCAAGGCGTGATGGCCGGCAAGGAGGCGATCCTATCGGCCGATGCAACTTCCGACTCCCGCTTCAATGCGTCCGAAAGCATCGTCGACTTTCACATCCGCTCCGTGATGTGCGCGCCGTTAATCACTAGCCAGGGGAACGTAACCGGCGTCATCCAAATCGACACTTCCGATCAACGGAACCGTTTCACCCGCGACGATCTTGAAGTCCTCGCGAGCGTTGCCTGCCAAGCAGCCAACGCCGTCGAGAACGCGGAGTTGCACGAAATGGCCATCCGCGATCAGAAGCGGAGCCGCGAGTTGGAGGTTGCCCACGCGGTGCTGCGTGGATTCCTGCCGTCCAATACGCCGCGGATTGAGGGTTACGACTTCTTTCATTTTTACGAACCGGCCAACGAGCTGGGGGGCGACTATTATGACTACATTCCTTTGCCCGGCCGGCGGCTGGCGGTTGTCGTGGCCGATGTGTCGGGCAAAGGTATTCCCGCTTCGCTCTTGATGGCCCGGCTATCGGCCGACGTGCGCTATTGCTTGGTCAGTGAGCCGTCGCCTGCCGAAGCCATCGCGCAACTGAACCGCGTGTTCTTTTCCGCCAACTGGGAGGATCGTTTCGTGACGCTGGTGCTGGCCGTACTCGATCCGTTGCGTCACGAGTTGACGCTCGTCAACGCAGGTCATCCTCCGTCCTACTTGCGGCACGCGGGCAAGGTGATCCAGGCCGTTGACGAAGCCAACGCCAGGTTGCCGCTGGGCGTGATGGAAAACGCCGAATATGTGCAGGTCTCGCATTCGTTGGACCCGGGCGACCGATTGGTGTTGTATACGGACGGCATTTCCGAAGCGATGAACGAAAAGAACGAACTCTACGGATTGCGGCGGCTGCATGAACAGACGACGGTTTCGTGCCCCGGGGTTGCGGCTTACGGTCAGAGCATCCTAGGCAACGTCAAAGAGTTTGTCGGCAAGCAATCGCAAAACGACGACATCTGTCTGGTATGCCTTGGGCGAGAAAAGTAAAGTGCGATCAAGGCTACTCCCTGCAAGTCGTCCTCCCAATGTCCCAACCTCAAAGTTCCAAGACTCCTCCCATGCGATACGCACTGATCATTGCCGGCGGTTCGGGCACCCGGTTGTGGCCGATGAGCCGTGAAACCCTGCCGAAACAACTCATTCCGTTCATCTCCGGCAAGAGCCTGCTGGAGATCGCCTACCAACGGCTCGAAGGACTGATCCCTCCCGATCGCCGCTTCATCTGCGCCGGCGCAAAACACGCCCAGGTGATCCTCGACACGATCCCCGGGCTGACCCAAGACCAATTCCTCGGCGAGCCGATCGGCCGCGACACGCTGAACGCCATCGGTTTCGGGGCGGCCGTGCTCGCCAAGCAGGATCCGGACGCGGTGATTGCCGTCTTCACGGCCGACCATCTCATCCACCCCATCGATCGTTTCCAAGCGATCATCTCCCAGGGTTTTGAGATGGCCGAAAGCTATCCGGAGAGCCTCGTCACCTTTGGCATCGCACCGACCGAGGCTGCCACGAGCTATGGCTACCTGGAACTGGGCGAACCGCTGGGATCCACCGCCCGCATGGTCGAGCGTTTTAAGGAGAAGCCCGACGAGGCAACGGCCAAGAGTTACTTTGCCGCCGGGCCGGATCGCTACTTGTGGAACAGCGGCATGTTTGTCTGGCGGGCACGGACGTTATTGGACTGCATTCGCCGATTTGAGCCTGCCAACGCAGCCGGCCTGGCCCGCGTGGCCGATGCATGGGGTCGTAGCGATCAGTCGGCGGTACTCAGCGACGTCTATCCATGGTTGCGCAAGGTGAGCGTCGATTTTGCCGTGATGGAGCCTGCCTCGCGCGATCCGAATTTCCGCGTGGCCGCAGTGCCGATGCCGTTGGAATGGTTCGACATCGGTTCCTGGCCGATGTTCGCCGAAACCTGTCCCCACGACGAACAAGGGAACGCCTTGGCCGCCCAGCGGCATGTGCTGGTCGATTCCGCGCGGACTCTTGTTGCCTCCTCCGACCCCGGGCACGTGATTGCCACCATCGGCTGCGAAGACTTGCTCATCATCCACACGCCCGACGCCACGCTGGTCTGTCGCGCCGATCGGGCCGAGGAAATCAAAAAGGTTCATGGATTGGTCGGCGAACGGTTTGAGGGAGCGTATTTGTAAAGGAACGAATTGCCGCCTTTGCTCCGAGGGACTTTGTAAAATAACTTTTTAAGGACGAATCAATATGGGATTTCTTTCCGGCCCGTTATCATTTCAGTGTTTTCAGATCGAGGGCGACGCCAAGCGGCAGTTTGCTCTCGGCGACATCAAGATTCTGGAAAAGTTCGCCATCAGCGAGGTTGTTGTCACGGCCGAACAGCCGGGCGTCGGTTTCCTGGCTGGCGAGCACCTGCTGGACATGAGTTTTAGCCTGGAAAAAAACGTCATCGGTGACGTTCTGCATTGTGCGATGCGCATCGACACGCACCAGATTCCAGCAGCCGTTCGCAAGGCGTGGCAACAACTGGAACTTGCCGCCCTGACGGCCGACAATCCCGGCAGCCGGCCGACGAAGGTTCAGCGGCAGGAAGCTCGCGAGGCCGTCGAGGCACGTTGCGAAGACGAGATTCGCAGCGGCCGTTTTCTTCGCATGCAGCAGTTCCCCATACTTTGGGACGCTGGCAACGGCATCCTCTACCTTGGCGGCTCCAGCAGTACGGCAGCCGATCTCTGTTGCGACCTCTTCTCGCGTGCCTTTGGTCTGGAGTTGCAGCCGATGACGGCCAGCCGGCGTGCCCGCGATTGGGCTGCCGAGGCCAAACGCCGCAAAACGCTCGATCAGGCCATTCCTTCCGTTTTCCATACGAACAACACCACGGCGGAAATCTCTTGGTGGAACCAGCAGGAAGGCAACTGGGATTTCCTCGGCAACGAATTTCTGCTTTGGCTCTGGTGGCGATGGGAGACCGTTTCCGACACCCTCGCGCTGCCCGACCAGTCCGAAGTGACCGGCATGTTTGCGCGCACGCTCAGCTTGCAGTGTCCGCGCGACGAGTCGGGGAAGGAAACGATCACTGCCGAGGGGCCAACTGCTTTGCCGGAGGCCATGCAGGCGATCCGTAGCGGCAAGCTGCCGCGCAAGGCCGGCATGACGATTGTGC
Organism: Planctomycetota bacterium; assembly: GCA_037147235.1. Classification (GTDB taxonomy): domain Bacteria; phylum Planctomycetota; class Planctomycetia; order Pirellulales; family Thermoguttaceae; genus JANXQG01. The sequence continues at coordinate 6,538 of JBAWVO010000063.1, read as the reverse complement.
GTCACGGCGAGCAGTACGATTTGACAATCCAGCCTGAGACCTTCATGGTCAGCGGGGCAAAGATTCATGTGGAAGACACCTCGGAGGGCCGCGGCGCGCTGGAAGACCGCATCGAAAGCGTGCGCAGTCTGCACGAGACGGTTGACCTGCTGTTCCGTGCGTTTTGCGAGCAGCGGGTAGGTAAGAATTGGAGCGGCGAGTTGGAACAGATCAGCCGCTGGCTAAAATCCGACGGGCCGCGACGGAAGAAACCGACCGCGTAAGATTGGCGAATCAATAGGTCGCAAGAAAAGTAGCAGGCACACTCCGTGTGCCGTCCGCCCTTCAAAATAAAAAGGAGCAAACTCTTGGTTAAGTCATTTCTAATTATGGCAAGCATCACCGCAATGATCACTGTTGAGGCCTCGGCCAACGATACAAAGTCCCATGTCAAGGCGTTACGTGACCTTGGCATCGCGGTGAAGTTTGGTGAACAGGGTGAGCCGGTCGCCGTCGACGCGCTGAACGCCAAGTTGACCGACGTCGATTTGGTGAAGGTATTAGCACTGCCGAACCTGCGGGCGGTGAAACTCTCGAAGCAGCCGATCACCGATGCCGGGCTGCAAAAGCTGCGGTTGCTGACGAAGCTCAAGTCGCTGGGGCTGGATGAAACGCAGGTCACCGATGCCGGCTTGGCTTCGCTCGAAACCATGCCCACCCTGGAAGAGTTGCTCTTGGCCAACACGCAGATCGGCGATGTGGGCGTCGAACACCTGTTGCGGGTGCCGAAGCTCAGGCGTCTACGCCTTTCCGGCACCAAGGTCACGAACGCCGGCGCAGCCCAACTTGCGACTCTCAAGACCCTGGAGGATCTCGACCTGAGCAAGACGGCGATCGGCAACGAAGGGTTGGCCGCACTGGGCCAGTTGCCCAAACTCGTGAAGCTCAATCTGTGGACCACGCAGGTTACGGATCGCAGCCTGGAGTCTCTGCAAGCACTACGGGGCCTGAAGTGGCTTAATCTTGACAACACGGCCGTCTCGGATGCGGGCCTGCCGAAGCTCCATGTACTCGTCAACCTCGAGTTTCTGCACCTTGGCCGTACGCAAATTAGCGATGCCGGTCTGCCGCACCTGACCGGCCTGACCAAGCTGCAAGAATTGCATGTTACCCACACCCAAGTAACGGCAGACGGCGTGAGGCGGCTGCAACAATCGCTACCGAGGTGTAAGATTCTGTACTAAGGCCCAGCGGGGGCGTTCCGCGGCTGCCAGGTTTCGGTCCAACTGCAACCCGTAGGGTGCGTGGAGCGAACCAACACCCGGGAAATGGTGCGTTGCGCACGGACTCAATACTTCGAGAACGTCTACCCTGGAATAGACCGGTTCGCGTAACGCACCATTTCGCGGGCATCCGTGCTCCACGCACCCTACGTTTGCCCGAACTGCTAGCAGTGACAGCAGTTGGCAAGGTTATGATCAAGGCCCAGCGGGGGCGTTCCGCGGCTGCCAGGTTTCGGTCCAACTGCAACCAGCCCAGGAAAGCCCGACGCCAAAGCCGATCAAGAGGGTTTGCGTGCCGGGCCGCAAACGGCCGGCGGCCCGCAGGTCATGCATCAACAGCGGCAAGGTCGAAGAGACGGTATTGCCATATTCCTGCATGGCCAAGGGGATCTGCTCTTCCGTCAGATTGAGTCGCGTGCGGAGATGGTCCAGCATGAAGTGGGTAGCCTGATGCATGAGATAGAACTCGACGTCGTCGCGAGTCCACTTCGACTGATCGAGCACTCGCTGGATCATGGGCGGCACGACTTCCAGCGTGAACTTGACAATCTCCGGACCGTCCATGAACAAGGTGCTAGGCCACCGTTTGCGTTTGCGAGGTTTTAATGCGTCGGCCGCGGGTCTGGCACCCCCCTGGGCAACCATGAGCGTATCGGCACCGCGGCCGTCGGTGCCGAAGGCAAACCCACCCAGCGACGGTTCGTCGGCAGCCTCGATCAGCGTGGCAGCCGCACCGTCGCCGAAAATTGTCCGCAAGGAACGATCGGTCGGATGGATGTATTTTGAGTAGGTCTCGGCCGTGATCAGCAAGATCCGCTTCGCCGCGCCACTACGGATCAGGCCGTCGGCCATGGAAAGCCCGTAAACAAAACCCGAACAGCCGAGGTTGAAATCCAAGGCCCCGATCGATGTTGGTAGTTTTAGCCGGTCTTGGAGCAGGCAGGCCGTGGTGGGCAAAGGGTAGTCGGGCGATTGTGTGCAAAACAAAAGAAAATCGATCGAATTGCGGTCGATGTCGTGTTGCTGGAAAAGCTTTTCCGAGGCCACAACGGCCAAGTCCGCGGCAGTTTCCCCCGGAGCAGCGATGTGCCGAGCACGAATGCCCGTCTTCTTGTAGATCAGCTCCATATCCCACCTGGGAAACAGGGCCTGGAGCAGGTCATTGTCTTCCACGGTTTCTGGAAGATGGAAGGCGATAGGGCCTATCTGCGCAAACTTCTGCATTATCGATCCTCATTTTCGTTCGTAGCCCCACCGACATGGGTACACGGTATCCGGGCGAGATTACGAACAGGCGTACAATTTCGCACCAATGCTGGCATGATAGCCATTTTACGCATTTCCCTGGGCTGAACGCAACCTGAAATTGGCGGAGAGGCCAACGGGAGGTGGACTATTATATGGCCAAAAGAGTTACAAAGAGCATGAGGATTGCCTGATTGCCCTTACCCCCGACCGTCAATGATGGGGACAGAATCGGGATACCGGGATCTCATCTTGTTCACGTTCCACGCCGCGCGCCTCACGTTCCACGCGACAGAATCCCCGTAGAGATGGAGAAACGAGAAACGTCGAGATGCAAAAACTGCTCTTGCCTACCGACCAACAGCTTGCTAACATCCGTCCACCCGTTGCGGTAGGTGTCACTGGAAGCCCCCTCTTTTAGAGTAATCCGTCGATTCAAAGAGGATGCCCAGCTCATTCCGCGATGGATTGGAGGGAGATCTTTTGCCATGTCACACATGACGTGGACGGCGGGAGCGATGGCCTTGGGGCTGATCGCACTCGCCGGCTGTGCCGACAATCCGATGGTACTCAAAGGCCGCGTGGCCCAGTACCAACAGCAGCAGTCCGCCCTGCAAAAGCAGAACGAACTGTATCAGTCGCGCATGGACACGTTGGATCGTGACAACCAGCACCAAAAAACCCTGCTCGCCCAGACGCAGCAGCAAACCAAACTGCTGGAAGACCGCTTGGTTGCCGTGACCGAGCAACTCCGCGGCACAACCACCCAACTGGGCCAGGTCCAGAACGATAAGCAGGATGTCGACAGCAAGGCCAAGGCCCTCACGGCCAGTTTGCGTCGTCAAGCGGGCGTGTCGATCGCGCCCAACAACAGCTTCCTGCAAACGCTGCCGGCCATTCGCTATCCCGAAGTCCATGTTCGCCGCGACGGCGACGTCATTCGCATCGAACTTCCGGGAAATCAGCTCTTCGATCCGGGCGGTGCCAGGGTCCGTCCTGCGGCAATGAACATGATTGCCGACGTGGCCATCGAAATCCGCCGCACCTATCCCGACCAGCTCCTGGGAATTGAAGGCCACACCGACAACGATCCGGTCACGGGCGGTCAATACCGCACAAACCACGAGCTTTCCGCCGCCCGGACACTGGCCGTCTATGATGTGCTGGTCAACAGCCAGCGTTATCGGCCCGAACAGCTTTTCGTCGTCGGTCACGGCCCAAATCATCCGGTGGTTTCCAACGGCACACCGGAAGGAAAGCAGCGGAACCGTCGCGTCGAGCTGGTCATCTATCCCGATCGGCTTGGCCAGTAGCAACGAACGCGCTCAATGCGGTCCAATGATCCGAGCCAGACCGAGCAGTTTGGAGCTGATCTTCAATTGGTGTTGCTTGGCGGTTTCGATGTTGATTTCAAATCGTACCTTATTGTTCTCGAGGTAGAAGTTCACGACCACGCCCTGCTGGGCCAGACCGGCTTCCTCGCCAACCAACAAGACCCCCTTGTTTTGCAGGTTCGTGAGCAGCGCGGCTTTCACCTTCGCGTCGGTCATGGCGGGGATGAATAAAATATGGCAGGAAGTGTAGCCAGCTAACGTGGTGAATCGCTTGGCCACTACGGCTGCGCCCAACTGCTGTAACAAAAAAGACAAACAAGCGGTACTTATCAGGCATATCGATCGCGCCAAGGGGTACGATTTACGCGATTGTGAGGAAGGCACTGAATCTGGATACCCGCAAGGCCGATTGTACGGATCATAAATACTTGGTAGTCAGCGCAAGTTACGCCGATTATCCCGGATTATGGCTCTTACGGTTTTAGGTGCAGAAGTAGTCCTGTTCGGCGCGGGTCTCCCGACCCCGCCGAAACGTCCGACCGAAGGTCTCCCATTCACCGGGAGACCTTCGGTCGGCGGCGTGGCTCGGTCAGAGACCGGCCACAACAAAGAAAGCCCGCCCCCTGGCCGTTAAGCCGTCTTTTGGTAGAATCCAGTTCTCCAACTAGAACAAACTTCTTGGATGAGACAAAAATCCCAGGATTTCCCCTAGGGAACCCCCCACATGGATCCCACGCTGCTGAGAACCCCTCTTTTTGACTGGCATGTGGCGCAAGGCGCGCGGATGGTCGATTTCGCGGGCTGGGCCATGCCGGTTCAGTATACCTCCATCATCGACGAGCATACGGTCACTCGCCGCGCCGTGGCCATCACCGACATTTCCCACATGGGCCGGCTCCGGTTTGAAGGTCCGGGCGCGGCGGTCTTTCTGGCCGAATTGCTCACCCGCCGCGTGGCCGACATGGAGCTTGGCCAAATCCGCTATTCGCTCATGACCAACGATCAAGGCGGCATCCTCGACGACGTACTCGTGGGTTACTATCATGATTCCTACGGCCAGCCGTTCTATGTCGTCGTGGTCAATGCCGGTAACCGGCAGAAGATTGTCGATTGGATCCACGCCCACCTGCCCAGAGAGCGTGCCGAAGTTCCAGGCCGCGAGGTGATCTTCACCGACCTCAGCCGACTTTGGGCCATGTTCGCCATCCAAGGGCCTAAGAGTGTCGAGATATTGCAGCCGCTCGTGAATATCGACCTGCAATGGATGCGCTACTATCGCGGCACGCGGGTTCAATGGTTGCATCCCGGTGCCCAGCGGCAAGGCGGCATCATCAGCCGCACGGGTTACACCGGCGAAGATGGTTTTGAACTGAGCGTGGGCGCGGAAATCGCGCCGGCCATTTGGCAAGCCATCCTCGACCAAGGCGAGCCGTTTGGCATCGTTCCTTGCGGTCTGGGCGCGCGCGACACGCTCCGCATGGAGGCCGGGATGCCGCTTTATGGCCATGAACTGAGCGAACAAATCAATCCCTTCGAGGCCGGGCTGGGGTTTGCCTGTCACCTCGTCGGTTATGACTTCCCAGGCCGAGATGCCCTGTTGCAGATCCAGAAAGAGCCGTTGCGGCGCGTGCGGATCGGGTTGGAAATGTCCGGTCAGCGAGTACCGCGTCAAGGCTATCCGATCCTTTCCAACAGCCAGCCCGTAGGCGAGGTCACCAGCGGCACTTTCTCGCCCACGCTGAAAAAGCCCATTGCCATCGGTTTTGTCGCCCCTGCGGTAGCCAAACCGGGGACCGAACTCCAAGTCGATTTGCGAGGTCGTGCCGAACCGGCACGTATCATAGAACTTCCCTTTTACCAACAGGACCGCCGCCGCGTGTGATTCCGTGGAACTTCGTAGAACGGAATTTATTCCGTTGCCTTGTTTTTTCAGGCAAACGGAGTTAATTCCGTTCCACGAAGAACCGCCCCCCCCCCGCGCATGATCCCCCTAGCTGAAAGGATTCCCAACGAATGCCGCTCGACCCTAAATCACTACAATACGCAAGTACGCACGAATGGCTTCACTTGGAGGACGGGCCTGGTGGCATCAAGACGGCGACCGTGGGCGTGTCCGACTTTGCCATCCACGCGATGACGGACCTGGTGCATATCGATTTACCCGAGTTGGGCCGTGGCGTCCAGGCGGGCAAGCCCTTCGGCGAGGTCGAATCCGTCAAGGCAGTGAGCGATTTGTACAGCCCGGTGGATGGCGAGGTCATTGAGATCAACCTGGCGCTCATTACGCCGGACCCAAAAACGACGTTTGTGAATTTAGACCCCCTGACTCAAGACCCCTATGGAACCGGCTGGCTAGTGAAGATCCGGGTAAAAGGCGGCCGCCCGTCGGAATTGCTCGACTATGCAACTTATAAGAAACAGTGCGACGAAGCGGAGTAGAAGGTTCGCGAGTCGGCAGACGAAAGATTTGAGATTTGAAATCTGAGATTCCCACTCCCCGCCCTCACCCCCTGCCCCTGTTGTTACACACATCTCTTAGACCCCATCCGGCTTGCCGGATGGTGAACAAGGTTGAATGGCTAAAATGAAGAACAAAGACCAACACGACCCTATCCACCTTGGTGGATGGTGAAGGATGTTGATTGGCTACATCGCGGACATGGGCTAGCTGGATAACCTGATTCACCATCCAGCAAG
>JBAWVO010000062.1:0-25599 GCA_037147235.1 Planctomycetota bacterium | reverse complement strand
GCACCCTACGTCGAGCTAGCAATGACAGCAGTTGGCAAGGTTATGATCAAGGCCGAATTTGGGGAACGCTTTCCGTGGGTTGAAACCCACGGCTACCGTCACATCGTCGCTACGCGACGGCCAAGTGCCACACGGCAACATGGGCGCAACAAAAGTAACGGCAACAGGTTAGGCGTTTCATCAAGCCAGCTTAGCCCCGGGTCGCGCAGCGCACCCTGGGTATGCGGATCGAAAAATTGCCTGTGCAAGACCCAATAAACAGGAATTTGTCTTGGTCTATTCGGTATTATTCCTATATATGGCGGGTGGATTTATCGGATATGCTATACGCAGGTTCGTGTTGCCTTCGATGCCACGCGGCAAAAAACGTAATCCCAAGGACCGGTGCAGAAATAACTGTCGCAAGAAAAGTAGCAGGCACACTCCGTGTGCCGTCTGCCCCCGCTCGGCGAGTGGGCAAAACACGACGTTATTTCTGCGCCGGTCCTAAGCGACTGACAACTGCGGAATCCGTTGGATAGCAAAGCCATGATGAAACACGACACCGAAAGCGGACGCCCCCCAGCAGAGCGGCGACCCACCGAGAGGGGGGATTGCAAGGAATTCATCGATGGCATAGACATGCAGACTTTGGTCCACGAGTTGCGGATCCATCAGACCGAGTTGGAGATGCAGAACGAAGAGGTCCGCGTCGCCCACGCGGCCACTGAGAATGTATCGCGGAAGTATACGGACCTGTTCGATTTCGCCCCGGTCGCCTATTTCTTGTGGGATGAGTGGGGGAAGATTCAAGAGCTTAATCTGGCCGGGGCCACCCTGCTGGGACTGAACCGCATAAAGGCGATCAACATGCGGTTCGGGCAGTTTGTCGAGCAGGAAGATCATCCCAAGTTCGCCGACTTTTGCCGACTCGCGATCCAGGCCGACATCAAGCAGACTTGCCAGGTCAAGCTACTCATCGGCGAGCAGAGGGTCCACGTTCTCATCGAGGCAGTCGCCGCTTCGGACCATGAAGGGAAGATCACGAGGTGCCGGGCGGCGGTCATCGACATCACCGCACAGAAGCGACTAGACGAAGCCCTGCGTGAGCAAGCCGTCTTGCACGACATTCTGGATACCGTCGGCGAAGGGGTTTTTCTGCTGGATTTGGAGGGAATTATCTTGGCGTGCAACGCGACGGCGGCGAGTCGCTTCGGCAAGACCGAGAACGCCATGGTCGGCCGCTCCATGTTTGAAGTTTTGCCTGCGAAAATCGCCAAGTCGCGCATGTCGTATATGCAAAAGGCCGCGAAGTCGGGCACCAGCGTGCAATTTGAAGATATGCGAGAAGGAATACAGTTTGAACACAGGGTTTACCCGGTACCCGATGCCTCTAGGAAGGGCATCCAGCTTGCGATCATTTCACGAGATATTACCGAACGCAAGGAGGCCGAGGAATTGCTTCAGTCGAAAGAAGTGTTCCATCGGGATATTCTCAATAACTTGGCCTCGCATATTTCCGTGCTGGACCGACAAGGCACGATCATCGCGGTTAATGCTGCCTGGGACCGTTTTGCCCAAGAGAACGGTAACGGGCACGCGGATCGCTTAGGAGTGGGCGTCAACTACCTAGATGCCTGCCGCAATGCGTCGGGTGATCTCCACGAAGAGGCAAGGGCCGCGTTGAAAGGCATTGAGGCCGTGTTGCAGGGATATCAGCCCGATTTCTCGTCGGAGTATTCCTGTCATTCTCCAGACGCGTATCGCTGGTTCGTGATGAAGGTCACGGCCCTTTCCCATCAAACGGGAGGTGTTGTTGTCTCTCACATGGACATCACCGATCGCAAACAGGCAGAACAGGAACGGATGGAAACGGAACGCCATCTACTGCACGCCCAGAGGCTCGAAAGCTTGGGTGTCCTGGCCGGAGGGATCGCCCATGACTTCAATAACATTCTGGCCGGAATCATGGGTCATGCCGATCTTGCCAGATTGCGCCTCCCGGAGTCCGCGCCGGCACTCGAGGATATTGAGGAGATCAGGCTAGTGGTCGAGCGGGCGGCCGACCTGACACGGCAAATGCTGGCCTACACCGGCAAGGGCAAGTTCTCTGTTGCGCCGGTGAGTCTCTCGCAGGTCGTGGAAGACAATAAGAAGATGCTGGCTATGTTGGTATCGAAGAAGGCCACGATGATTTACCATCTAGCCTCGGACTTGCCCGTCATCCAAGCCGATGCCACCCAAATTCACCAGGTTGTCCTCAACCTCGCCATCAATGCGTCGGAGGCTCTCGGAGCGAATAGCGGCGAGATCGAGATCTCCACCGATACCCTTCAGTATGGCGCTGCGGATTACACCGTCGACCGTGGAGGAATCGATCTGCAGGAAGGATTGTACGTTCGCCTGCGAATTGCCGACACGGGTTGCGGTATGGACAAACAAACGCAGGCGAGAATATTTGATCCTTTTTTCACGACGAAGTTTACGGGCCGGGGTTTGGGCCTGGCAACCGTCCACGGCATTGTACGAGGGCATAAGGGGGGCATGCGAGTCTCCAGTAAAACCGGCGAAGGAACCTTCTTTGAAGTGCTATTTCCCGCAATTGACGCAACCCAAAACTTCTCGGCGGGTGAATCCATTTCGTCCGAGTCCTGGCGAGGTCGAGGGACGGTGCTGGTTGTGGACGACGAAAAACTTATTCGTGACTTGGCGAGCCGGATGATTGAACATGTTGGATTTGGCGTCCTGACCGCCAGGGATGGAGAAGAGGCAATCCGGATCTACGAGTTGCACAAAAAGGACGTCACTTGCGTGCTTCTCGATTTAACGATGCCAAAAATGAACGGTGAGGAAACCTTCCGTGAGCTTCGCCGCATCTCTCCGGACATCCCGGTGATTCTTTCCAGCGGTTATAGTCCAATCGGTGTGGCTGAACGCCTCACCCCATTGGGACTGGCAGGATTCCTTCAAAAGCCCTATCAATTCGATAAGATGGTTGCCGTACTTCGGGAAGCGACATCGCGTGGCAATGCGAAAAGCAATTGCCCGTCCTCCCCGATTCAACCTGTTGTTGGCATTACCCCGCTTTTCAAAACAGGCAAATTTGCGACGGGGCAACACTTGCCAACGGTCCTGGTCGTTGACGACGATGAAACGATCCGAAAATCAACACGGGTGATCCTCAAACATGCCGGTTTCTCGACCTTGGCGGCGCACGATGGAGAATCGGCGATCCACATTTTCCAAGAGCATCAGAATCAGATCGTCTGCATATTCCTTGATCTGAACTTACCGAAGATGAGCGGCAAGGTTGTCTTTCGTGAAATTCGCCGGATCAGCTCGAAGGTCCGCGTCGTCGTAACCAGTGGCTATCCCACGGAGTTATTAGAAGAACAATTTGCCGGGGGTGATGTTTTTGGGTTCGTCTGCAAGCCAGAACCTCTTGACGTTGTGATTGCAAAACTACATGAGGCCCTTGTGGACGCTGACCGTCGGGTATAGTAGGGTCTGCTGCGATTACCATGGTGGGCCTTGATCATAACTTTGCCAACTGCCGTCACTGCTGGCTCGACGTAGGGTGGGTGAAGACAGATGTTCCCAACGATGCACTAAAAGGCTCGAAGTTGGCCGCCGCTAGGCAACATGGGCCCAAAATGCGATAATTCACTCGCATTTCGTTCGCTTGGGACCGGCGCAGAGATAACTGTCGCAAGAAAAGTAGCAGGCACACTCCGTGTGCCGTCTGCCCCCGCTCGGCGAGTGGGCAAAACACGACAGTTATTTCTGCGCCGGTCCTTAGAGCTAAAGTCACCCTACAGTAACCCGGAAAAACCCGGAAAATGCAATGGACCAATTTCCCACAATCGTCGGCATCGGCTCCGGGCTCCGTGCCGTCATGGAACGTGTCGAGCTGGTTTCCAAGTCCGACGTGCCGGTACTCATCTTCGGTGAGACCGGCTCGGGTAAGGAGGTCGTCGCCCGGCAGATCCACAATGGCTCGCCTCGCGCGGAACGGCCGTTCATTCGCGTGAACTGTGGCGCGATCCCACATGAATTGATCGATTCGCAACTCTTCGGCCACGAGAAGGGCGCATTCACCGGCGCGACTGAGACGCGGCAAGGTTGGTTTGAAAGGGCCGACGGCGGTACGCTGCTTCTGGATGAGCTTGGCGAACTGCCGCTGGCCGCCCAAGTCCGCTTGCTACGGATCCTGCAAGACGGATGGCTCGATCGCGTCGGCAGTCAGCAGCCGATCCGCGTTGACGTGCGAATCATAGCCGCCACCCATCGCGACCTCCCGGGCATGGTTGCCGCAGGTCAATTCCGCGAAGATCTCTGGTATCGCCTGGCCGTGTTTCCTATTGTCATTCCGCCGCTGCGCGAGCGTTGCGAGGACATTCCCGAGTTGGCACGGCACTTTGCCCTGCGCGCGGCCACGCGGTTTGGGCTTTATCCAGCCACGCCGACCCCAGGGGACCTTGAGCTATTGAAGTCCTATTCCTGGCCTGGCAACGTGCGGGAGTTGGCCACGGTGATCGATCGTGCGGCGATCCTCGGTGACGGCAAGCAACTGGAAGTGGCCAAATCGCTCGGAGTGCCGACGCGTCCCGCTGCGCCGCTGATGCCCGGCATTGTCGAGCCGCCGCCACCCATGCGGCCTCCGTCGGCAAAAGATATTGTACCGCTGGACGACGTTATCCGCCGGCACATCGAGTCGGCATTAACCGCCACCGGCGGTCGCATTGAAGGTCCCCGCGGTGCTGCGAAAGCATTGAAGATCAACCCGCACACCTTACGCGGGCGGATGCGGAAGCTTAAAATTGATTGGAAAGAGTTCCGGGAGTAAAGGCTATCACCGCAGTGGGTTCGCCAGGCCGGTCGAGTTGCCACGCGAAGCCGCCAAATCGCGCTGCTTGGCGATCTGTTCGGCCAATGCCTGAATCTGCGGATCGCGGTCGTTGCGAACCAAGACACTTACTCGATCCAACAAGGCCGGATCGCCGGTCGTCGCCAGCGTCGTCATGGCCGCCAGCCGCACGTCCGGTTGCGGATCCAACGCAAGCCACATCAGCCATTGTGCGGCATCCACGCTCGATAAACGCGGCACGGCACGAGCAAGCTGCTTACGGGCTTCCGCATCGGAACTGAAAAGCTGCCGAGCGAGTTCCAGATCGACCTCGCTGAAACCTCGCCGCACCAACTCGCGCCGGGCATCGGCCCGTTGGTCGCCATCGTCCGCTCGCAATCGCCGCATCAGGTCGAGTACATCGACGGACTTTAGCGCATCGCGAATGTCGTTCCGCGGCATCGAGTCCTCGGTGGAGTCCGGCAAAGTCCCCGCCCGGGACCGCCGCGCGGCCCGTGGATCGGTTGCCGACGGAACCATCGACTCAACCCATTCTACCGATTGCACTTGCTGAATGGGACGCGCCGTAGCATTGCGATCCATCGCCGCTTGGGCTGGTGAGGATTCCGCGACTTGGATCTGCATCGCAGCCCGGTTCGAGCCACCACCCGGCCGCAAGACGTTGTCGCCAATGGTCGGCGATGGTTCGCTGATCGCAGACTTTGCTACGACCTTTAGCCTTTCCGGTTGCGGATCCATGGTACTCGCTATCATCGAAAGCTCTTCTAGGCACGCTGCCGGCAAGTCGTCCGTAACAGAGTCGGGCAGATCGGGCTTGCGTTGGGCCTGCTCGACCAGTGGTGAGACGTAAAGCCTCTCCCAGGCGACACCCGCGACAATCATCCCGATGGCCAGAACCACCACCAACAAAATTCGTTGATAGAAACGCATTGCAGGGCTCCTCACAGAAAAGTGCCGCATTGTTCCGCTTTACCCCCCACGCCGCAAGACCACTGTGTCGCACAAGAGACTTCGCAAATCCCCCAGCTAACCTACTCAGTGCCGGTCCAAGAATAACTCCCCTCTCCCATACACGGGAGAGGGGCAGGGGGTGAGGGAAGATGCGAAAAATCACGGAGTAGTTTTCGGACGGGTATTTACGGCTCTCCGCCGGGTTTGCGGATAGTTGTGGTGCGGGCGTCTCGCCTGCCTGGTTCAACCACAACATCTTGGGCAGGCGGGACGCCCGCACCACAAACTTGGCGGAGAGCCGTATTTACCTGCTTTGAAGCGATTCTGCTACATCTGATACTTGCCCGCAAACTTTGACTGTCCGCTACGGCCTTCCTTTGCCGAATAATCCCTAGACATCATGTAACTCGGTCGATTGGGATTGAATTACGTGAAGATGCGAATTTATTGGGGGGGGCATGAACGACCTAAATCAAGATTGCGGAGGAGCAGGCTGCCACGCGCGGCATCGTCGCCTGCGACGGAATAGAATTCGGACCTGCCTGGCCGGGTTGGTGATCGTGCTGGTGGCCGGTTTGGTATCCGCGGCCTCGCCTGCGACCGGTGTGCCCGACGCGAATCAAGGGACGTCGAGTACTGCGCTGCGAAAAAATGCGGTCCAGTCGATTCCGTTTGACAAATTGGACGCCGACTCGCGAGCAAAGGTAAACTCGGTGCTTTCCAATGTGAGCATCTATCGCAGGCTTCCCGTCCGAGTAGTCAACTGCGACCCGGACTTGTATCTTTTCCTCGTGCGCCATCCGGACGTAGTGGTCAACATCTGGGAGATTCTTGGCGTTGCGCAGATTCAACTGCGGCAGGTCGAGATCGACACCTTTCGCATCGTCGAGACCGAAGGCACTGCGGCAACGCTGGAATTCCTCTATCACAGCCGCGACACGCAAATTGTCTACGGTAAGTGGACCTATACCGGCCCGCTCCTGTCCCGCAAGATTACCGGCACTTGCCTCGCCATCTTGAAAACCGGCTACACGAAAGGTTCGGACGGCAAATATTACATCACCTCACGCGTGGACGGATTTTTGAGCGTTGACTCGGGCGGTGCCGAGATGTTGGTCCGAACCCTGCAACCGCTTGTCGTGAAGAACGTCGATAACAACTTCATTCAAACCGTCGCGTTTCTGGGCAGCATGTCCAAGACGGCGGAGGTGAATTTGGGGGGAATGCAACGTCTCGTGGGACGGCTTACTCGCGTGCAGTCAGAAACTCGGCAGCAACTTTTCGACGTTGTCGCCTCGGTGGCCCAGCGTGCGACGGCCAATGCGACGGCCAAAAAAGACGAGCCACCCGAACGCGTGGCCAGTCGGCCACAGGACGAAGCACTGCGGGAATAGAGACAATTCAGGATAGGACTGATCCTACGGCAAGACCGGCCGTGCGAAAAATTACAGGCTTCAAAATGCCGTTTTTCCGAGAAATGAGCGAAAAATTACACTTTGCCAGTCGCCAGAAGCCGTTGACGCTTTGGCTCACACTCAGTATTCTTAAGTGTTCTTAATGTTCCACTATGACGGGGCGTAGCTCAGCCTGGTAGAGCGCTTGGTTCGGGACCAAGAGGCCGCTGGTTCGAATCCAGTCGCCCCGACTATACGGTGTAAGGATTTACGACGATTTCTAATAGTGCTTTCGGGAACGCAAAACACATGACTGGGAACGCAAATGCCCATCAGAATCCCGAAATATCGCAAACGGCCCGACCGAAACGTCGCATTCGCTGAGTATCCCCGTGGCAATCGGGTCTATTTTCCTGGTCGCCACGATTCGCCGGAATCCAAGGCCGCTTACAACCGCTGGCTGATCGGCGTCCTGGGGGAGCCGGAAGCCGTTGTTCAGCCCCAGCCACCTGCCGGCCGCGTCCAGGTGATCGATTTGGTAAAAGCTTTCTTGGACTGGGCAAAGCTTTATTACCTTAGCGACGGAAAACCTGGCTCGGAATACCATTGCCTCAAATCGGCCGCGACCCCTCTTCTTAAGGTCGCCGATACGCAGCTCGTCAATCATTTCGGCCCCAAGGATTTGAAGGCCGCGCGGGCGGACATGGTTCTGCGACAATGGAAGCGGGACACGGTGAACGATCAGGTGGGGCGGATCCGAAGGATCTTCAAGTGGGGCGTCGAGCATGAGCTGGTCCCCGAGCACATTTGGCGAACCTTGCAGGCCGTCTCGCCGCTGGGGAAAGGCCGCACGGCAGCCCCGGAATCCGAGGAAGTTCGCCCGGTCGATCCGGCCCATGTTCAGGCCGTCCTGAAAAAGGTCAGCCCGGTCGTTGCCGCCATGATCGAACTGCAACAGGTATCTGGAATGCGCCCCCAGGATGTATGCCAGATCCGGCCGATCGACGTCGATCGGTCGGACGATGTTTGGACCTACCGGCCGCCTTCCCATAAAGGCGATTGGCGAGAAGGCGAAGTCGGGATTCGGATCGTGCCCCTTGGACCGCGAGCGCAAGCGATCTTGGCCCCCTGGCTCGATCGCGATCCCCAGGCGTACTGTTTTTCACCGGCCGAAAGTGAATCCCTGCGGCGTAAACCTCGCGGCCGTGGCAAACCACGACAGCACGCACTACGCACGTATTACGTTACTGCCAGCTACCGTCGGGCCATTCATCGCGGCTGCGAGCTGGCGTTCAACATGCCTAAGGAACTGCGAAAAATCTGGTCAAAACTGCCTGACGATCAACGTGATAAACCGAAAATTACTGCGCAGCGAAAAGAACTCCAAGCAAAAGCTGCCACATGGCGGTCTCAGCATTGCTGGAATCCGAACCAGTTGCGACACAACGTAGGTACCGCCGTGCGAAAAAAATACGGCCTGGAAGCGGCCCAGGTGTTCCTGGGCCATTCCAAGGCCGACGTCACGGAAATCTATGCCGAACGAGATCAGGACCTGGCACGGCAGATCGCCCGCGAAATGGGCTGATCGCTGGCCATGATGGCTGGAACGCCATCGGGATCTGGAGCACGGCAGGCCGACCGCAAAATTGCCGCCGCCATGCTAATCGAAAAGGAACGACCTAAAACACGAACCACCTGGCCGCGAGCGGACAGGATAACAACAGAGTACTTTCTGGGCTGAAACTGAGACATTGACGCTCTCCCGTGGATGTAAGGGAGGCTGCGCTACGTTCGCAGCACCGGCAGGCATCAGCCTGGGCAAAGAGACGAAGAAATAGTATACATTATAACACCTTGCCGCACAAGTCTCCCGCTAGAAAAAATCTAGCGATTCCAACGTCCTCCGAGAGCAGGAGATACGGATTTGCACCCTCGCGATTTTCGCTCGGGCGACATCGCCAGGCTTGGCCGACGTGTCGTTCTTCTCGGCCGTGGGCGACGCTCGGCTGGAAGCGGCAAGGGCCAGGTTCTCGTCCTTTGCGGCCGAGCCTATGGTGGCGGCGAGATCCAGATGGCGGGAAACCTGCGGGTCGTGACTGTGCCGGCCGAGTGTGGGTAGTGGGGTTTCGTCCGGCCGCAGTAGCAAAATCAGCGGCTCTTGCCGTCAGCCTTTCCCAAAACCGCCGAAATGGTACTGGCCCGATGGCAGAATAGAACTTATTGTGGTTGCGTTGGTTGTTAATGGTCTGTGGCTTGGTTAGAATTGGAGTTTTCCCAGTTTATCCGGAATTCCGATTCACAAACCACTGCTGCGAGTGCCCTCCGAGCCCCATCATGACCGTTGCCACTCGCAATCCACCGGAACAGGGCCAATTGGTCACGGTACGGCAACGCCGCTACGTGGTGACGGAGATTGCCAAAAGCACACTGCCCGGCCGGCCGTTGAAGGTTTCTGCCAACGGGGTCCAGCATCTAATAACGCTGTCTTCCGTTGAAGACGACGCCCTGGGCGAGGAATTGCAGGTCATCTGGGAAATCGAGCCGGGGGCCGAAGTCATCGAGAAGGTCGCCCTGCCGGAACCGACCGGACTGGACGATCCCAAGGAACTCGACGCCTTTCTCGACGCGGTTCGCTGGGGAGCATCTTCTTCAGCCGACGTGAAATCGGTCCAATCGCCCTTCCGCTCGGGCATCGACATCGAAGACTACCAGCTTGACCCCGTGGTTCGGGCGATCCAGATGCCCAGGGTCAACCTGCTGATTGCCGACGACGTGGGCCTCGGCAAGACCATCGAAGCCGGGATGGTGGAACTGGAGCTGATTATTCGCAACCGGGCCCGCCGCATCTTGATTGTCTGCCCTGCGTCGCTTCAGGTTCAGTGGCGAGACCAGATGCGGGACAAGTTCGGCCTTGATTTCCGTATTGTCGATAGCGACATGATGAAGGATTTGCGACGGAAGCGGGGTATCCATGTCAATCCTTGGATGCACTTCCCCAGGCTTATCACGTCCATTGATTTCATCAAACGGGAACGGCCTCTGCGGCTATTCAAGGAAACCCTCCCCAGCGAAGGCGAATCGATTTATCCCCGCCGCTATGACATCCTGGTCCTGGATGAAGCCCATAACTGTGCCCCATCCAGCCGAGGCAAGTACGCCACAGATTCGCTCCGCACCCAAGCCCTGCGGCTGATGGTGCCGCACTTTGAACACAAGCTATTCCTGACTGCCACGCCCCATAACGGCTACCAGGAGAGCTTCTCTGCCTTGCTGGAGCTTTTGGACGATCAGCGGTTCGCCCGGGGCACCATGCCCGACAGCAAACAGCTTGGGGCTGTCATGGTTCGTCGCCTGAAGTCGGAATTGCCCAAGAAATATGATGGCACCGACCGCTTTCCCAAGCGTGTGATCGAACCGATCGAAGTTCCGTACACCGTAGAGGAAAAGCTTGTCCACGCCGCCTTGAAGAAATACACCAAGCTGCGTCGTGAGAATGTTACCGACAACACGGAAAAGATGGCAACCGAATTCGTGTTGCTGACGCTCAAGAAGCGGCTCTTTTCCAGCCCGGCGGCCTTTGCTACCACTCTGGAACAGCATGAACGGTCCCTTCGGACAGCCAAGCGACGGGCGACCATCATCAAACCCACGTTCGGCATCTTGCAACGCCAGATCGCCCAGGTGGAAGAAGAATACGGCGACGATTCGGCCTTTGAAGAGGCCACCGACGAGGCCGTGGAAGTGGCAACCCGCCTTTTTCGTGATCCGACAGCCGAAGAATCGGCCCTCTTGAAGCAGATGCGGGATTGGGCGAATACCGCCAAGGGCCGTGGCGACAGTAAATCGGATAAGCTGATCCGGTGGCTCAAGGATACGATCCGCCCCAACGGCAAGTGGTCGGACAATCGGGTCATCCTCTTCTCGGAATATCGGGCTTCGCAGAACTGGCTGCAAACGATCATCGCCACTGAAGGGCTTTCTGGCACTGACCGCCTGATGACCATGTACGGCGGCATGGATTCCGACCAGCGGGAAGCGGTCAAGGCAGCATTCCAAACCGCCCCGGACAAAAGCCACGTCCGAATTCTGCTGGCTACCGATGCCGCCTCCGAAGGTCTTGATCTGCAAAACTATTGCCATCGCTTGATCCACTACGAAATTCCCTGGAACCCAAACCGCATGGAACAGCGGAATGGCCGTATCGACCGGCACGGCCAAGAGCACTCACCCCGCATCTATCATTTTGTGGGCGAAGGGTACGGAGAGCGGGAAAAGCACGACACCGACGTGCCCGTGGGCGAATTGGAAGGCGATCTGGAATTCCTGATGCGGGCGGTTCGTAAGGTCGAGGCTATTCGGGAAGACCTGGGCAAGGTCGGCCCTGTGATTGCCGATCAGGTTCAACAGGCCATGCTCGGCCACCGCAAGCGGCTCGACACGGCCCGGGCTGAAAAGGATGCCGAACCCGCCCGCAAGATGCTCAAGATCGAGCGGGACATCCAGAAGGACATTCAGCGACTGCGCGATCAGCTTGAAGAAACCAGGCGTGAACTCCGCCTCTCGCCCGAAAACATCGAGCATGTCGTCAAAGTCGGCCTCAAGCTGGCCAACCAGCCAGAACTAATCGAAACGACCGTGGAACGCCGGGATGAAGACGGCACCTCAAGCACGATCCGGGCATTCCGCCTGCCGGCCCTATCGGGCAGTTGGTCGCTTTGTACAGGCGGGCTGGCCCATCCGCATACCCAAGACATACGGCCCATCGTCTTTGATCCAAATTCGTCCCACGGCCACGACGACGTGGTGTTGGCCCACCTGAATCATCGCCTGCCGACGATGTGCCTGCGGCTTCTGCGTGCCGAAGTCTGGTCTACCGAAGGCAAGAAGCGGTTGAACCGCATTACAGCCCGGCTGGTACCCGATAGCGTGCTGCGTGACCCGGCGATGATTGCCCACGCCCGTCTTGTGGTGATCGGCGGCGATAGCCATCGTTTGCATGAAGAGATCATCACGGCGGGCGGGCTGCTGCGTGAGGGGCGATTTGCCCGGCTGAATGTCGGCCAGATCCAAGATGCCTTGGCAGCGATCAAGGTTACTGAGCCATCCGCCACGATGAAGAAGTCGCTGTTGAAGATGTATCCTACCCATGCCGATGCCCTGCGTGCGGCCCTGGAAGCCCGCATGGGTGATCGCACCACGGGTCTGCAAAAAGCCCTTTCGGAGCGTGCGGAAAAAGAGGCCGCTGACATTCAGGCGATACTCAAGGAATTGCAGCGGACCATTGAGGATAAACTCGGCGATCCCGAACTGCAACAAATGACATTCGATGGCTGGGCCGATGACGAGCGGCTGCAATTGGAACGCAACATGACTGCGTTGCGGGCTAGGTTGTTGGAGATCCCTGGCGAGATCGAACGGGAAACCTCGGCCGTCAAGCGGCGGTTCGCCAACCCGCAACCCCGAATGTTCCCGGTGTCCGTGACTTTCCTAGTGCCGGAAAGATTGGCGAGGGGGTAGCTATGTCCATCGCACGTCACCACGCTGAATGGCTCTCCCTGGTCGAAGTCTCCGGCCCATTCGTATCCATGCCGGTGCTGCTGCGGGTCTTTCCACAGGGTCTCGTTGTCCATGACCCGGACCTGCATCGCAACGTCCGCATGGCCCACGAAGAATGGGAAACCGCCGTCAGTGGCAATGGCAAGCAGGGCGGCAGAGGCAGGGCTATAGCGACAACGGATGGATTCGATCCTGACCGTCGCTTGCACCGGGAATGGATCAAGTTCGTGCTGCGGGAAGTACTGGAACTGCCGGCGGAAGTGATTGCCGAAGGCCAGGGCATCCAGCAAACGCTGCAAAGTATCGTCGCCGAACACGACGAGACCCTGCGGCCTGATCTGGTCGTCGTCAATCCGCCGGGCCGAAACGACGCCGGCAATGCCCGGTTGCTGGTGCAAATCTATCCGGCCAGCCAAGACCTTGAACATCCGGTCCAAGGCCGAACGTGGAAGGCATCGCCCGATACCCGGATGATGGAACTGCTCCACGCCACCAATATACGGCTGGGCCTCGTCACCAACGGCGAACAGTGGATGCTGGTCGATGCTCCCCGCAACGAAACGACCGGCTATGCCTCCTGGTATTCCACGCTTTGGCTTGAAGAACCGATCACGCTCCGTGCCTTCCGCAGCCTATTGGGAATGGAACGCTTCTTCGGTGTTTCCGATGGCGACACCCTGGAATCCATTTTGGCCGAAAGTGCCCAGAACCAGCAGGATGTTACCGACCAGCTTGGCTATCAGGTTCGTCGTGCCGTGCAAGTGCTGATCGAGTCGCTCGACCAGGCCGACCAGGATCACGGTCGCCAACTGCTCGGCAAGATACCCGAAGCCGACCTTTACGAAGCGGCCCTGACCGTCATGATGCGGCTGGTGTTTCTCTTCTGTGCCGAGGAACGGGGTCTAATGCTGCTGGACGACGAAATCTACGCCGACAACTACGCCGTCTCCACGCTCCAGGCCCAGTTGCGTGAAGCTGCTGACCAGCATGGCGAGGAAATCCTTGAGCGGCGACACGATGCTTGGTGCCGGTTGCTTTCGACATTCCGTGCCGTTTACGGCGGTCTCGATCACGACCGGCTCAAGATGCCAGCCTACGGCGGCCGGCTTTTCAACCCCGACCGTTTCGCGTTCCTTGAAGGCCGCAAGCAGGGAACCACATGGAAAGACACGCCCGCCGATCCGCTGCCGGTGAACAATCGCACGGTGTTGCACCTTTTAGAAGCCCTACAATTCCTTCAGATCAAGGTGCCGGGTGGTGGACCGGCGGAAGCCCGCCGTTTGAGTTTTCGAGCATTGGACATCGAGCAGATCGGCCACGTCTACGAGGGCCTCTTGGATCACACCGCCAAGCGGGCCGCAGAACCTGTGCTGGGCCTGGCCGGAACCAAAAACAAGGAACCAGAAATTGCGTTGGCCGCATTGGAAGAGCGGCAGGCCAAAGGCGAGAAAGAACTTCTTGGGTTCCTGAAGGACGAAACCGGCAAGTCCGAAAGTGCGTTGAAAAAGGCTTTGACCTTGGAGTTAGATGCCGAGCGGGCCAGCCGGTTTCAGGCAGCCTGCGGCAATGATGCCAAGCTGTGGGCCAGAGTGAAGCCGTTCGCCGGGCTGGTTCGCAATGATTCCTTTGGTCGTCCGGTGGTAATCACCAAGGGCAGCGTCTACGTGACCGCAGGAACCGACCGTCGCTCTTCGGGCACCCACTACACGCCAACGAGCTTGACCGACCCCATCGTCCGTTACACGCTGGAGCCGTTGGTCTACATTGGTCCGGCGGATGGAAAGCCCAAGGAAGAGTGGAAGCTGCGGTCGCCCAAGGAACTGATTGATCTGAAAATCTGCGACATGGCGTGCGGCTGCGGTGCGTTCCTGGTCCAAGCTGATCGGTACATGGCCGAGCGGCTGGTGGAGTCCTGGGAAATTGCCGACAAGCTGCATCCCGATGCCCCAGGCATTACCCCCTTTGGTGAAGCCTCCACTGGCAGCCCCGGCGAAATGTTGATCCCAAAAGACACTGCCGAACGGATGATCTACGCTCGCCGAATCGTGGCCCAGCGGTGCCTGTACGGCGTGGACAAGAACCCGCTAGCGGCTGAAATGGCCAAGCTCAGTCTGTGGCTCTTGACCCTTCAAAAGGGCAAACCCTTTACTTTCCTTGACCACGCCATCCGATCTGGTGATTCACTGGTAGGCATTGCCAACACGCATCAACTGACCAGCTTCTCGTTGGATGGCAACGGCCCCGATATGCCCATGTTCACCGATGCCATCAAGAAGCGACTCGATGCCGTACGAATCTTGCGGCGGCAGATTGCCGAACTGGCCGACAATTCGGCTGAGGATGTCGAGAAGAAATCTCTGATGCTCCAGAACGCCGACCAGCAGACGCAGCGGCTCACCTACGCCGCCAACTTCCTGCTGGCCGCCTGCTGGGAATCGACGTCGGCTGCCGACCGGGACGAACGGCTCAAGCAGGCCCTCGTCCATGTGGAAAACAACTTTAAGGATTTGCCGGTCGAACAGCTTGAGGCCGAGGGAAAGCAACGATTGCAGAAAGTTGGCTGTCCGAAACCGTTTCATTGGCCGCTGGAGTTCCCTGAAGTTTTCATGCAGCAAGGTGGGTTTGATGTGTTCATTGGCAACCCACCTTTTCGTGCTGGGAGGTATTTGAGCGGCGATCTGGGTGAAAACTACTTGCGGTACTTGCAAACACCGCCGTTCCACATTAACGGCCAAGCAGACGTGTGTGCTGCATTTGCAATGCGGGGATTCCTGTTGCTTTCTCGACGCGGATTTCTCGGAATGATTGCGACAAAGACGATTTCAGAAGGCGATACTAGGACGGCGTTCGTGGTTCCAGCCATCAGCCAGGGTGGAAAGCTCTGCTGGGTTAGAAAGCTCGTCTGGTGGCCTGGAGATGCTCAGGTTGTTGTTAGTATTGTCGTAATGGCACGGCAGGAATCACAACTTCAGGTCTTTCTGAATGAGAAGCCAGAGATTGCGATTGATGCGACGTTTTCGCCTGTCTCGGGTATCATGCCTGCCCCAAAGCCCCTCATGTGCTCCGCTCGCCTCGTCGGAAAGGGTGTCGGGCTTGGATCGGATGTGTTTAGAATTACTAGCCCCGAGGCATCACACTTTCGGGAGGTCGATCCGATCCATGTCCGGCGTTTCATCACAGGCACGAATCACAACTCTGCCGTTGATGCCTGGGGTGGTGAAATGGTTTTCTACTTTGAGGATGTAGAGGATGAACAGACCCTCTGTAGCATTCCCGTCGCTCAAGAGTTTCTCAAACATATCGGCTCCACAGCACGAATCAGCAGCTTTTGGCGTTACCGTCGTGGCGGAGCCAAGACATACGAGCACCTGAATTCGACAAGATGCTGTATCATCCGAGCACAAACCAGTTCGACATGGCTCTTCTCCTTCTGGCCTAAAGATGACATTCTTGACCAAACGATGATTGCTTTTGGAGCGAACTGTGATGGATTGTGGGCGGTTTTAACTTCAACTATCCACGAGGCATGGGTGATGAAGTACGGAGGGCTGATGAAGACAGATACAACGTATTCGCCATCAAATTGCTTTAACACATTTCCTTTGCCGTATGATCCGATATGCAGCACAAATGAGAGCCTTGCTATTACCGCAAAAAGCTGTCACAACGAGCGAACGCGAATTGTCAACGACCTCGGAATTGGCATCACAACATTGTACTGGTATATCCATGACTCCGAGAACAGCATGTCGGTTGTTGCGGAGTTGAGATCACACATCAGGAGTATTGACAACGCCGTGGCAGCGGCCTACGGCTGGGATGATATTGACTTCGGCCACGGCTACCACGAAACCAAGCAGGGCCTCCGCTACACGATCAGCGAACCGGCCCGCCGTGAAGTCCTTGCCCGCCTCCTGAAGCTCAATCACGAACGCTACGCCGAAGAAGTCGCCCGGGGGCTGCACGATAAGAAGAAAGGTGGCGGGAAGCGGGTGGCGGGTGGCGGGAGGAAGAAAGCCGCCCAGGGACCGTCATTATTTCAAGAGGAGGACCAACCATGACTGAACACGACATCTTGCAAGCCTTAAACGTGGGCGAAGACACCGACTGGGAGTTCAAGTCGGCCAAGGGCGGCATCCCCGGCAGTCTGTGGGAAACCTATAGCGGAATGGCCAACACCGATGGCGGCACCATTGTACTTGGCGTCAGTCAGCATGATGATGCGTTTGTCGTAGATGGTCTGGACGATCCGAGAAAAGCGAAGAGAAACTTCTGGGATACGGTCAACAACAGAGGGAAGGCGAGTTTGAACCTGCTCAGTGACGAGCAGGTGGCAATCCGAGAAATCGCCGGGAAGAACATTCTGGTGATTCAAGTTCCCCGAGCCACACGACATGAGCAGCCCGTGTATGTGGGCCAAAACCCGGTTACTGGCACGTATCGTCGCAACTTTGAAGGCGACTACCACTGCACGCAGAAGGAAGTTGGGCGAATGCTGGCCGACCAGGCCGATGAGTCTGGGGACAGCCTCATTCTGGAGCATTTCAATTTCACCGATTTGGATGTGGACAGTTTGCAGCAGTATCGCCAAAGGTTCTCGGCTCGGTCTCCCGATCATCCCTGGCTGGGCGAACAGTTGAATGGGTTCTTGGCGAAGCTGGGCGGCTGGCGAACGGAGCGGGCAACCGGTATCGAAGGCCCGACCGTTGCGGGCCTGTTGATGTTCGGCAAGGATGAGGCCATGCGTGATCCGGCTGCCGTGCCTGGGTTCCATTTGGATTATCGTGAGCGGCTTTCCGACGACCCGGCAGTGCGATGGACCGATCGGCTGACCTATGACGGCACCTGGGTATGCAACCTGTTTCAGTTTTATCAGCGGGTGATTCGGAAGCTCACGGTCGATCTGAAGATTCCCTTTCGATTACAACCCGACCTATTCCGCAAAGACGACACGATTGTTCACGAAGCGATTCGAGAAGCCGTGGTCAATGCGTTGATCCATGCCGACTATCGAGGAGAAGGCGGCGTTGTGATCGAGAAATATCGAGATCGGTTCGAGTTATCGAATCCGGGCACGCTGTTGTTGCCATTTGAGCAAATCCTTACAGGTGGGGTGAGCGAATGCCGCAATAAGACCCTGCAAACCATGTTCCTGATGATCGGCGGTGGTGAAAAGGCTGGGTCGGGGATCGACAAGATTCGGCAAGGGTGGAAGTCACAACATTGGAGGTTTCCAAGAATCCAGACTGGTTTTCGTCCCGACCGGGTGAAGATGACGTTGCCGATGGTCAGCCTGCTGCCGGAAGAGTCCGTGAACCGGCTGCACCAACGGTTTGGCACTCGCTTTGATGGACTGGCTCCCGCCGAAGTCCAGGCACTTGTCACGGCTGATTTGGAGGGTGCCGTATGCAATTCCCGCTTGCGGGAAGTCTGCGGTGAACATCCGGCCGATCTGACACGGACCCTTCAGGGCCTCGTCGCCAGGGGATACCTGGAGCAAAAGGGGCAGAAGCGGGGGGCTGCTTACCGACTGCCAGGAGAGGTAACCGGGGCTGCTGCCGGAGGGGGCATCCTACACAGGCCGACCGACATCCTACTTAACACCAAAAACATCCTACCTAGTCCCGAAAACATCCCACCTAAGACCGCAGAACCCGCACCGGGGCCAGAAAATGACGCTATTCTGCTGGCTATCGCCCGACCCTCCCGAGAGTCGAAACGACTTCCCCCTAATGAGATTGGAGACATTATTCTCAAATTGTGCCATGGGCGGTATCTCACGCTCAAACAAATTGCGGTATTGCTCAATCGAAATCCCGAGAGTCTACGCAGCCGTTTGCTGACCTCGCTTGTGGAGAAAGGCGATCTGACGATGCTTTTTCCTGGCGAGCCAAAGCGACCAGGGCAGGCATACACATCGCGCATAGACGCGGCAGGAAGCGACGGAACGACAATCCGACCCAAACTGACCTAATGTGATCTATAACGATGAGATTCCGGCAAAAGAACTTACGTGGTTGAAACGACCAAGACGGTACAGACATGAGCAACGTACTTCCACCCAAACCCACTCCCCGCCAGCTTCGTGCCGAACTAGAAAAGATGGTCCTCAACGACCTGCTTGGCCCGGCCGCCGGCGACAATGAGGAACTGACCGAACGCAATGTTCGGGATCGGTATGTCGTCGGCGTTCTGGCCCCTCGACGGCAAGCTGCCGACAGCAAGCCTCAGGCGGCACCGGAAGAACCCGAAGAAGACACGCCGCTGATCCCTGATGAATTATCGCAGGGCGGGGCCGACAGCATGGACGACGGGACGACCGATATGGGCGTGCCGTTACCGCGGGCACATCTGCCTTCGTCGTTCGGCATGACGTTCTGTGTGGTCAACGACACGAAGGCACTGCGGGTATCGGCACACTGGGGCCAGTATCTTCGGGAGCGAAACGAAGAGGACGTTGACCAGAAAACGGGTAAGGGTCGCTTAGTCTGGAAACGCCATCCACGGGGCGGCATGACGGAGATTCCGCTCAAGGAAGGACGCATTCGCCCCACGCCCGTTGATAACGAATGTCCGGAGGTTTATGTCCAAGGGCTGGTTCGCAAACGGAATACGCATTGGGTGGTGTCGCTCTTTATGATCAACGGGCAGGAAGAGCCCAGGTTCAAAAAGGACGAGACCTTTTTATTTCAGCCCGAGATCATCGTCGAAGCCACGGACGGCTCGGCCATCTTTGAAAAGCGGCCTCAAGGTCGCAATCAAAACGACGATCTGGAACGGGTCACGATGGACATGCTTTACCGGCATCAGGTCGAGTTTGTGGTAGGGCACGGTGTCGGTGTCCATGCCGAGGTTTCCAAAGAGTCGCCGGAACGGGCTGTGCAGGTACGGACCAAGGTCGTGCCGGTTCACGAAGTCCCCACGACCACGCCACCCACGGCATCTGACGCTGATCGTAATCCGGCCTTCGCCCTGTTGGACGGCCTGGTGCTGGACATGAAAGAATTGTCCGAAGCATCGGCCAAGCAATTGCGGTCGAAGCTCCAGCCGCTGATCACGGCCTATGGGCAATGGATCGACGGTGAGGCGGCCAAGCTGACCGATCCGGTCCAGCGGTTGGCCCCGTTCCAGCAGGCGGCACAGGTGGCGATTGAGAAATGCCGCACGACCTTGCAGCGGATTGAAGCGGGGTTGCAACTGCTGGAGCAGGACGCACAGGCCGCCGAAGCATTCAGCTTCATGAACCGGGCTATGTGGTATCAGCGGACCCATAGCATCTATTCGGAGCAGATTCGGCGGGGCGACCAGCCCGATTTTGACAAGCAGATCGACATGCCTCAGAACCGCCGCTGGTATCCGTTCCAGCTTGCCTTTATCCTCTTGAACCTGCCTGGGGTTACGAAACTCGATCATCCGGACCGGGGTGAGAGCCAAGAGGCCCTGGCCGATCTCTTGTTCTTTCCCACGGGCGGTGGAAAGACCGAAGCCTATCTGGGCCTGACGGCTTACGTCATGGGCATGCGGCGATTGCAGGGCACGGTGGCTGGCCGAACAGGCGACCACGGCGTGGCGGTGCTGATGCGGTACACGCTGCGGCTCTTGACCATCCAGCAATTCCAGCGGGCCACGGCGTTGATGTGTGCCTGCGAAATGATACGGCGTGCAGCACTTGAGAAAGGTGATAAACGCTGGGGCAACACGCCATTCCGCATCGGTCTTTGGGTGGGTTTGAAGACCACGCCTAACTGGACCGACGACAGCCACGAAGCCGTCCAGCAGTTGCGTGGCAACGGCTTTGCCGGCACGGGCATGGGATCGCCCTATCAATTGACGAACTGCCCTTGGTGCGGGAGTTGGATCGATCCGGGCCACCACCTGGAGGCCAAGCGGTACAACGAAGGCCCCGGCCGGACATTCATCTATTGTGGCGACAAGTACGGCAATTGCCCCTTCAGCCGCCGCCAGGCTGCCGCCGAGGGCCTGCCGGTGATGGTCGTGGACGAGGAAATCTACCGCAACCTGCCGACGCTGCTCATCGCCACGGTGGATAAGTTCGCCCAGATGCCCTGGAATGGGGCTGTGCAAATGCTCTTCGGGCAGGTGGACGGCCGCTGTTCTCGCCATGGATTCCGCTCGCCGGAGATTGAAGACAAAGATTCTCATCCGAAGACTAAGACCGGGCTGCCTGCGGCGTCCACGCAACCACATTTGCCCCTGCGACCGCCGGACCTCATTATTCAGGACGAGTTGCATTTGATCAGCGGACCGCTAGGCACACTGGTGGGCCTCTATGAGACGGCGATCGACAAGCTCTGCACTTGGGAGGTATACGGCAAGAAGGTCCGTCCCAAGGTCATCGCCTCGACGGCCACGATTCGCAACGCCGATGTGCAGGTTCACAAGCTATTTCTGCGGAAGGTGAATATCTTTCCCGCCCAGGGACTCGACGTGCGGGATAATTTCTTTTCCTTGCAACGGGAGGCCAGCGAAGAATATCCTGGCCGGTTGTATCTGGGTATCTGTGCCCCCGGTCGGCGGGTGAAGGCCGCATTGATCCGGGTTTACGTGGCATACCTGTGTGCAGCTCAGAAGCTCTATGATGATAACGCATTGGATGCTGACCCGTGGATGACGTTGGTGGGCTACTTCAATTCAATGCGAGAATTGGGTGGCGTGCGGCGGTTGGTGTTCGACGACATTTCCGCCCGCACGAAGAAGATGGATCGGCGTGGATTGGCAAAACGTCTCTTGAATGCCAGTTGTCTGGAAGAACTGACCAGCCGCATGCGATCCGAAGATATCCCCAAGATTTTGGACCGGTTGGAAGCCGTGTTCGACCCGGAAGCCGCAGCCAAGCGGAAGGAAAAGAAGAAAGCCAGACCGGACGAACGGCAGCGGTGGCCCATCGACGTGCTACTGGCGACGAACATGGTGTCTGTCGGCGTGGACGTACGGCGGCTGGGACTGATGGTCGTTTGCAGCCAGCCGAAGACCACTGCGGAATACATCCAGGCCACGAGCCGCGTCGGGCGTGCCAAACCGGGGCTGGTCTGCACTGTGTTCAATTGGGCACGGCCGCGGGATATGTCGCACTACGAAACCTTCGAGCATTACCATGCCACGTTCTACAAGCACGTCGAAGCCCTCTCGGTAACACCGTTTTCTGTCGGGGCTTTGCAGCGAGGGCTGGCGGGACTGTTGGTTTCCATGGTCCGGCTGCCGGGCACCGAGTTCAATGCTAACGAACGAGCGGCTTTATTCCAGGCTGCTCACCCCTATGTGTACGATGCCATTGAAGCGATTTGTCGCCGGGCATCGCTGGTCGGCGATGGGCCAGAGGTGGTGAACTACGTTCGGGCCGAATTGCAGAGCAAAGTCGATCTTTGGCAAGCGGAAGCCCAGAACACCATCGGCGGCCGCACCCTAGCTTACGATCTGCCCAGGGGTTCCGGAGCCGGGGCCAAGCGAGGCACGACAGTCAATTTGCTTAACCGGCCAGGCTTGGAAAAGTGGGAACCCTTCACCTGCCTGAATTCGCTGCGGGAGGTTGAGCCGACCGTGAAACTCATTATGGACGACGGCGGGTTGGACGATGTGCCCGACCAGATGCCGGTTGCCCCCGAGGCGAACGTCGTGGAAGATGACGATGACAGCATGGTTGCGGGAGACGAAGAATGACAACAGCCACGATGAAGAAATCGGAAGTCGGCGAGCTTCGCCCTAGCCAGTTGTTACTGACGTTTGGCGTGGGGGCCATTGTGGACTTGCCCAATATGTCGGTTATGGTGATGGGCCTCGATGATTGGCCGACGAAACACGCCACGGAAATTGGGGAAGAACGGCTGCTGTTAAGCGTGCAGAACACGTTGGGTTCTCAGGTCAAGAAGTTGCTTACGCCGCCCAGGGCCGAAGAATCGCTGTCCGGACAGACAAGCTGGTTCGATGAAGCCCATCAGGTTGGCGTGCCGGTGGTCCCGTTTCCACGTTGGATGGTCTGCCCGAAGTGCCGTTTGTTGGCCCCGATCAGTTCCAGCCTGTTCGAGCCGAAGACCCCGCCGTATCGGCCCGACAAGGCCCGCTATGTCCATAACTGTACCACGCAAGGTGCATCGCCCACGGTGATTCCGGCCCGGTTTTTGGTGGCCTGCAAACATGGGCACTTGGACGATTTTCCCTGGTTGGAGTTCATTCATAAGGGCCAGACGGAGTGCAAGGGTCCGCTTCGCATGTATGAATTGGGCGTTTCCGGCGAAGCGGCCGACGTGGAAGTGAAGTGTGAGAAATGTAACGCCGTTCGCCGTATGGCCGAAGCCTTCGGGCGTGACAATGAATCCAACATGCCCCCGTGCAAAGGCCGACATCCCCATTTGCGGATGTTCGATTCCAAGGGCTGCGATGAGGGCCATGTGACGGCTATTCTTCAGGGTGCGTCGAATTCCTGGTTCTCCGTCATGCTCACGGCCCTATCCGTACCGCACTCGACCGACAAGCTTGCCCAGATGGTCGTTGACAACTGGGTGACGCTGGAGAAGGCAACCAGCCTGGAGATCCTACAAGCGTTTCGGATGATCGGCCAACTGAAAGAATTTGCCGACTTCAAAGACGTCGAACTGTGGGAGGCCGTCGAAAAGAAGCGTAGCGGTGGCCCGGCTGTACCGGCTGGCGAACCTACCAGCCTGAAACGCCCGGAATGGGAGATTTTCTCCCAGCCAAGTCCGGCCTACAATACCCGCGATTTCCGATTGAAAGTTGTGCCGCCGCCCGAAGGGTATGCCAGCTTTTTCGAGAAGATCGTCCTGGCGGAGAAGCTGCGTGAAGTTCGGGCACTGATCGGCTTCACCCGGCTGGAATCTGCCTGTGATTTCGATACACCGACCGATTTGCCGATCGACTTGCGTGCTCCGCTGACACGCCAGGCCCCAAGCTGGGTTCCGGCATCGGAGATTCGTGGCGAGGGCATCTTTTTTCACTTCTCGGAAAAGGCCCTGCAAAAGTGGGAAAAGGAACACGGGGCCTACGATGGCGAGTTCTTCAACGCCCACAAGCGATGGAAAGAGTCCCGGGGCATGCCGAAACCGGATGCCGGCTATCCGGAAATCCGGTTTGTCCTGCTGCACACGTTTGCCCATGCGGTGATCCGGCAGTTGTCGATTGAATGCGGCTACACGACTGCATCGATTCGCGAACGAATTTACTGCCAGAGCCCGGCCGCTGGCGAGCCAATGGCAGGTGTGCTGATCTATACCGCCGCCGCCGACAGCGAAGGAACGCTTGGCGGGCTATGTGCGTTGGGTAGGCCAGACCGATTAGGCAGCCATTTGAACAAGGCCCTGGAAATGATGCGGCTGTGTGCTTCAGATCCGCTCTGTGCAGAACGGCATCCTGGGCGTGAAGGAGTGACTTTGCATGGTGCGGCCTGTCATGCCTGCACCTTCGTACCGGAAACGTCGTGCGAGCGTGGCAACAAGTATCTCGACCGTTCGGTGCTGGTGGAGACGGTGGAGCGTGGCGACTTGGCATTCTTTGAGTAACCCTAATGAACGCTGGCGAAGAAGAATTGATTGAAATGGCGGTTCAGGTGGCGGCTCGACTGCCGCATGAAATGATCGCCATTGTCAATCGGGCAATCCTGCAATCGCCTGGAGATGCTTCGTCACAAGGCCGAACAAACATCGGCCAGAAGATCCCGCATCCCTATTACCGGGACATCGTCACGGACTTCATGAATTGCTGGCGGAATGCCGCCCCGCAGCTTTCACCGCAGCAGGTATCGCTCTGCCTGCTTACGGCGGCCAAGGCCGAACAGGTCCATCAAAAGAGCCAATCCTTCGATCTGGTTTGGACCGGGCCGGAGGTCGATGGCATACCCTTCCGCCGCACCGAGCAGGCAATCCTGCAAGTCTTGGATTCGGCCAGGGAACGCATCACGCTGGTCAGCTACGCCGTCTACAAGATTCCCCGTATTTGCAAAAGCCTGGTGCGTGCTGCCCATCGGGGGGTGCGGATTACGGTGATTATCGAAACGCCGAACCGAGTCGAGGGCCAAACCGAATACGATACGCTCAAGGCCCTTGGCGAGAACGTGGCGGCGGTTTCGACCGTGTACTACTGGCCCGAAGCACAACGAAACAGCGGTGGCAAGCAAGGTATCCTGCATGTCAAATGTGCCGCAGCCGATGGGCAATGGCTATTCCTGTCCAGTGCCAACCTGACGGAATACGCATTCACCGTCAACATGGAATTAGGGATGTTGGTGACGGGCGGTCCGTTGCCGTGCCAAGTCGAGGAGCAGTTTGACCGGCTGATCGCGATGGGCGTATTGGAAAGTGTAACGAACTAAAATCCAACGACATCGACGCCATGATTGATGAACTGGTGGAATACAAGAAAGCCCATTTTCCCGACGACCTGCGACGGATTCTAGCCTGTGGTGGAACGAGTCGTAGTACGGTTCGGGTACAGTGGCTCCCGCCTGCTGCCCCCAGCGTAGACGTAAAGTGGGAAACTCAACTCTACGGAATGGTGCTTGCTGGGTTTACGGAAGAGGCCGTCCGCTTCCTGCGAAAGACCCGGAAGCTCTCGGCTGTGGAGGCCAGGATGATGGTGGCGAAAATTGCAATCGATTTGGGGATGAGTTGACGATCATGGACTTTCACTCCTACATCACAATGCGAGACTAATGCGAGATGAGCTTTGCCATAATGTATTTCGGTTTTCTACTTAGCGGAAAAATGCTCGGATGGGCTGGAGCAGGTTTTTTTGCCTTTTGTGCCGTGCCACAGGTCATTCAGACTATTAGAGAAGGTCATGCTAGGAATCTAAGTTCACTTTTTCTCTGGATGTGGCTGGTGG
>JBAWVO010000061.1:0-25997 GCA_037147235.1 Planctomycetota bacterium | reverse complement strand
CGACCTTTCCAAAACCCTGGCCGTTGTCGACCATGCACAACCGCAATAATTTCGATTCGCTCTTCTGTGATTCGATCCAGCGAAAGCCTACTCATGTCCGCGGCCACGCAATTCTTGCATCACGTCATCCCAGGGGATGAGTCGGACTTCGCCACGATCAATCGCCTCTACTCGACGTTGAATTTCACCGGCCCAAGCCGCGTCTACGTCCTCGTCAGTCTCTGGATCAAGACTGCGAATCAGCGAGGCCGCGATCTCTGCACGTTCCGCCTCGGGCAGCGCCAATGCGCTCTGGAGAACTTCTTGAGATTGAGTAGTCATTCTGTTAGTCCCGTGAATCAAACGTGAAAATGCAAGCGAACTCGGTGCTGCCAAGCGCATGCCACCCAAGAAAGTTCCTTCCTCTTAACCCTTCGTTTTGCATTGCAACACAACAGCCTCGCACGGAAAGAACCATTTGCAACAACCACGAGTGCTTGCACTCGCTTTTCAAAACGCGAAGGGTGCCGACTGATAGGAAAAATGATTTCGTCCAATGCGACTCATTATACCGAAATGATATGCTTAGGACCGGCGCACCAATAACTGTCGTGTTTTGCCCATCCGCCGAGCGGGGGCAGACGGCACACGGAGTGTGCCTGCTACTTTTCTTGCGACACTTATTGACGCGCCGATCCTTAAAGCAAAGTGTATCACGAATGATATCGGTTTTTCAATGCGAGAACCTTGTTCTCCCCCTAAACATACTGCACGATCTTGCTCATCATCCAGACGAGCCGGGTACACCGAATGGGGTGGGAGCAGACTTTAGCCCAGTTGGGAATCAAACCTGGCGCAAGCAGAATACGACATTGTCAACATCGCGCTGAAAGGCGTTGGAGCGAACCCACGTATTCCAACCCAGCCGCGCGTTGCCGTCTAAAGCA
The DNA here is from genome assembly GCA_037147235.1 of Planctomycetota bacterium. Classification (GTDB taxonomy): domain Bacteria; phylum Planctomycetota; class Planctomycetia; order Pirellulales; family Thermoguttaceae; genus JANXQG01. The sequence continues at coordinate 25,071 of JBAWVO010000061.1, read as the reverse complement.
CACCACGGAGCTTCGGGGCCACTAAGCACTAATTGGACGTCAAAATCGAATTCCAGCCCGACATAGGTGCGGACAAACTGGCAAAGCGAAAGTAAGCGGTCATTCGACGGCATCATGCGGCAGAACTGGGCATAATCGATCGGCCCAAGGCGGATGCGAAACTTGCTTTGCAGATCCCATACCCGCTCCCCGGCCACGGCACCACGGCCCAACTGAACCCGCGACGTGGGAACTTCATTGCCCATAGGCATGCGAGTCTGCTCGTCGGGCGAAAGCTGCAACCACTGGCCAAACAACTGCTGGACGAAGACTTTCGTTTTCAGTAACTCTTGCAGCATCTTTTGCAAGGAGAGCGGATTGGGGGGCCGCTGTGAAAAACAACCCGAGTAATAGACAAAATGGTCGTCGCTAATTGCCATGCGGCCGCGTTGCCCGTCCGTTCCCTGGCCGACCAGGCTGAACATGGCAAAGCTGAATAAGTCGAGGTCGGTCGGCGACTCGGCATAACGGTTCTGTTCGACGAGAATGCCCGCGCGGTATTTTTCCCAGGCGCGATAGAAGAGGGAAATCAAACGGTGATTGAATCGGTCGAGAAAATCGACCAGTGCCTCGGCACCGTCGCGTTGGCGATCGAGAATGAGCTGCGAGTAGTGCCGTGGAAGAACCCCGGCCGGTCCGGTCAGACCCATGAAGTTGACCAGCATCTCGGGCGGTGAGGCGGGCAGTTGCACGGCAGGCGACTGCGAGTCGGCCTGATTTTGTTGTGAAGCCGCGGAAGCCCCACGGGCAATCGATTGGATCTCCGAGACGGGGAACTCCAGCGATTGCCGAACGCGGAAGCGGACCAGTTCCTGTTTGGGCGCGGCACTTCGGCCCACGGGCTGGCAACACTCGCCCAGGGTCGAGTCCGACTGCTGGGCGTGCCGCTCCAACAAGCGGACCGCTTGAAAAAAATCGAATCGTTTCGGGTCGGCAAAAAGCTGCTCGATTACAGCAGATACCTTTGGCCGGCGTTCGGAGGCCATTGCTTCAGGATCCTTTCTCCTTGCTTGATCCGGGCAGTCATCATACTGAACGAGTTCATGGAACAGTACATGCTGAAAAACGATTCCAAGACGCTGGCGAAGAGGTAAAGCCCCTGGCCTGGATCACGGAATTGCTCTTCGTCGAAATCGACCGTGATGCCGATTCCACGGGCGAATCCGGAGGGGGCAATCGGCAGGCGTCGTACAACGGGTTGGCTCTTGACCGCAGCCACACCGGCAATCCGTTTCTGGGCTGCCGGATCGTCGCGGAAATCATACAATTCGAGGATGCGGCGGAGTGCCTCGGCACCGCGGTCGTCTGCCTGGAAGGCCGCGTTGAGCGAGTCGCCGATCGACAAGTGACCCACCAAGAGATGCGAAATCAAAGCCCACGCGCCGCGTTGCCGTGGGTTTGGCCGGCAAGTGACCGTCGGCCCCACCAGACAAGCGATATCCTCGCGAATCGGTGCCCCCTCCAGCAATCGCGTCCGCGGCCGGCTGATTTCACTGGGATAATCACGATTGAAACAAGTCGTTTCCACTACCAGCGTGCTATCCGCCGTGTCCGTAGGCCGAAACTCCAGGTCGATCAGCGACAAGAAGACCTCGGTCTCCGACGACGGCCGCCCAAGACGATCCAGCCTCGCCCGGCGATGGCTCTCCCAGTAAGTAGGCCGCCGGCTGGAATTGGTCTCCTGGGGGCATGAGTAAAGCGGCACGAATTCTTTGTCGTCGCCGCCGGAACCGGTCGTCATGACCCGATCGACCGAGAAGACCTCGATCTCGTCGGGCATCCGGGCGTCGGGAATGATGGGATACTCCGTCACGCGCTGGGTCACCTTGATAGGCTCCGCCCGCTTGGAAAAAAGGTTCACGACCGGAGTACAACCCAGACGCAGTGTATCGACTGTGATGTGCGGTTCCAATTCAGGGGCAGCGCGGTCGAGAAAGAAGTAAATATGCAATTTTCGCGCGGTGGCCGCAGCCGGGTACTGAGTGATCCCATAAAGATCGAGAAAGAGGAACTTACTGGGAAAGACAAAGTAGTCGGTCAGCAGCCCATAACCGGGAAACGACCGCGCATCGTACGGCAGCAGGCTCTCGGAGGGATGAAAGCCGACCGGCCGAAGTTGTTCGGGCGACAAGGTACATGCCGCACCGTCGCCCGGCGATGTGGCGATGGCGATCTGTGTGCAGCGGTTCAACAAGATCTCATAAAGAGGCATTGCGTGATGGTTTTCGCCGGAGAGAAAGAACCGCAACGATTCCATTGCGGCAAAATTCCCGAAGGTCACGTCGGCGGAAACGCAGCGAATGCAGACGTCCAGCACGGTCAGTGCGTCGCGAGCGCGCTCCACGTTCGGCGCAGCAAACGGCCTGCGTTGCAACTGGCAACTTACGATTTCGATGGGCCAGACCACCGTGTCGTAACATGTGCGGAAACGGCACGCAATCCGCCCGGGATCGGAAATCTCCACTCCGGTGCCCTTGCCGACCTTATAACCCGTCGTCAATTCGCCCTGACTGCGGTCGAGGACCAACTGAATAACTGCCGCAGCCGGTATGGGGGCGAGGTAGTGGGGATAAAGGGCATTCAGAAAGGAGTCGGTCAGCTCGGGGAACTCATCGTCAAGCTTCGCACGGATGCGCGCCGTGAGATAGGCGAACGCTTCAACCAGCCGGGCGGCATGGGGATCTTCAATGCTGCCGCGGCGAATTCCCAGCCGAGCCGCGGCATCCGGCTGAACGGCCATGAAGTCGTCCAGAAAGCGGCGCAGATAACTGAGTTCGCCCTGGTAGTAGGGAAGGAGCCGATCCGACATCTTCAAAACCTTCTTAGAGGACGGCCTTTTCAGCCCGTCCTGCATTTGTTATTGGACAGTATTGCTCAGCCGCTGGACACCTTATATTTACCCGACGAAGGCTCCATTGTCGACACGAACATGACGGGTTCATCGTCGTAGTTGGTCACCAAAACACCTTCAATGCGGAATCGAAGCACACGGTCCAAGGGATCTTTGTCATTCAGCAGGCTGACGTTTACTCGCTGCAATCGCGGCTCGAATCTTTCCACGGCAGACCGAACCATGGCCAAAAAGTCCTGCCGGCCAACGATCGAGCCGGCCGTTGTGCCGGTAAAGTCGGGGATTCCGTAGTTTACAAGCGATGTTTGCAGCTCGGAGAATTCCGGGGGGAACGATCCGCAACGGCAGCGCGTGTTCAACAGATTCTCCAAATCCCGAAGCAAGGAAGCCTTCAGATTGCGCAAAAGCTGCGTGGGATTGCGCTCGATTTCCTCGTTTTTCGGAGCCTCCTGACCGAGCAGGCGATCGAGAATCGAGGGCATCAGCGGTGAAACGCGATTAAGGTCTGGCATGGCGATAGTTCGTTAAGGACTGGAGCACCAATAACTGTCGTGTTTTGCGAATTCGCCGAGCGGGGGCAGACGGCACACGGAGTGTGCCTGCTACTTTTCTTGCGACACTTATTGATGCGCCGGTCCTAAGCTTGGGGTGACGATTCCTCCGCGGGCTTGATGACTTCTTCGATCTCCAGGTTTTGGATCTCCACGAAGGGGCGTGTCGTATCGTCGATCCAGAAGATCCGATGACCAATGCCCCGGACGGGGCCTTCGTCAGGCCCGAACCATTCCGTGCCGCGGCCCAGTCGCAGCGATTCATCCTCGGCGCGGAAGGTGCCCGCGTAGAGTTGGGGCACATAAACGATTCCCTCGGAACAGGCGGTGGCTTGGATCTGGCATCGACGCCAAAGCACGTCCAGGGGACTTTCAATCGGGTGGAGCATGATCCGTCGAATGTTTTCCAGGGGGATCCAATAATACTTCCCCGTCGTCGTAAAGATTTCCAGGAACGCCGCGGTGAGATCGTCGGCGTCTCGCAGATCCTGAAACTGCTGGCCGTTGCACCGTCCCGCCAGTTGGGGACGCAATGCTTCCGCGCTCGTGAGCAGTCGGGCCGCTTCGTCCGCTTCACCCTGACGGAAGCAAATCGATGCCTGCAAGTAGTGCTGAAGATATACGGGCGGCGTCTCGGTGAACTCCGGCACCCGGCCTTCGTCGTAGAATTGTTGCCGGGCCTTGGATGCCCTGATCAGTTGCCGGATCAGGCTTACCACGGGAGCACGGTCAGGAAACTGCGTGCCCAAAATCTCCAGGTGCTTGTCGGCTCGTTCCAGTTCACCGGTAAAACAGAGCAATTGGCTCAGCAGGTCACGGTGATCGGGCTGGCCGGGGTGACTCTGCACCTCGCGAGTACACGCGGCAATCGCTTCCTGTAGGCTGCCGTCACGGAACAGTTGTAAAGCGTCCACGATGAGTGGCTCCCTTTCTGTGGGATGGATTCTCGATTTCATGGACGGACTTGGAAGCCCATCCTACGGGTTCGATCTAGGTTTCTGTACAAGCCGAAACAAAACTTTTTATTGTCACTGGGCCTTGGGTAACGCGGTCACAAGCCGAATGCCGGCCGACAATTGGTCGAGCTGAACGTGGGGCGCGAGAAAGAGCTTCAAGCGAAAATGTCCCGGGTCGGCCGGATGCTCGTCGATTTCGATCAGGGCTTCTCGCAAGGGATACTTGGCTCGCGTGGCCGCCGACGCGCCGGGGTCGGCGGCCACGTATTGGTGGATCCAGTCGTGCAGCAAAGATTGGAGTTGCCTCCGATCCGGAACTTGGCCGACTTTATCGCGGCCAATCACTTTCAAATAGTGGGCAAATCGCGAGGCACAGAAAACGTACTGCAACATCGACGAGATCCGCGCATTCGTGGTGCCCTCTTCCTCATGGTAGACCTTCGTCTTTTGGATCGATTGGTTGGCAAAGAATGCCGAGTACGCAGTGTCTTCGCAGTCGCAGAGGGTAATAAAACCCAAGTCGCTGAGTTCCTTATCGCGGGCTTCGCTGAGGATCGAATCGATGGAACACTTGACCGCAACGCCGGGCCGATCGGTGCCGAAGGATTGCGACGGCAGATCGACCACGCCCCCCGAGTCCGCCCCGCCGGCAATTCCGCGAATATCGGCAAACCAACCGCTCAGCGCAAAGGCGCGAATCACGACATTGCCAAACGCAAACGCCGCGTTGCCCCACAAATAAGACATGCCGTCGGCGGCTGAAACATCTTCTTCATACACGAATCCATCCACTCGCTGCGGATCCCGCGTATAGGGAAGCCGCATCGCGATTCGCGGCAGGACAAGACCCAGGTAGCGGGAATCCTCCTGCTCGCGCAAGGCATTCCATTTCAAAAATTTCAGACTGTTGAATAACTCCCCCAGATTGGAGATCCGGGGGAGTAGCCCAAAATGCGGCAGCCCGAACAGCATCGGATCGACACCCGCAACGAACGGGGCAAAAGCAGCGGCCGCCACCTCTTTGATCTTGGAAAGCAATTCGATATCGCTGGGGCTGTTTCGGAATTCATAGTTTCCAAGAAGTATCCCATAAGGCTCGCCGCCGGCCATCCCGTATTCTTCTTCATAGACCTTACGAAAGAAGGCGCTCTGGTCGAATTCGATGGCTCCGTGCAGATCGGCGTCCAATTGAGCCTTGGGTAGGTGCAACACCTTGACCTTGAGGTTTTCCTGTCCGCCGGTTCCCTCGATCAACAGTTCCAGTCCCCGCCAGGCGGCTTCCAGGCTCTGAAAACGCGGGTGATGCAGAACCGCGTCGACTTGCTCGCCAAGACATCGATCCAACTCGGCCACGTCGCGGCTGAGCAGGTTGATGAGCCTGTCTTTGCAATCCGGCAGTCGGCCGGTGCGGACGTGGTAGTAGCGAACCGCCGCTTCCCATGAGGGTGGCTCGGCTAGCGGATCGTCTGGACGATCCGAAGCTATCAGGCTTGTAATCATCGACTCGGACGGACGGCATACGAGTTCGAGGAGGCCTAACGAGGCATCCTCGCACGACTGCCAAGCGACTTGGTCGTACTGGCGAGACTCCATGGGACTCCAGATCCTGATTCGCCCGTTGAGATCTGACAGGCCACTACTTGTTACTAGGAATCTTGGTCACCGTTCGCAACGACGCGGTTAAGGCCTCCAACTGCAGCCATGGGCGCAAGTAGGCGACGGCACTATAGTGACCCGGCTCACCGGGTACTTCGCTCACGTCGATCCGTGCTTCGGCGAGCGGTAGTTTCGCCTTGTCCGACTCGCTGCCAAACCGATCGGCCAGCACATAGTTCATGATCCAGGTATTCAGCCACTTCTCGCAATCGGCTCGCTCCATGAAGCTTCCGATCTTGTCGCGAGCCATGACCTTCAGATAATGTGCGATTCGCGACGTGGCCATCACGTAGGGCAGCCGCGCTGAAATGGCGGCGTTTTCCGTGGCTTGCACGCCATCGGGACCTTCATACTTCTTTGCCTTCTGCGCCGTTTGTGCTCCGAAGAACACCGCGTAGTCGGTCCGCTTGTAGTGACAGACCGGCAGAAAGCCAAGATCGGAAAGCTCCGCCTCACGACGATCGGTGATCGCCACTTCCGTGGGGCATTGCGTGGCCTCGTCGCCGTCGTCGCTGGTGAAGACGTACGTCGGCAGGCCAAAGACCTTGCCGCCGCTGTCCGCACCGCGAATCCGCGTACACCAACCGTAGTAATTGAAGCAATCGGCCATCAAGGTGCCATAAACATAGGATGCGTTCATCCAGCAGAACTGATCCGCCGGAACCTTGATCTGCTCGCCGCTAGACCCGGAGGCAACCTCCTCATAACGAAACTCGTCGACCTTCTTGGTCAAATCGCCGTAAGGCAAGCGGGCCAGAACCCGCGGCATGGTGAGTATCACAAAGCGCGAGTCGTCCATCGCCCGGAATGATCGCCACTTGGCGTACTTGTCCGATTCAAAGATGTCACCCAAGGACCGCACCTTGGGCAGGTCCTCCCAATTTTTGAAGCCGAACAATTCCGGTGCCGCGGCAGAAATAAAGGGACAGAACGCGCCAGCCGCCACGCCCGAAATCTTCCCTAAAAGTTCCACGTCCTCGGGATGATTGCTGAATTCGTAATCGCCGACCATGATGCCGTAGGGCTGTCCGCCCGGCATATCGAATTCCGAGGTATAGATATGCTTGAAGAGGTGGCTCTGGTCGAACTCCACGGCGTTGCTAAGGTCTTTGAACAGATCTCGTTTTGAGCAATTCAAGACCTTGATCTTGATGTCCTTGCCCGTGTTCGTGCCAAACACCATGGTTTGAAGGCCGCGCCAGGTGCCTTCCAGGGATCGAAACTTCTCGTGGTGCATGACCTCGGCCAGTTGGCGCGAGATGGCCGCATCGATCTGCTGGATTCCCTGATTGATGGATCGCGTCACGTTGCGGTCCCATTTGACGACACCCTGCATCGCTTGTTTCACGAGGGTATCGATCACATCCTTGGCCTCGTTTCGCTCCAGGGGAGTCTCACTGATGCACTGCTCCAGGAGACTCTTTTCCGCAACCTGTGCTTCGGCCTGGGCCTGCCCTGAAAGTTGTTGTTCTGCGCTGCTCATGGTACTGGGTACTCCTTATTAGTTTTTGGTCTCGTTGCCTGCGGTCACGGTATCACCAGCCGCTTTTTTCAGCTTGTCGGGGTCGCTGAGCAGCTCCTGGAGATGATTCTCCAGGTTCGGCACCAGGTCCACCTTGGTCTTCAATTCCATCAGTTTCCGGCGAGCCTCCATCAGTTCCTTCAGGGGCTTGATTTGATCGACGATCCGGGCCGGTTCAAAGTCTTTCATCGACTGGAACTTCAATTGAACGGCCATCTCGGTGCCATCGTCTTCGAGGGTATTTTTCACGCGCAGGTTCAGTCCTGGGGTCATGCGAGTCATCACCGTATCAAAATTATCGCGGCTGATCTCGATGAACTTTCGGTCGGCCAAACTCTTGAGCGGCTGGGTTGGATCTCCGGAGAAATCGCCCATCACGCCCACGACAAAAGGCAGCTCCTTTTTCTCGGTGGCATTTCCGACCTGGACATCATAACTGATTCGCACCCGGGGAGGGCGCACTTTCTGGAGCACACGCTGAATGGAGATATTCGACATGACTTATCCTTCCTGATTTAGTTACTTTTTCACCGGCACAACAATGCCGATGCGAGTAAACAACGCTTTTCGTGCATTCTCGTCGGGAATCAATTCGGTAAGCAATTCCGCCAACGGCAATTGTCCCCAGCGAACCGCTTCTTCCAAGTGATGGGAGATCGGGCTGTGTGGCTCGGACTGCCGGAAGAAATCGGCCAGGTCGCGGAGTCGTGAAAGTGCCGTATCGCGGGTCAATTCCTTGGGCTGAGCCGCCTCTGCCGCCGCGCCGCCCAATTCCTGCTTGCTGACCCCTTCGGGCGCGGCTGCCGAAGGAGCCTTCGTAATGCGGTCGCCTGCCACGAGCCGGACGACGGCAAGAACCCTCTTGAGCACCTCGGTGAACTCGCGGGCGGACGGTACTAGGTCCTCTCCCCGCTCGTTTTTCCCACACTTTGGCTTGAGAGCCGCGACGAGTTTTTCGCCCTCGGCCAAGCTTTCCTCAATGTCCTCCACGAGGGCTTTCAAGAACGACGTCGAAGTCTCACGGACGGCCTCCGTGAACTTCTGTAGGGTAACTTCGCCCTTGGCGACGCGAGCCGCTTTCTCTTTGGGGTCGGCTAGTTTGTCGAGGGTTTGCGCTTGCTCGTAATCGAGTTCGGTAAACTTATCGCCCTCGGTAAGAGGAACTCGAAGTGCCGGATGTTGGCGAGCGCGGAACAAGCCTCCAAACTGGTTCAGACGCACTGCGATTCCTTCGCCCGACGTATCGAGGCTGGGATAAAGTGTGTCCCAGTGGTTTTCCACAAGTTCTCGTGTAAGCCGTAGCCCATCTCGCAGGCCGGCAAACCCATGCACTCGCAAAAGCGAATCACAAAGCCAGGCCGTAACCTCGAGATCCTTGGATTGTTGGGCAAGAACGTCAACTGCCTTTGCAATGATTTCCGACCAGCGGCAACGATTCAGATCATAATCAGCATTGCTGGGATCGGTAATGTATTTCCGTTCAATTTCGCCCGACTCGTTTCGAGCCGACCGAAGTTGCCAATACACTGACTCGTGCGAATCGGAATCTTGGGTTCGCAAATCCCTACCCGTTGGACTGCTGCCCGGAATCGGTTGGAGAAGTCGCTGGAGATCGATGGTTGATGCACTGCCCATGCGTTTGCCCTACCTTAAAGCTAGCTGTTCGCGAGAAAGCACTTAGAAGCTGTTGCGAAACCGGACCTATCACATAGCCATTCGGGCCTGTGTTCCAGGTTTTGCGGCAGCTTCTGAAAAAGCCCCCCTCTGAACCGCCTAATCCACTCGCTAAGTTTACCCCAGCTTTATGAGATAAACAAGTGCCTGCGGTAGGGTTGTGAAAATTAGTAAAATAGGCAAACTCCATGATTTGGAACTGATCATGCGAATAGCGACGATAAATCCGGCTGAATACAGCAAAAGATTGGGGTGACGAACTTGTTTTTGTAATTCGCGACCGTCCAGATTATAATGAAGAAAAGCTCATCCGCTTCTTTTCTGTTGGAGTTTTGGCTTGAAACCTATTTCCCTGATCGGCGCGCCGGACTATCTGAGCCTCTGCAAGGACAAATTCTTCGAGCGAGACGGATTCTGCTTCGGCATCTCGTTGGACCGCGAAGATGCCGTGGCCATGTTCACGATCATGTTCCAGAGCCGCTATCTTGGGCCGGTGACCGCCCGAATCGCCTTGCGGCCGACAGGTGCCAGCGTGGCGACCGTCTCGCCCGACATTCCATGTGGCCCGGCCGGCTTTGGGATCGCGAAATTCCCCGTGGCCATCCCGCGGCGGCATCAGGGCAAGACTGTAACTTTCGAGATCGGAGTCGATGTCGACTATCCGCTGGGCAAGGGTCGCGAAGTTCGCTTTCGCACCGGGCGGACCATTCGCCATGATTCCCGATTCCGTGGCCTGACCGTCGTTGCGCAGACGCGGCTGCATTCACTTTTCGGACGTTTTCTTCGCCATTCGCCCGCCGTGATCCGTTTGACGCTCCCCTCGGACGTTGCGGAAGATGTTCCAGACAGCGCGGCCGGGGAATCGCAAATGCTCTGGAGCTTCTCTCAGAACGAGCCGTTGCGATACGCATAAGAATCCGGATGCCCTCACCCCCTGCCCCTCTCCCGAGTACGGGAGAGGGGGAGTTTCCGGATAGCCATTAAAAGTCGTTGCTGTAGCTGCTGAATTCGTCGTAAGGCTTCTCGGAGAAGTCCTGGAAGCGAGTGTATTTGGCGCTCCATTGCAATTTGACGTCGCCGGTCGGCCCGTTGCGCTGTTTGGCCAGGATCAGAAGCCCCTGCCCGACGATGCCAAGCTCCTCAGCCTTCTCTTTGGTGTGGTAATATTCCTCGCGATGCACAAACATCACGACATCGGCATCCTGCTCGATGGCCCCCGATTCGCGCAGATGGCTTAACCGCGGCCGGTGCTCTTCCTTGCCGCCAGACTCGACCTGCCGATTCAACTGGGCCAAACAGATAATAGGAACATTCAACTCGCGCGCCAGGCCCTTCAACCGCCTCGCCATTTTGGCGACCTGCTCCTGCCGGGGATCGCGGGGTTCGTCCGGTTGAACAAGTTGCAGATAGTCAATCACAATCAGGCCCAGGTTCTCCTTGCGTTTCAGCCGGCGTGCGCAGGCGGCGATTTCGGTGACGGTGCGGCTGGGCGTGTCATCGATGAACAGCGGCGACTGCGAAAGCTTGCCGGATGCTTCCATGAGCTTCTCCCGCTCGTCGGCCGAGATAAACCCGCTGCGAAACTTGCTGCCGTCGATGCTGCCTTGTGAGCAAAGAAGTCGCTGGGCCAGTTCCAGCCGAGCCATTTCCAGGCTCACGAACAAGACCGGCACACGGGACAAGATGGCCACATTCTCGGCGATATTCGTGGCCAGGGCCGTCTTGCCCATGCTGGGCCGTGCCGCCAGAACGATGAACTCGCCCGGATGCAGCCCACCGGTGAGTTGATCGAGATCGCGGAAGTGGCTCGGTGTGGCGTCGCCCACGCCTTTGGCCAAACGGGCGTCGATGCGGTCGAATGCCTCAATGAGCAGATTCTCGATGTGGGTCACCCGATCGGTACTTCGCCGGTCATGGACGGCGAAAATCTTTTCTTCCGCGTGGCTGACCAGTTCCCTCGGATCGTAGGTCGGATCCCAGGCATCGCGGAGAATTTCTGTGCTGGCGTGGATCAACTCTCGCACCGTGGCTTTATTGCGAACAATTTCCGCATAGAACGTCGCATTGGCCGCATAAGGGACCGACTGGGCCACTTCGGCCAGATAGGCTGCCCCACCGATCGCCTCATACTCGCCTTCCTGCTTCAAACGCTCGACCAGAAGGGTGATGTCGATCCGCTTTCCCTGATCGTGCATCGCCAGCAAATTGCGATAGAGCCGCTGGTTTGCGTCGGCATAGAAATCAACGGGCCGCAGCATGAGCGCGATTTCGTCGCACATTTGCGGATCGAGCAGGAGACTGCCCAAAACGCCCTTTTCCGCCTCCAGGTTTTGCGGAGGCAATCGATCGAGAATTTCTGAACTCAGGCGGGGGGCCGAGCGAGTCCGGTCGGTGTCATTGGAATCGGCCATGGTCTTCCGTGTTCTTTGGTCGGGCGACAAAAAGAAAGGTAAAAACACGGCAGTCCGGCCGCCGTGGCATCCTGGAAAGACTCCATGGTAAGATTTGCAGGACCGTTCGGCAACCGACCTTCGTAGAACAAGTGATGGATCCCTGGAAATCGCAGCCTCCATCGTGTATAATAAGCGAATTCCGCGTGGTGTCAGAATCCGTGTTCCTACTAGATCCTTGCCGGCGGCCCCCCCTCTATCGGGCAGTTCGTCGGATTGCGTTTTTCGTTTCTTTCCTAGCTCTCAAAACCTCCGCCCAATATGCGATCCAACCCCCGGACAATGTTCGAGAAGATTTGGGACCGTCACGTCGTGCATGCCGAAAAAGGGAAGCCGACGATCCTGTACATCGACTTGCAACTCGTCCATGAAGTGACCAGTCCCCAGGCTTTTGAAGGGTTGCGGCTTTCCGGGCGGAAAGTCCGGCGGCCCGAGCGGACCGTGGCCACGGTCGATCACAATGTGCCGACCACCAGCCGCAGGTTGCCGATCCTTGATGAGATCGCCCTGCAGCAAATCGATGCGCTGCGGAAAAACTGTCAAGATTTTGGTGTCCGGTTGTACGACATCGACGATCGCAACCAAGGCATCGTACATGTGATCGGACCGGAACTGGGGCTGACCCAGCCGGGCATGACCATCGTTTGCGGCGACAGCCACACGGCGACGCACGGAGCATTCGGTGCCTTGGCCTTTGGTATCGGCACTAGCGAAGTCGAGCACGTACTGGCCACCCAGACGCTCTTGCAGTACAAACCGCAGACGTTGGAAATCCGCGTCGAAGGCCACTTGCTGGCCGGTGTTACGGCTAAGGATCTGATCCTCTGGGTGATCGGCCAGATCTCGACCAGCGGCGGAACGGGTTACTGCATTGAATATACCGGTTCCGCGATCCGTGCCTTGAGCATGGAGGAGCGGATGACCGTCTGCAACATGACCATCGAGGCCGGTGCCCGCAGTGGCCTGATCGCGCCCGACGAGAAGACTTTTGAGTATCTTCGCGGCCGCCCCCACGCCCCCAAGAATTTCGACGCCTCGGTCGAGCAGTGGAAGAACCTGCCCAGCGATCCCGGCGCGGCTTACGATCGCGTGGAGCGATTCCATGCCGCCGACATCGAGCCGCAAGTCACCTGGGGAACCAACCCCGGACAGGTGACCGGCATTTGCGGCGAAGTGCCCGATCCGGCCGGTTTCAGCAATCCCACCGACCAGAAGGCCGCCGCTGCCGCCTTGGAATACATGGGGCTGAAACCCAAGACCAAGATTACCGATGTGAAGATTGACCATGTTTTCATCGGCTCGTGTACCAATGGCCGGATCGAGGACTTACGGACCGCTGCGGCCATTGCCCGGGGATACCACGTTGCTGACGGCGTGCGTGTGTTGGTTGTGCCTGGCAGCCAACTGGTGAAGCGGCAGGCCGAAGCCGAGGGGCTTGACAAGATTTTCACGGCCGCCGGTTTCGAGTGGCGCGAGGCCGGTTGTAGCATGTGCTTGGCCATGAATCCCGACAAGCTCGAACCAGGCGAACGATGCGCCTCGACCAGCAATCGCAATTTTGAAGGACGGCAGGGCAAGGGCGGGCGCACGCATCTCGTCTCCGCCTCGATGGCCGCGGCCGCCGCCGTGGCCGGGCATTTTGTTGATACGCGGAATTGGGAATACAAGTAAAATGCGACCATTCACCCAGCATACCGGCTTGGTCCTTTCCATGGACCGCTCGAACGTCGATACGGACCAGATCATTCCAAAGCAGTTCCTCAAGCGGATCCAACGCTCCGGGTTCGGCCAGTTCCTGTTCTTTGATTGGCGGTTCCTCGACGATGGTACGCCCAACCCCGATTTTGAACTCAACCGGCCCGAGTATGCCGGGGCATCCATTCTGCTGGCGCGTCGAAACTTCGGCAGCGGTTCGAGCCGCGAGCACGCCCCGTGGGCACTGGAGGACTACGGTTTCCGCGTCGTCTTGGCCCCTAGCTTTGCCGACATCTTCTACAACAACTGCTTCAAGAACGGCATGTTGCCGGTCCGGCTGGACGAAGCCCAGATCGACGACCTCTTCGCCCGGGCAGCGGCCCATTCCGGTTACCACCTGACGGTGGACCTGAAAACCTGCACGGTGACCGACGATCACGGTTTGTCGCTGAAGTTTGAAGTGGACGAATCCCGCCGACATATCCTTCTGAATGGTCTGGACGATATTGCCATGACCTTGCAGCACGAGGATAAGATTTTGGTCTATGAGCAGGCCCTAGCCGTGGCGTGAGGAACCATTCTTATCATCTTCAATCGGGGAGGTTCTTTCCATGCGACTTCAAGACATCCTGGCAGTGAAAGGGACGGCCGTCTTTACGACTTCACCCGATGTCTCTCTGGCCGAGGTGATTCGGCAGATGGTCGAGCATAACATCGGCTCGATGCTCGTTTGTCAGCGAGATCTGGCTGTCGGCGAGTGCCTCGTTGGCATCGTCACCGAACGGGACATGCTCCGCTGCTTTGCCGCAGGCAGTTGCGACCTCAAGCAATTGAAGGTCGCCGACGTCATGACCACCAAGCTCATCACCGCCAAGCCCACCGATTCCGTCACTGACCTGATGGGCGTGATGACGACTCACCGCATTCGCCACGTGCCGATCCTGAGCGGCGAGCGTCTCGTGGGCATGGTCTCGATCGGCGACCTTCTCAAGGCCCAGCACGACCACCTGATGGCCGAGAATCAGTTCATGCGCGATTACATTCAGAGCTGAACCGCCAAGTACGTCAGGTAGGTTGTAGGGTGCGTGGAGCGAACTGCCCGGCAAATGGTGGGTTGCACACGAAGTCGAGACGCTGACAGCGCTTACCGCTGTTCCGGATCAGTTCGCGCAACGCACCGTTCGATGCTTCACCCACCCTACGGCGAGCCGGCAATGACGTACGGTAGTGCCGACACTTGGCGAGTGGCTGCCTGCTACCGTTTGATCGTCGTTGCCGGCAGTGGTTGCCCCGACGATTGTGGTAAGGGCAACGGTTGCCGCTCGGCGGTTCTCGGTTCATCTCGCGTGACGGGCGGCACGGAACTCGTCGTCCGTTTTGCGGGTACGGCCGTGGCCTGCTGCAAACTTGGACCATCCTGATAGAAGTGGGTCACCTCTTCGCGGACCAGTCGTGTTCCCAGTGCCTTGCAATGCACTTCGGCACGGAATACGTGGTTGCCGGCCGCTTCCGCCTTGATCTTCACCTTCAGGACAATCTCGGCCGCCGGGGGAATTGCCGGAATCAGATCAAAAACGACCTGGCCCGGGCTGAGGTGATGCGGATGGCCGTCAGCACTGACCGGTTCCACGCCGGTGGAAAAATAGGCCAGCACTTCCACATTCTCGGCCGCCTTGGTGCCGCGGTTGCGAACATAAAGTTCATAGGTCGTGTCGGAGCCGACTGGCACGGGCCCCTCCGGATCCTTCACCTCCAGGCGGAGATCGGCCATGGCCTCGACTTTGGTGATCAACTCGGCCGCAGCCACGAGGTCGTCGTCCGCAGCCGAAGTAATCTCCAGGCGATTGGCACCGGACAGGGCCATCATGCACTTCATTTCCAACACGCGCTGTTCGCCTGGCGGTAACTGCTCAAGCGTCCATCGCACTTTCCCACCCTCAATGGCGGTTTCCGAGGTCGCTTTATCGCTCCCGGAGACGAACTTCATGCCCGTTGGCAGCTTGGCCGTTAGCTTCACGTTTTTGGCCAGGGCGTCGCCTGGATTGCGAATGAGGATTTTGTAGTTGGCCGGCGTGCCGACATATTGCACGACGGGACCTTCAAGGTCAACTTGTAGAGCGGCCCGATGGACCAGTACATGTTCGGCCAGATCGACGTGAACACCGCCGTCTCCGTTAGCCTCAACGCGGATCGTGAGGTTTCCGGCTTGTCGCGCGGTCAATTCAATTTCGATCGCTCGCTCATCGCCGGAGTTGATGGTGCCCAGACGATGCGTTGTCGGATGCGTGTCTTTGGTATTCAGCGGCATGAGCGTGAGCAGAACATTCTCGGCGGCACCGTTTCCACTGTTGCCCAGCTTCAGCTTATAAACCTCTCGTTTGCCGAAGAGTACTTCTCGCGGGCCGTCTAATCGTATGGTAAGCTTGGGTTCCTGGACTTCAATCATCGCCTGCGAAGGCGCCTGCTTGAAGTCCCAGCGAACGGCCAACTCGAACGGCTTGCTTTGCCTTGGAATAATCTTCAGAGTGAGCTTCTCTTTTGAACGGGCTTCGATCCGCCCAAGCACCCAGCGGCATGGATCATGACGATCTCGCTCGAGCGGGCGAACTTCGCCGGTGCTGGCCGACGCTCCGGCCACTTCGGCCCAGTCGGGCAGACTGACCGTCACAGCAACCTCTTCGGCTGCCAGGTTGCCGGAATTCTGCAATAGAACCTCGTAAGCAGCCTCCTTGCCGAGTACGATCTTCCGCGGTCCGATGGTTTCCACCGTCAGCAACGGGCTCTTGTGATTGATCAGAACATTCGGCTCTTGCACGGCTGGTAGCACAGGCGTCTCGCCTGGGGCGTCGTTGGCTGGCTTGGCGGTCGCCAGACGTTCCGGCTCGACAGCCGTCGGAGTGCTTGGCAGAACCTCGGCCGACGGTGTCGTGGTAGTTGGTGTTGCGGCAGTCGGTGTGCGTTGGGCAACTAGCGGTGTCTCGGCAGGTTGGCTCGTTGCGGGTTCCGCGGGCGCGGCGACAACTAGAGGATTGACCGGAGTTGGTGTTGTTTGGGGAGTTTCGGCGAACGGCGACTGGCGGAAGCTTTTCAGCCGTTCGTGCAGAGCCGAGCCGGCTGGTGCTGCAGAGACCGTGGACGATGTGGCCGCGTCGCCGCCCACGGAAGTGCTTGGCGATGGCGGATTCATGGCAGGGCCGATGGGCGAGGAAGAATCATCGTATTGGAAGGAGTAGTTGTTACTCGTGGCCGAACTCCGCGGTCGCACGTCGGAAGTGGACGGAAGGCTCGGCAAGGCATCGCTGTTGCGATCGATGCCGCTGGCCGAGGCAGCAGTGGGCTGGCCCGCATCGAGCTGCGGTGTCGGCTGCAGGGCAACCTTTGGCGCAGCCTGTGGCTGGGCCCGCGTCGGCACGCGTTGCGGCTGCGTCATCCTAGGGGAGTTACTGTTTTGATGGTTTTGCACCGGCCGCTGCGGCTGCGACTTATTGCCATCCTCGAACAAGTCGGCGAACAGGCCATTGAACGGCCGGAATTGATCCGAGCTGTTCTCGGCCATCGCCACCCTAGCCAAACCCATGAGACATATCACGACCACGGTCGTAGCAATTTTTCTTTTGAGCATGGTGTTGCTTCCCCTTTATCTACATGCCGCCGGACAAATTTCCCTCCTCATGCCTATCGGATCGAACGAATTTCAGGGATTAGTCAACTTTGCCGATTTGCGCGATTCTCATGTTTAATGGAATCATTGAGGTATAATTCATGGTCCGGCGTGGATATTTGGGGTATATAGCAAGACAGGGGAACGGGCCGTTCATTCCTCAACCACCTCAAAGCCCAATTCCTCGATCATGCGGTAGTCTTCGGTCGGCGACTGGCCTTTCGTGGTTAGGTAGTCGCCGACAAACATCGAATTGGCCGCGTAAAGTGCAAGCGGCTGTAGCCAGCCGAGGTGCAATTCGCGGCCAGCCGCCACTCGCAAATCGCAACACGGATTGGCCAGCCGGAACAGGGCCAGGGCTTTCAAGCAGTAGCGCGGCGAAAGTTTCTTCGGATTGGCGGCGGTCACCGGCGTTCCTTCCGTGGGTGTGAAGAAATTGACCGGCAAGGCATCGACCCCGAGGTTCCCTAGTTCCAGGGCCAATTCCACCACGTCGGCGTCTTCCTCGCCCATTCCGATAATGCCGCCGGAGCAGATTTCCATTCCAGCGTTCCGCACTGCCCTAAGCGTATCGATCCGGTCCTGAAAAGTGTGCGTCGTACAAATCTGGGGGTAGAAGCGGCGGCTGGTGTTGAGATTATGGTTCACGCGATCGACACCACACTGCTTCAGCCGCTCGGCTTGCTCCTGCCCCAAGAGGCCCGCGGAGACACAGATATCGAGGTGGTACTCTTGCTTGATCTTGGGGACGAGTTCCAAAACCAGATCAAGTTCCAGCTTTCCGGGGCTGCGGCCGGAGGTCACGATGCAATAGGTCTTGGCCTTACGTTGAAAGGCAGTTCGGGCACCGTCGAGAATCTGGTCGGGCAGGAGTAGGGCATAGCGAGAAATCTCGGCCTTCGAGACCCGCGACTGGGAACAATAGCCACAGTCTTCGGCACAGGCACCGCTCTTGGCGTTAATGAGGAAGTTCAGTCGCACCTGGTTGCCCCACCGCTGGCGGCGGATGCGATACGTGGCCGCCAGGAGATCCAACAATTGCTCGTCGGGACTACGCAGTATCGAAAGCCCTTCTTCGGAGCTAAGCGGATGCCCCTGAAGAATCCGATCGGCCAATTCGTGCCAGCCGTGCGTGGTAGGTTGGCTGGCAGCAAGCAAGTTTTCTTGGAGGGTATTCATGCCGAGATTATAACAGAAACGGCCTAGGATCGGCGCATCAATAAGTGTCGCAAGAAAAGTAGCAGGCACACTCCGTGTGCCGTCCGCCCCCGCACGGCGAGTGGGCAAAACACGACAGTTATTTATGCGCCTATCCTTACGGCAGCCCCACAAGAAACTCCCGCAACTTGTCGTAATAGTGCGGCGAGTGCGGGTCATTGTGGTTGGCCCATTCGAGAACCAGGAATTGCTTCGGCTCATTGGCCGCGTCGAATAGACGCCTGGCAAGTTCCAATGGGACGATCGAATCACGATCGCCGTGGCTCTGGTACAACGGGCCGTGATACGAACGGATATTCACCGCTGAGTTGAATCGGGTTCGCATCAAGAGCCGAACCGGTGCCCAGGGATAGTGATGCGATGCCACATCCGGTATGGAACTGAAGGTGTTCTCCAAGATCAACGCCCGCGCGCCGTCGGTGGCCAGATCGACCGCCACGGCCCCGCCCAGCGACTCGCCCATGAGTACAATCTGACTCTCGCCCACGCCGGTTTTCTGCGCAAGCCAACTGCGGGCCGCACGGGCATCGGCCAACACGCCTGACTCGTTGGGCTTGCCTTCACTCTTTCCGTAACCGCGGTAGTCAAAAATCAGCACGGCAGCTCCCACGCGGTTGCGCAGCTCGCGGATCACGTCGGCTCGATGTGTGACATTGCCCCCGTTGCCGTGACAGAAAAGAATAACCGCCTTGGACTGCTCGTGCGGGACGTACCAGCCATGGATCTTCGTGCCGTCAACTGCGGTAAACCAGGCGTCTTCCACGGTGATTCCCTGCGGGGTCCAATTGCCCCCAGGAAACTTCATTGGGAAATAGATCAGCGAATTTTCAAGGTACATCATCACCAAGAACAACACCAGGTAGGCGATCAGAAAGATGCGGCAGGCTCGCCAAGCAATATTATAACAGATCCGCCCAACGGTTCGAGGTGCCATTGTGTTGCTTGCCAATAAAGTAGGGACGGCAGTGGAAACTGCCGTCCCTAAGGGTATCGCGTGGCGGGACAAATTTCGAGCGTTATCGGAAGCGGTAGGCCGGATTGTGGGTGTCAAAATCGGAGTCGGTCAAGCCGACATTGATCTTCATGTTGAGGTAGGTGTACGCCTCAATCAGTTCCGGCTCGCCGCCCGCCGTTTTCGGCCAGTCATAAGCCTCGTAGCGGACGGGAATATTCAAGTTGTCGTCGACAAAAATCCGGGCGACATGGAAGAGAAAGTTCTTCCGTGGGTTCGGATGGATGACTTGCGTACAGGTGCAAACACGATCGTTGATCTTGGCACCCTTGAAATACTTCACTTCGCACTCGCCATACTTCACGTCTTCGTTGGCCACTTCGATCAACCGCTTGGTGAGGTTGAGGATGCCGATTTGCGGGAGCGGGTAGCGCTGGCCTTGCATGGCCACGTTGCCGTCCGGGAGAAGCGAGACAGTACCGAACATCTTCTCCCGCATGCCGTTGCCGTGGGCCCACATCTTTCCGTTATTGGCCCCTTCGATGTACAGACACTCCTGGCCCTTGACGGCAGAGGGAGCGAGGAAGTTCAGGTAGACGCTAAAGGGCTTATGGCGGACCTTCATCGCGACATACTGATCTTCGCCCAGGGTGTTGCCGATCCGCTCGCGCTTGATCAGCGTGGCGGTGTAGTCCTGGATTTTCTCAATCGACGCATGGCCTTCCCGAGCCCAACGCAGGGCGGGCATGAGCGGATGCTCATTCGGATCGCCCGGCCGCATCTGAGATGGGGTGATGTTTGGTGCCGAAGTGTCGGTTCGACCGGCCACACGGTAGCCAGGTCCGCCCGCCGGAGGGGTCTGCTGGGGTTGGCCGGCAGGAGCCTGAGCACTTGCGGTCGAGATTATCGCGATATACGCGAGAAAGGCTGCTAGGCAGCCACGGCAATTCCATCCCTGCAACAACATTGAGAAAACCTTCCTTGGTCGTTTATATGCCAGAAACCCTGGCACAACGCGGATTGGTCCGCGCTGCCTGCCTCCCGAACTTATCCATCAACACGATCCTCATCGACCTTATCGCATCTTATGAGCGGCAGGATTACAATGTTTTCACGTAGAACGTCAGTTCTCCGCAATCTTCTTCGGTGCGACGGACCGCACCAGAATTAGCGGCACAGTTTATCATAGAAATCCAGAAGTAGGGAGTCCAGTTTGTGAAAAAACCACAATTTGAAATCGAGAGGGTTGTTTCCGCACCTTTCGACGAAAACACCTATGTAATATGGCTAAAGGACCGTGTTGACTGCTTGGTGATCGATCCGGGATACGGCCCGGAGCAGATTCTTGCTCTGCTAGACAAGCAGAAGATTACGCCAGTTGCGATCTTAAACACCCATGGCCACAGCGACCACATTGCCGGCAATGGTGCCCTGAAGGAGCGGTGGCCCGACTGCCCGTTGATTATTGGGCTTGGTGACGCGTCCAAGCTAATTGATGCCCAACTGAATCTTTCCGCCCGCTATGGCCAGGCGATAACAAGCCCCCCTGCCGATAGGACGGTCCGTACGGGAGATCGGGTTTCGGCCGCAGGTTTTGACCTGGAGGTTCGCGAAATCCCAGGCCATTCGGCGGGACATGTGGTGTTCGTCTGGCGGGAGAATACCCCTAATCTGGCGTTTGTCGGCGATATCATTTTCCTGGGCAGCGTCGGAAGGGCAGACCTTTACGACGGCGATTTCGATCAGTTGGCGGCCGGTATCCGCGCACAAATATACACCCTGCCAGACGACACGGTCTTACTATCCGGCCATGGTCCGGAAACTACAGTCGGCCAGGAGAAAACCAGCAATCCCTATGTGAGGGGGTGATGGAATGCTCCGGTGGCGAGAAGTGACCCAACTCCAGCAAAATAGAAGCTCTTATTGGCAAGCCAAAATATGACTATCGTCCAAGAATTCTGTCGGTGAGGCCATCTTGCCTCGCTCCCACATGAGCGAAAAGAACCAAACTCCTGGTTCTCCTATACAAAAATCGGCGGGTGTGAAAGTCATTTTTGAATCAAGCGGGGCGATAGGTTGCTCCGGATGATATTCTGCGGGCCATCCAAAAGCTTCGCCTGTCCACGACAGTCCTAAAGCGTGGAGCCTTGCCGCAAACGCACGAGCTTCGTCGAGTCCAGGCAAAACGACGGGCACGATCGCCGCATGGTTCTCGCGAACATTAATCATTGCTTTAACGGTTACCACGTTTCGCCTCTTCGTTACTCCAAGCCTCAAGAATTTCGTTCCGATGGTCGTCTAGCAGCCTAGCAATTTCATTCAGTTCGTGTTCGCGGTAACCCCGCGATCTTGACAATACAATAGGATCGAGCCAGAACTTGGCCTCGCCACTTCCTTTTCGCACATGGACATGGGGAGGTTCTTCTAGGTCCGCTTCGTAGAAACTTACTCGGTAGCCCTTGGCTCGTAGGACAATGGGCATAAGGTTATGAGTGTCATGTTGTAGAGGTGACTTCAGTCGCCCCCGTCAGCAAAAGGCTAAAGTCACCCCTACAGTTTCCAATCGCAAAAGTCATTGATTCGCCGTCAGCACAAGCCATACAGCATACCCCCAGACGATGGGCTGTCTAGCGGGCAGCACACCCATCAATCGCGGTGATCGAACTATACGTTTCGGATCACCACGGGAACGGCTCAATTCCAGAATCTATTCTATCCGCGCGCCGACGACAATAGTTACCTGAAACTGCTGCACTTTGCCGTCGGAAATAGCACCACGCTGCTCGATCACTTCAAACCAAGTAGGGTTTTTGATGATCTCGGCGGCCTTGGCCACGGCCACGGAAATAGCGTCGCTAAGCGACTTGGTGGAAGTTCCGACCAGTTGAATCTTCTGGTATGTTGCGTCTGTCATTGTGGATCTCCTTTATCTGATTTTCGCAGGAAGTTTTCAAAACGTACGGTTATTCAAAGTATTCTAGCAGAGATAGCTTCTCTTTGGCAACATGCCGAGGAAAAGCGGCTCTTCCGGTTCTAGGTGCAGAAGTAGGGTGGGGAGAGTGAAACGAGCCCCACCAAAAGCGGACTGCAACCGAATTGGTGAGGCTTGCTGCGCTCTCCCCACCCTACAATTATTCACGTTCCGCACCTAGTATCCAGTCAAGCACTTCCGCCGGCGTTTTCACCAGCGCGGCCGCGCCTGCGGCCAGCAGTTCGTCTGCCGTCCGAAATCCCCATAACGCACCGACAGGGAACATTCCGGCCGCGACGGCCGTCTGCATGTCGGTGTTCGTGTCGCCCAGATAAAGGATTTCGCACGGGGCAATGCCCATCTGGGAGGCAATCGCCAAGGCACCGCGGGGATCGGGTTTTCTAGGCAACTCGGGGGTCGCGCCTTGGACGGCCTCGAAATGCCAGCCGGATAGCAATCGCGTTACGCAGGGCCGTGTGAACTCGTCCGGCTTGTTGGAGAACACGGCCATGGGAATTCCTTGGTGGCTGAGTCGATCCAACAGATCCGGAATGCCCGGGTAAGGCTTTGACGTATTGGCCCAACGGCCGGCATATTCGCGCCGCGTCAGTTCGATGCCTCGGGCGAGCAGTGCCTCGTCGGGTGGCTCTTGCCGCAACGCGCGGCGGAGAAGGTTCTCCAGTCCGTCGCCCACGAGATGCTTGTACGCTTCCAACGGATGCCCTGGGATTCCCAGTTCCGCAAGGGCTGCATTCGTTGAATCGGCCAGATCCTCAAGCGTATCGAGCAGAGTGCCATCGAGATCAAATAGTACGGCTTTGTAGGGCATAATAATTTATGAACAGGGAACAAGCATTACGACGGAGCGTGGTTGAGTATTTTGGCTACCGAACAGCCAGTACGGGAATATCGAGACGGTGGCGAACGCCGGATATCGTTTCGCCGCGAAGAAGATCCAAAAGCGTGCTGTGCCCATGCCCGCCGAGCACCATCAGGTCGATGCCGTTTTGCTTGGCAAGATTCGCGATCTCGTTAGGCGGACTGCCGAAGCCCAATACAGCCTCGATCCGCGGCACGCCTTGCGAAGTCAATTCGGTCCGCAATCGCTCGACCAGATTTTTGAGATAATCCTCATCGTGACGGCTCTCGAGGTCGCCTGTTTGCGGCCCGTACCACCGACCGCCAGGGCCATCGACGACGTGAATGAGAACCAATTCGGCCTGGTACATGCGGGCCAGGGCAATCGCCTCGGCAAGCATCGCCGAATCGCTCGGCAGGGCCTCCAAGGCCACGCCAATCCGTCGAAACTGCTTCGCCTTAGCGGCCCGGCTCGCCACATCGTCGGCCGAAACCTCCGTAGCATCGCGAACCGGCCGTTCGCGACGCACCGTCATCCACAGGAGGAGTACCGCAAGACTGGCGACAAACGGAATGGCAAACGAGTAGACGATCCAGCCATACGATCCCGCCTGCTCGGCCCATTCGATCACCTGCTCATAGACCAGTTTGCCGTTCAAGCTGACGATGGCCGCAGTCACGACCCAGGCTAGAACTTGCACCCACCAGCGGTTGACGAAAGGGCCCATTTTCTGCGGGCTGTTCGTAAACTTCACCAGGGGAATTACGGCGAAGGCCAGTTGCAGGCTGAGTACGACCTGACTGAGGATCAAGAGGTCCATGACCTTCCCATCGCCCCAGTAGTAAATGACGGCCACGGCCGGCGCGATGGCCAATGTGCGGGTGATCATCCGCCGCAGCCACGGCCGCAGCCGCAATCGCAAAAAACCCTCCATCGTGATCTGCCCGGCCAAGGTGCCCGTGATCGTCGAACTCTGGCCTGCGCAAATCAACGCCAGGGCAAAGGCGATCGGCGCGATGTTGGTGCCGAGAATTCCGCTGAGCATTCGATGGGCGTCTTGGATCTCGGAAATCTCCTGACCACGGCTCCAGAAGGTTGCCGCGGCAACGATCAGAATCGCCGCATTCACCAGAAACGCCAGATTCATGGCGATGGCCGAGTCAATAAAATTGTACTTGCATGCCTCCGCCACGGCCTCGCGGCTGCGGGTTACGTCGCGACTCTGCACCAGCGACGAGTGCATGTAGAGGTTGTGCGGCATAACCGTGGCACCGAGGATGCCGATGGCCACCAGAAGCTCACTACCGGAAAGCCATAGCGGCTGGAAGCCTGAAATTATTCCGGCTGGCGACGGCTTGGAGAGGAATATCTCGACGACAAAGCAGAGTCCGATGAGGGAGATCAGGCCGAAGATCAATGCTTCCATTTTGCGGATGCCGTAATGCTGCATGGCCAAGAGCAGTAGGACATCGCCGCCGGTGATGAGCACGGCCCAAATGAGCGGAATACCGGTCAAAAGGTTCAGGCCGATCGCCGTGCCGAGGACTTCGGCCAAGTCGCAGGCGGCAATCGCGATTTCGCAAAGCACGAAGAGAATATAGTTCACCACCGGTGGGTAGTCGTCGTGGCACGCCTGGGCCAGATCGCGGCCGGTCACCAGGCCCAGCCGGGCACTGAGCGTTTGCAGCAGGACGGCCATGGCGTTGGCCATCAGCAAAACAAAGATCAGACGGTAGCCGAACTTGGAACCAGCCTCCAGATCGGTGGCCCAGTTGCCCGGATCCATGTAGCCCACCGAAACCAAATAGGCCGGGCCGGTGAACGCAAGCAGTCGCCGCCAAGGGCGATTGGCTGGAATCTTCACCGAACGATGCACTTCGTCCAACGACTTCAGCGGCGGCAAGTTGGACGGACGGGACATCGGGAGCCTCACGATGGTAAAATGCTTTTGCTATCCATCCGCTTAGCGACCGCGCAAAAATAACCTGAACAATTTTTATCTTCGTGGTAACAGTG
>JBAWVO010000060.1:0-26206 GCA_037147235.1 Planctomycetota bacterium | reverse complement strand
GTTACGTCGTGCTTTCCACAGACCGGGAGTGGACGCAGGCCGAAGTGGTGCAGCAGATTCAGCGACTGGGGTGAGGAAAAAGTAGGACTAGATCATAACCTTGCCAACTGCTGTCATTGCTGGGCAGTCCGCTCCACGCACCCTACAAATTTTCGTTACCCACATCTTTCGGCCGGCCAAGTGTCTTCATGGCCATTTATGGTCATTCCCGGCGCAGCCGGTATTCGGCCCGTGCTTTAGCACGGGTTTTGGGATGACCGTGATCGACCCCCCCGCGTCCCGACCGCCTACGGCGGTCGGGACGCGGGGGGAATGGAAGTTTTGGTCATAACTCATTCTGCCGTTGACTCTCAGGGCGTGAATGGGTAATTTTCCCACGCGCCGCATGTTTTCTTGGTAAGGACGCCAAGTACTACGGCCGATTCCGGTCATTCTTCCTTCGGGGCAGTCACAATGAGCTTCAGCAATAACGGACAGGGAAGTCAGAATAGTGCAATCCAAGGCGTTCCGCTCTTGGACTTGGGACGCCAACACACGGGATTGCGGGCAGAAATGCTTGCCGCGCTCGGCCGGGTCTGCGATAGCGGCGGATTCATACTAGGTTCAGAGGTCACGCACCTCGAACAACAATTTGCCATCTACTGCCAGGCAAAGCACGCCATCGGCTGTGCCTCCGGCAGCGATGCCCTACTCTTGGCCTTGATGGCTTTGGATATTTCCACCGGCGATGAGGTGATTCTGCCGAGTTTCACGTTTTTCGCCACGGCCAGCGCAGTCACGCGGCTTGGTGCCCGGCCGGTTTTTGCCGACATCGATCCGCAAACCTTCAATATCGACCCCGAACATGTTGCGTCACTGGTTACTCCCTCCACAAAGGCCATCCTTCCCGTACACTTGTTCGGACAGGCCGTCGACACTGCGGCCTTGGCCGAGATTGCCCGGCCGCAAAACATCGCGCTGGTGGAAGACGCCGCCCAGGCAATTGGTGCGGAGGTCCAAGGCCGCCGCGTCGGTTCGATCGGTGCGATTGGCTGTTTTAGTTTCTATCCGACCAAGAATCTCGGCGGGGCCGGCGACGGCGGCATGTTGACCACGCAATCCGATGATCTGGCCGATCGCCTGCGATTACTTCGCGGCCACGGAATGCGTCCGCGGTACTTCCATTCGTGCATCGGCATCAACAGCCGCTTGGATTCGTTCCAGGCAGCCGTGCTCAACGTCAAATTCCCACTCTTGGATCACTGGACTTTCCTGCGACAGACGAACGCCGACCGCTATACGGAACTTTTCACCGAGGCGGGACTGCATCACACCCTCGTGCTGCCGGAGACGAAGCCCGGCATGAGGCATGTCTGGAACCAGTACGTGATTCGCGTACCCGAAGGCATGCGCACGCCGCTTCGCGAGGCACTGACGGAAGCCCACATCGGCACGGAAATCTACTATCCGCTGGGCCTGCACCAGCAGGAATGCTTCCGCTATTTGGGCTATCAGCCCGACGATCTGCCTCAAACGCGGCGAGCGACGGAAGAAGTGCTTGCGTTGCCGATCTTCCCGGAACTGCGGGCCGAGGAGCAGAAGCTCGTTGTCGAGCGGATTGCCGCGTTCTTTGCAACGCGTAGCGGCGGCCACGCAATTCAGCCGCCAAAGTTCCTCACTCGGCGTTCGGTAACCAGCGGGGAGAACCTTGACCGCAGCCCTGCTGGGCATAATAATTAAGGGATCTCCGCCGGGTTTGCGGATAATTGTGGTGCGGGCGTCTCGCCTGCCCAAGATGTTGTGGTTGAACCAGGCAGGCGAGACGCCCGCACCACAAACTTGGCGGAGAGCCTATAATTGAGTTCTTTGAGGACGTTATTTCCAAAATCAGGGTACGCAGCCCGGAAGGCTACGCGGCATCCCGGTTTCTTGAAATGACCCAACATCCCAACGAGACCACTTCCATGCCTGCTACCACGCGCGTTCCCGATTCGTCTGGACGCTTCGGCCAGTTCGGCGGGCGCTATGTTCCCGAAACGCTCACGCGCGCCTTGAATGAGCTGACGGTCCAATACACCCAGGCTGCGGCCGATCCGGCCTTTCTGGCCGAACTCAACGATCTGTATAAGCACTATGTCGGCCGGCCGTCGCCGCTCTACTTCGCGCGCCGGCTGACAGAGCATTGTGGTGGTGCGAGAATCTATCTGAAACGCGAAGATCTCAACCATACCGGGTCTCATAAAATCAACAACACGCTCGGCCAAGCCTTGCTCGCGCTTCGCATGGGTAAGCAGCGGGTCATCGCCGAAACGGGTGCCGGGCAGCACGGCGTGGCCACCGCCACGGCCTGTGCCCACTTCGGCCTGCAATGTATCGTCTACATGGGCGAAGAAGACATCCGCCGCCAACGGCCCAATGTCTTCAGCATGAAACTCCTTGGAGCGGAAGTCCGGCCGGTGACCAGCGGTTCGCGGACCTTGCGCGACGCAGTCAACGAGGCATTTCGCGACTGGATGAGCAGCGTCGAATCGACCCACTTCTGCGTTGGCTCGGTCATCGGGCCGCATCCCTTTCCGCAGATTGTTCGCGACTTCCAGTCGATCATCGGCCGAGAAACCCGGATTCAGAGCCTGGAGCAACTCGGCCATTTGCCCAATGTCATCGTGGCTTGCGTAGGCGGAGGGAGCAATGCGGCGGGCATGTTCTATCCGTTTATCGAGGATGCCGAGGTGGAACTTGTCGGCGTCGAGGCGGGCGGACGATCCGAGCGGCCGGGCGATCACGCCGCCACGCTCTCCTTCGGTCGGCCTGGCGTACTCCATGGGGCGTTCAGCTACGTCTTGCAGGACGACGACGGTCAGACTTCCGACGTGCATAGTGTTTCCGCCGGGTTGGATTATCCCGGCACCGGCCCTGAGCACAGCTATTGGAAAGATGCCGGCCGCGTGCGGTACACGTTCGCCCGAGACGACGAAATCCTAGATGCCTTCGATGCCCTGGCTCGCTTGGAAGGCATTTTGCCCGCCTTGGAAAGCTCGCACGCCCTCTGCCGTGCCCTGGAGATTGCCGCTTCGCGGAAGGCCGACGACGTGGTCGTCGTTTGTCTCTCCGGCCGTGGCGATAAGGATGCCGCGGAGATTGCGCGATTACGAGGACTAGAGTTTTAACGGAAATATCGAAATCCGAATGACGAAATCCGAAATAAATTCAAAATAGGAAGCACGAAGGACCAAAGTTTCGCATTTCATTCGTCATTCGTCATTCGTCATTCGTCATTCGTCATTCGTCATTCGTCATTCGTCATTTGAAGCTTGCCATGCCCATCATTCTCCTCACCATCCCTGGCCTGCGTGAAAAAGACGTCGCCGTCATGCCTCAGCTTCGCGAGATGACTGCGGCGGGCCAGATCGTCAACCTTGTGCCGAGCTTCCCCTGCGTGACCTGTCCGGTGCAGGCCAACATGACCACGGGCCGACTGCCGTCTGCCCATGGCGTGGTGGGTAATGGGCTTTATTGGCGAGAGAAGCAGCAGATCGAGATGTGGACGTCGCCGAACGACTGCATCGAGCGGCCGCAGATTTGGGATATTCTTTCGCACGCAGACCTGACTTCGGCGGTGTGGTTTGCCATGCACGGTTTTGGGGCGGAGGCCGAATACCTCTGCACGCCCAAGCCGGTCCATAATCCCGATGGTACGGAGTCGCTTTGGTGCTATACGCGGCCAGCGGAACTTTACGGCGAGTTGCGCGATGAACTGGGCCACTTCCCCCTGAAGCATTTTTGGGGGCCGCTGGCGAACATCCGCTCAACGGCGTGGATCGCCCAATCGGCTGCGATTGCGGCACGTCGATGGAACCCCGATTTCTTCTGGATCTACCTGCCGCACCTTGACTACGCCGCCCAGAAGCTTGGCCCTGACAGCCCTGCCGCCGTGGCCGCACTCGGCGAGTTGGACGCCGAATTGGGCCGGCTCCACGCGGCCATGCAAGAGAATTACGGCGACGATTTGCTTTGGCTCGTCGCCGGCGAGTATGCCATCACGCCGGTCGATCACGTCGCTTACCCCAATCGCGTGCTCCGCGAGGCTGGGTTGCTGAGCGTCCGAGAGCAGGCCGACGGCGAGTATCTCGACCTGGCCGCCAGCCGTGCCTGGGCCTTGGCCGATCACCAGTTCTCCCATGTCTTCGTGGCTGATAGTGACCCGCGGACTATCGAGTTGGCCGCTGGAATCTTCCGCAACCAGCCCGGCATCGCCGAGGTGCTCATGGGCACTCAGCGAGGCCGTTATGGGCTGGACCATCCCCGTAGCGGCGAGTTGATTCTCGTTTCCGCGCCCAACAGTTGGCAGGCCTATTACTATTGGCTTGCTGATGAAAAGGCACCCGGCTTTGCTCGAACCGTCGATATCCATCGCAAACCGGGCTATGATCCCGTCGAGCTGCACGTTGACATGGCCACGCGGAGCATCCCGCTGGACGCCACGCTGGTCCGTGGTTCGCATGGAGCTCCTGCGGTCGATCCCACGCAGCACACCGTGCTTCTCGCCTCGAAGCCGATCCTACCCGATGGCCCGACGGTGTCGGATACGGACGTGTTCGGGATTGTGATGAAGCAGTTTGGTGTAACGATGGGTGAACGCGAGCAGTAAAAGATTCCGGTTATGAACGATTTTCCCCTAATTCCCCGCAGTCCCGAGTTGATGTCCCGGTCCGATTCGGCCCTCTTGGTGATCGATGTGCAAGTAAAATTAGTTGCATCGATCGGAGCGAGGGAGCGGATTGTAGAAAATGTGCGGCGGCTGATCGAGGGCGCCAAGCTGCTTGGCCTGCCCGTCAGGGCATCCGAGCAATACCCTCGGGGTTTAGGGCCAACGCTCCCCGAACTGGCGTCCCTTCTCCCGCAGCGCCCTGCCAAACTCAGCTTCAGTTGCAGGGAGCTGCCAGAGTTGTTCGCGGACCTCCGTCCGCAAAATATCGAAAAACTGCTGATTTGCGGCATTGAAACCCACGTTTGCATTCAGCAAACGGTACTCGACCTGCTGGCCGACGGGTGGCGGGTCTATGTGGCCGTGGATGCGGTCGGATCGCGACACGACCTCGATCACCAGACCGCTCTGCGGCGGATGGAATCCTCGGGTGCCGTGCTCACCAGCACCGAGGCCGCGCTCTTTGAATGGTGCCGGACTGCCGATACCCCAGAGTTCAAACAGATCCGCCAAATCGTACGAGAAACGATGCCGGCATGACTCTTAGGATCGGCGCATCAATAAGTGTCGCAAGAAAAATAGCATGCACACTCCGTGTGATGTCCGCCCCCCCGCTCGGCGAGTGAGCAAAACACGACAGTCATTTGCGCCGATCCTTAGCGGCCGTTCCGAGATTCCAATTCGGAAATCTTTGCCACCCGCCGGGCGTGGCGGCCACCGTCGAAGGGCGTGCTGAGCCAAATCTCCACGAGGCGATCGACCAGCCGATCGCCCAGCGTGTCGCCGGAGAGACAGAGTACGTTCAGGTCGTTGTGACGGCGGCTCAATTCGGCGGTTAGGTCGTCGTGGCAAGGCGCGGCGCGAACGCCCGCAATCTTGTTGGCGGCGATGCACATCCCTATACCGGTACCGCAGACCAAAATCCCCCGATCGACCTCGCCGGTCGAGACCCTTCGGCCTACTTGTGCGGCAATGTCGGGATAGTCGATCGACTCGGAGCCATGGCTGCCGATATCGACCACGTCCTGGCCGAGACGCACGAGCAACTCGACCAGTTTCCCACGCATTGCCGCGCCGCGATGGTCACTGCCAACCGCAATCCTCATCGTTTCACTTCCCGTTGAACGGACATCCTCCCGAACTCATCGTCAGGGGGTGAACTGCTGGCACCAATAAATCGTCCCTTCGGGGGTCTGGTATGCCGCAACACCGATGCGGCGATGGCCGCCATTGAGAATGTTCGCCCGATGGCCGGAAGAGTTCATCCAGGTCCGAACCACCTCTTGGCTGCTCGATTGCCCCATCGCAATATTCTCCGCCACACCAATTCGCGCATGCACAAGCTGTCGATTGGTCGTCATCCAAGTGCAGTGCTGTCGAGCCGTGGCCATGAGATTGGCGTCCACCGAAAACGCAGGACGACCATATCGGGCTCGCTCGGCGTTGGTGGCGTCGACAACGCTTTGTTCTATTGCCAACAGTTCAAATTTCGGTTCCGTTTTCTGCCCAGGCTTAGGCTCCGTCCGGGGCGGATCGGTCGGAAGTCGATAGGCTACATGAACCTGCGGCTCCGTTTTTTTCTCCGGTGCCGTGGCCGTCTTCGGCGGCTGCGGGTTCGGGGCATCTGCCGGTTTGGGAGCCTGGGTTTGCGAGACGGCTTGAGATACTGCGGCGGCAGGCTGGGATTGCTCGGCAGGCTCCGCGCCACAGAACGCCACGGTGGCGCAGAAAACAACAGTCGAAAGCATGAAATTCTCCTTCGGGTTCCGGATGCTAAGGTGGGAGCATCCTTGGCGGGCGAGATCAAAAAGCGAGCGTCGCGGAGAATTTCGGCGACTACACCCTCTTTTCAATCCCGTGGAAAATAACGAATCTACTACATAAAGCAATTAAGATACGCAATTGGTGCGGGATTGCAAGGGGCCCAAGGCGAAAACAGGTCGGTTTCAT
The DNA here is from genome assembly GCA_037147235.1 of Planctomycetota bacterium. Taxonomy (GTDB): domain Bacteria; phylum Planctomycetota; class Planctomycetia; order Pirellulales; family Thermoguttaceae; genus JANXQG01. Next base: position 19,572 of record JBAWVO010000060.1, on the reverse strand, counting down.
TGAGATTTCCGTTAAAATAGATAAAGCAGGCTGCCTAGGGATGTTTCTCTGGCTCTCCGCCGGGTTTGCGGATAATTGTGGTGCGGGCATCTCGCCTGCCCAAGATGTTGTGGTTGAACCAGGCAGGCGAGACGTCCGCACCACAAACTTGGCGGAGAGCTGTTTTTCTCCAATGCCTCGCCTTGACACACGGCCAAGGAGCCTTTATTCTCCCCCCCTTGGAAGCTTCCCTAGTTTGACCGGGCAAGGAAGTCCGGTTCCCACCAGACCACGGAGGGTGTCAGTCTTGGACGGCCGTCGTAATGTTTTAATTGTTGATCCCTCGGACGAGACTCGCGTCGTCTTGCAAACCGCTCTGGAACGTCGCGGCATGCAAACGATGGCCGCCAGCCACGCCAAGCAGGGGTTGGCCTTGGCGCGGCAGCATCACCCCGACCTGATCGTCCTCGACCTGGAGATCGATCCGAGCGGCCCCGACGAAGTCGCGGCACCCTTTGCCGAGCAGTCGCGGATAGACCACGCCGCATTGGTTCTCTTGGGCAGCGTGCGGCGACGACAACCCCTTTCTCCGGGGGAATATGTCACCAAGCCCTATCACTATGCGCCCTTAATCCGTAAAATCGAAGAAATCCTCTCCGCAAAGGACATGGAAACCAATCGTGCCGTCGCTGTTTGTGATTCGTGGAAATGACCAAGGTACGCGTTTTGAGTTGGAGGAGGCCATCCTCCGGCTCGGACGCGACAAGTCCAGTGCTATCCACGTACACGATACCGAGGTCTCGCGGCATCACGCCGAGTTCCGCCGCACCCATCGCGATTTCACCGTCTCCGACCTCAATAGTTCCAACGGTACTTTCGTGAACGGAAAACGGGTGAATCAGCACCTGCTGGCCAGCGGCGATCAGGTGCAGGTGGGGGTGACCTTGATGCTCTACACCGGGCCTTCCGAGGAGTCCCACGGCACGATCGGCAATTCGGTCGATATCGCCGCCCAAGCCACTCCCGACGACCACTCGCGCATCATCCACTCCGTCTCGCAAAGTGAAGGAAGCCGAATTTTCGACGCCCATGCCGACTTGTCGCAAAATTCCTGGCTGGCTCGGGCACGCAGCAACCTCCAGGTGATGTATCACACCGCTCTGGCGGTCAGCCATACGCTGGACATCGACCAGTTGCTCAACCGCATCATGGAGCTGATTTTCGAGTGGGTTGAGGCCGACCGGGGTTGCGTCATGCTGTTCGACCCGGACACGCGGCGACTCGATCCCCGCGTGCGGCGAACCCGCAATAACGCCGAACAAGGCGATAAAATCATGATCAGCAAGACGATCCTTGATTTTGTCGTCGAAAAAAACGAGGGCGTGCTCACCAGCGACGCCCGGCAGGACGATCGCTTCAACCCGGGGGCAAGCATCCTGAAACTGGGCGTTCGTGAAGCAATTTGCGTACCGATGCAAGGCCGTTACCACGTGGTCGGCGTGATTTACATCGATACCTCCACTTCACCCCAGCAGATCCTCGAACGAGGCGGCACCGCCCGGCGATTCACCGAGGACCATCTCAAGCTCATGATCGCCATTGGCCACCAGGCGGCCCTGGCGGTGGAAGATACCCGCTACTACTCGGCCATGGTTCAGGCCGAGCGGCTGGCCGCCATCGGCCAAACCATCGCCACCCTCTCGCACCACATCAAAAATATCCTCCAGGGTATCCGCGGCGGAAGCTACCTGATCGAGATGGGGCTGACCGAACACGACGAGTCGATCGTCGGCAAAGGCTGGAAAATCGTCGATAAAAACCAAAACAAAATCTCCGCGCTGGTCCTGGACATGCTCACCTTCAGCAAGGAGCGAGAGCCTGACCTGACCACCGCCAATATCAACGCGGTTGTTCGCGACGTCGTCGACCTGATGCAAACCCGGGCCCAGGAAGAGCTTGTTGAACTGGCCTACCAGCCCGCCGAAAACATGCCCGACCTGGTCTTCGATCCCGAAGGGATTCATCGAGCCGTCCTCAATATCGTGACCAACGCACTCGATGCCGTGACCGACCTCGATTCCCCCGGCCGCGTGGCGGTGATAACCCGTTACCTGCTCGAAAAAAATGTCGTCCAGATCGAGATTCGCGACACGGGCCCAGGCATCGCCGCCGACCAACTGAGCAAACTGTTCAGCCCCTTTGTCTCGACGAAGAAAAGCCGCGGCACGGGCCTCGGTCTCCCTGTGAGCCAAAAAATCCTGACCGAACACGGCGGAAAAATCATCGTCGATAGCCTCCCCGGCCAGGGGGCATGTTTCACCCTAGAGCTACCCGCCGTAAGCCCAACCACCTCGTCTACTACTTCACGCGACGCAACATGATGCGAACCCAGGTTCGGCGCGGGTCTCCTGACCCCGCCGAAACGTCCGCCCGAAGGTCTCCCGGTAAATAGGAGACCTTCGGTCGGCGGCGCGGCTCGGTCAGAGACCGGCCACAACAGACCACCTTGTCTACTTACTACTTCACACGACGCAACATGATGCGGCTGTCCGCCACCGAACAACCGTCGCCCTTGGCGTGGACGATCAACGGGTTGATGTCGCATTCCGAAATTTCGGGATGGTTGCAGACCATGGTGGAGAGCCGCAGGAGCGTTTCGACAAGGGAGTCGACGTCGGAAGGCGGGCTGCCGCGGAAACCGTCGAGTACCTTAAAGGAGCGAATCTGATGCACCATGCGCTCGGCTGAAATCTGCCACATCGGCGCCAAACGGAACGACACGTCCTTGAGTACCTCGACCAACGTGCCGCCGAGACCGAACATCATGAGCGGTCCAAACCGCGGGTCCCGGCTGGCGCCAAGGATCACTTCGACACCCTTGCTCGCCATCTCTTCGACGAGAATCCCCTCAATCTTCGCGCCGGGAATGTGGCTCTCCACGTTACTCAAAATCTTTTTGTAGGCCGCACGGGCTTCCTCGACGCCGTGAACATTCAGAACCACGCCCCCCGCGTCATACTTGTGAACTACGTCGGCCGACATCACCTTCAGGACCACGGACGTGCCGAACGTCTCGACAATCTTCGCCACCTCGTCGGCGGTCGTCGCCACACCGCTGCGCAACAGCGGCAGGCGATAGCAGGCCAACAGCGGGCGGCAGTCCGCCTGCGTGAGGTAACGCTCCGGATAGTCGTTCAACAGATCGGCCACGATCTTCCGGGCACCCTCGACGTCGAGGTCGTGGAAAACCGCCATCTCACGCCGTGGAATCTCGCTCGAAGCCACCAGCCAGTTGGCGGCGGCAAGGCTCTTGATTCCGTCTTCGGGGAAGGGGTAGTTCGGAATGCCGGCCGCACGCAAAATACCCACGCCGGCCGCCACGTCCCTCGCCCCCATGAAGGAGCAGACGACCGTTTTGTTGATGCCCTTGACGGCCTCGGGCACGACGGCGGCCGTCTCCTCGATGTCGGTCATCGACTGCGGCGTTAGGATGACCATGCCCATATCGACGTTTTCGTCTTCCAGCACCGTGCGGACCGCGGCCTTGTAACGATCGGCTCGGGCATCTCCGATCACGTCGATCGGGTTTTGCAGCGAGGCGGTGACGGGCAGCGACGGTTTCAGCTTCTGCTTCGTGGCTTCGCTCAGCTCGGCCAGTTTCAATCCATGACGCATGGCGGCGTCGGTGGCCATGATCCCCGGCCCGCCGGCGTTGGTGATAATTGCCACTCGGCCGCCACGCGGAAGCGGCTGCATGGTGTAGAGTGCGGCGTAGTCGAACAGTTCGGAAATCGTATCGACGCGCTGCACGCCCGCTTGCAGCAAAAGGGCGTCGTACACCGAGTCCGAGCCGGCCAGCGAACCGGTATGGCTGCTGACGGCCTTGGCCCCCTCCGGCGACCGGCCCGACTTCAGGCAGAGCATCGGCTTGTGGGTCTCCCAGAAAATGTCGCTGACGGTCTCGATGAACTGCCGCCCGTTGGTGATGTCCTCAAGGTACATGGCGATGACCGAGGTCTTCTCGTCCTTGGCAAGGTAACCGAGCAGGTCGATTTCGTTGACGTCGGCCTTGTTTCCGAAGCTGATGAACTTGCTGAAGCCCATCTGACGCTCCTCGGCGTAGTCGAGCACCGAGGTACACAGGGCACCGCTTTGGGAAATAAAGGCCAAATTGCCCGGCTTGGGCATTTTGCGGCCGAAGGTCGCGTTCATCGACACGGTCGGGTCCGTGTTGATCACGCCCAGGCAATTCGGCCCGATCAACGGTATCCCGGCCGCGCGGACCTTGTCCCGAAGTACGGCTTCAAGTGCCGCGCCCTCGGGCCCGATCTCCTTGAAACCGGCCGAAATGACCACCAGGGCCTTCACCCCCTTCGCAATCGCTTGATCGACCACGCTCAAAATCCCCGTGGCGGGGACGATGAGTACCGCCAAATCAACCTCGGAGGGAACATCGGCCAAACTCGCGTAGGCGTGAACCCCCAAAACGGCCTTGGCATTCGGGTTCACCGGAAAGACCGAGCCGTTGAACTCGGCATACAACAGATTGCGAAAAATATCGTTGCCGACCGTGCCGGGCCGCGTCGAGGCTCCGACCACCGCGATCGACTGGGGATAAAATACCGCATTCAGCTTGGGGGCTACTACAGAATGTTCCAACACGAGCGATTCTCCTCTTAGGTTACCGTAAGGCCGCAAAACGGGAATCCCTTAGTATGAGATTCATACCCGAAGTTGTCAAACCCTAGAGCAAAGTGTACCGTAAAAGATCGCAAATAAGAAGTAGGGTGGGGAGAGTGCAGCGAGCCCCACCAACAGGGAAAACAAGACAAAGAGAATTCACCGCATAAGACCACGGAGAGCGCAAAAGATAGGAGAAAGATAAACCTGCCTTTCAATTATTTTTCTGTCCCTCCCCCTCTTTTTTTCGCGTCCCTTCCTCCCCTTCCCTCTTTCCCTCCCTCCTCTGTTGCCCTTCGCTTGGCCGCCAGTCGCGGCTAAAATATAGGTGGCGAGCCGATGGCGTTTGTTTTCCAATCAAGGTATCTTCATCGAATCGGTTCATGGGCGAAAAGCGAATCCGAATGATTATCGGTAGCGTCAACTCACACCGCGAAGCGGTCGTGTCACTTTCCATTGAGGGTGCGTGAAGCGAACCACCCCCAAAAATGGTGAGTTGCGCACGGATTCCGAAAGAGCCGGAAAACTGAGCTTGCCTCCAACCCCGCCCTCGGGTAACAGTAAATGGCCATGACTTTCCCCAACTACGTCATCATCAATACTTCCACCTCGACCGTTTGGAGCGACCCGGCCGTACACGAGCCGCTGCGGCGCAGTATCGCGGCAAATCCCGGCAACCTGATCCAGGCTGTGACGTCCCGCCCGGTGAAAATCGGCCGCGAAAGTCTCATCGTCGAGGCTGGGTTGACGGTCGGCAATCGATCGATACCTGTGGCTGTCAAACAATACCGCCCGCGTACGCTTTGGAAAGCCCTGGCGGCTCTCTTTCGACCGGCCAAGGCGATGCAGAACTGGCGCAAGGCTGAGTTCCTGCTCTCGCACGACATTGCCACCCCGCAGCCCCTGCTGGCCTGCCGACCGCGCGGCTGGACGACTACAAGCACCAGCTTCTTGGTCACCCCGTGGATCGAGAACTCAGAAAACTTGCATCTCTTTGGCTGGCGAATTGCAAATCGGCCGATTGCCGCGCGACTCCGCGTCGCCTCGCAATGCGCCGAGGCATTGGGCCGACTCATTAGGCGGATGCATGATGCCGGTGCCCCCCATCGCGATCTCAAGGCCGCCAATCTGCTCGTGGTCGAAGAATGTTGCGATGTGACCGTCTATCTGATCGATCTCGACGGCCTTCAACCGGGCAAGTATGTCAGTTTCAAGCGGCAAGCCCGCGATCTGGCACGATTGGCGGCCGGACTCTCCGCACATCCTTGGGTCACGCGGTCGATCTGCCGGCGTTTTCTCCGCGCGTACCTCAGGCAGTCTCCCGAGAAGTGCATCGACTGGAAGCCTTTTTGGCGAGCAATCGCCAAAGAAACCGAAAGGATTATTTGCCACAAGCAGAAACGTGGACGGCAGGTGCTGTAGACGGCCTTCACTGCGCAAAGGCTTCGGCTTCAGCAGCCACCCTTTCCGCCCCGTCACCCGTGTGACGGAAGATGCAATTCCTGCCCGCCGACTTGGCCCCGTACAAAGCCACATCGGCTCGGGCCAGCAACGATTCGGACGAATCGCCATCCAATGCCTCGGCCACCCCACCGCTGACGGTAAGTGGCATCTCCTTGGCGATCCGAACTCGCAATCTGTCCGCAAAGCGCATTGCCCCTTCCAGATCGGTTTCCGGCATGATCACCAGGAATTCCTCGCCGCCGTAGCGGGCCACAACGTCGGTTTCGCGAGCCAATTCATCGATCAATCGGGCCAGTTGGCCCAACATCTGGTCGCCGTACAGGTGCCCCTGCACGTCGTTGACCTGCTTGAAGTGGTCGATATCGAGCATGGCGACAGAGAACCGCGTGCCGTAGCGATTCATTAAGGCCAACTGCGTGCCCAAGGCGTCGTCCATGCCGCGACGGTTGTTCACACCCGTGAGCGGATCGGTGCGAACCTCGGTGAAGGTCATGAGGTTGGCGCTTTGTTGGCGAATTTCATCGTGCGCGTTGGAAATCTGGGCCGCCAAGCGGAGTGTGGGACGGAGAACCTCCTCGGCCTCGCGGCAAATATCCTCCCAGGCAGCTTCCTGCTGCTGCTCATTCAGCTTGCAGACACGCTCGCGGAACTTGCTCACGCTGGTGTGATGCCGCACCAAGGCCTTGCGAAGATCCCAGGCGATCTTTTCCAATTCAACCGCCACAAGCTGCGCCCGCCGCAATTCTCGCCGCGACCGACCCGGCACATCGCCGGCCGGCCGCTTGCTTTTTCGGCCAAACACAAAGCCGATCGAGGCGACTACGACCAAGGCAACCAGAATCGGAATGGGAATTGGCAATAAATTGAAGTTCATGATACACACTCATTCGTGTTAGCAGAAAAATGGAAATCAGTGATGCGACCGCGATCCCATGCCCTTCATGCACACAAGGCCCACGACGATCACCCCCGCCAGCGCGATTAGCCAGTGCTGAGGTTCCATGCGATCGATGAAAGCCAGAACTTCAGTCACAATTCTTTCCATAATAGGGTACGCTCGGAGAGGCTCAAAAAGGTCCACACAAGTCTAGGTCACAAATGACGTCCGTGTTTCGCCGGGCGAATGAAAATGACAAGCCCCAGTCCATGGCGTGGAAATCGCCCCCCTATCAGAGCGTGAAAAGATCGGGTTGGAATCGACTTCCGGCCAGGGGAGCAAGTTTTTCGGGCTCCCTGCCGGGCTTGCGAATAATTGTGGTGCGGCATCCCGCCTGCCCAAGATGTTGTGGTTGAACCAGGCAGGCGAGACGCCCGCACCACAAACTTGGCGGAGAGCCGTTTTTCGTTTCGCTACGGGTAAGATGACCCTGAAGTGCCGGCTATTAGCCCTGGGTCGCGCAGCGCATCCGGTCCATTCTCTCCCAATCCGCAATTCGTCTTTACTTGCCCACGGGGAATCGGGTATAAGCTCATTTCACAATAACTTGCCCTAGACTCACTTTCTGCCTGTTTCGTCTCCGCAAATCTCCCACGGAAAACGGGGCCGGGTGGTTAGAACTTGTCGGCAAGCCCGGTGAATGGATTTCCGCGCGCGATCCCGGCTATACTGCGATACTGCGGCGGTCGTGCTGAGGCCAAGGGCAGGAAGCCTATGACTCGATTCGATGGTGCGAAAAATGGTGCCGATATTGCCGCTAGGCCAACAGGAACTTTGTTGCATCCGCAGCAGACCGATCACGAATTTTCGCTCGTGATTCCAGCCTATAACGAAGAAAATCGCCTGCCCTGGACGCTGACCGAGTTGCGACGTTTTCTTGACGCCTCGGGCATTGATTACCGCGTGCTCGTGGCCGACGACGGTAGTACTGACCGGACGGCAACTCTTACCGACGCCATGGGCCCGCGATTCTCAACCGTCTCGCTGCCGCGGAATCGCGGCAAAGGCGCGGCCCTGCGAAATGCCATGCTCCAAGCCAGCGGCAAGGTTCTGGCTTTTACCGATGCCGATCTGCCATTTGAACTGGACTCGCTTCGTCTAGCCTACGACCTCGTTCGCAACGCAAAGTGCGAAGTCGTCTTCGGTGCCCGCGACATGGCCGAATCAACTCATCGGGCCAAGCGCAAGCTATCTCGCACGGCCGCAACCTGGCTCTTTCGCGAGGTGGTCAAGCGGCTGGTCTCGCGCGAAGTTATTGATACGCAATGCGGGCTGAAGGCATTTAGCCTGCGGGCAGCACGCGAGATCTTTTCTCGATTGACGCTGGACGGCTTTTCCTTCGATGCGGAAGTCGTGTTTCTCACGCAGCGGTTGGGATTGAAGTTTCATCGAATCCCTGTCAACCTCGTGCGAGAGTACGGTTCAACACTTTCGTTGCGGCGGCATACCCTTCCGATGCTCCGCGACATCGTGGGGTTGTGGTGGCACAATCGTCACCTGCAAGAGCTGTCGCTGCAACTGCCGCAGACCGAGCCGGCGGCCTCACCCGACCGCCACAAAGCAGCCTGACAACGATGTGTGCCGCAGTGGGAGCAATCATGGTCAGGTCGGATTTCGCCGCTGGTGTACCGTTGCCCGCGAGCCGATCCTCGGCCCGACAAATCGCTCTACATGCCGACGACCTTGGCATGAACTCGGCAGTCACCGACGGCATTCTGCAAGGGTTTGAGCAAGGCTTGCTCACCAGCACGTCGTTGTTGAGCAATGCTCCCGATGCCGCGCGGGCGTTGGATTGCTGGCGGCATTTGGAATCTCGCCGCTTGCAGGGTAGCCTGGCATCGATGGCCCGGCGTGAGCGGTTGCGAGATCCTGCCCAGCCGTTTGATCTCGGCATCCATTTGAATCTAACCGAAGGTCGCCCACGGATCGGCTCGCGCTATCCGGCCGAGTTGCTCAATGCCAGCGGCCATTTTCCCGGGATTTTCGGCCTCTTCAGGCGACTGTGGCATGGCGACGATTCGGTGACCGCGGCGATCAAAGAAGAATTGACCAGCCAAGTACAGTTCATGCTGGACCTGGGGCACCGACCTACGCATCTTAACGGACACCAGTACATCGAGATGCTGCCGGTAGTGGACCGTGTCGTGAAGTCGCTGCTGGAAAAGTTCTGCATCCCCGTCGTTCGCGTTGCCTGGGAGCCGTCCTGGTGGCAGTCGTTTACCTGGCCGGGTATCCGTACCAGCCAATGGCTGATCGGCGGATTGAAAAAGGTCCATGCCGGCCGCTTCCGACAAAAAATGCTCGGCAATAAGGTTCTTTTTGCCGACGTTTTCTTCGGCACGATGACCGCCGGCACGACGTCCCTCGAGATAATACGTGCGTTTCTAGCGACCATGCGCGATTTCCACCTTGCTGAAATCGCCTTGCATCCCGGTGTTCGCCCGGTCGCGGCGGTCAGCGCGACGGACGGTTGGCATGACCCGCTGGCACTTATGCGACCTCGCGAACTCGAGATGCTTGTCTCCCGCGAACTGGAAGAACTGCTTGCGGCGAGCGGTTGCCGCTTAGGCCGGCTCGGCCAAACACCATGAAAATATTTGATATTGCTATATGGACCCTAACCAGCAAATCGAACGTACGAACCGGGCGGTCCGCGGGGTGGCCATCGGCCTCTGGTTGGTCTTGGCCGTTGTGATTGCGGGAAAGACCCTTCAGAACCCGAAAAACCATAGCACCTATCCGCTCTTTCGCGATGCATCCCTGGTGTGGTGGAGCGGTGTCAATCCGTATGATCCCACGTTGTTTGACAGCGATTATCGCTACGGACCGACGTTCGCAATGGCTCTTGGGCCACTCGCCTGGTTGCCGTGTCGCCTGGGTGCCGTACTCTGGGCACTGGCGAATGTCGGCGTTGCCTTTTGGGCGACAGGGGCCTTGGCCCGAAGAATTTTGCCGGGTATGCAGTCGCCGTTGGCCCAAAACCTGTTGCTGGTCGTTTCGGTATTTCCCAGCGCCCATTGCCTTTATTCGAGCCAGACCAATCTGCTGGTTTTCTCGCTGGTGGCCTTTGCGGTGATCGCGATTTGTGATGAGCGGTGGTGGCTAGCGGCCTTGCTGCTGGCGATTCCCGTGCATATTAAGGTTTGGCCGCTGGCTGGGGTGCTGTTGTTAGCCGCCTGCTGGCCGCGTCGATTGGCATGGCGGCTGCCGATGGTTTTGGCGGCAGTTGCCGCACTGCCGATGTTGGTCAAGCCGCCGGCATGGGTCTGCGAACAATATCTCCTGTGGTATCGGCATCTCGCAGGTCCCGCGCAGAATCGTCATGTTTCTTATCGCGATGCCTGGACGATTTGGGAACTGATTTCCTCGCCGGTCAACCCGAGGCTGTATACACTGCTGCAACTGACCACGGCAGCCGCGATGCTGGGGCTATGTCTGTGGCAATCCAATCGAGTACCCCCGCAACGAAGGGTTCTTTTTGTACTCGTCTGCTGGACCTCATGGCAGCTTATTTTTGGGCCGGGTACTGAACGGAACGCGTTTGCGTTGATTGCCCCCCTAACGAGCTGGGCGTTCGTCGTTGCCGTATTGCAGAAAAGGGCACCTTGGTTGATGGGATTGAGCTATCTGCTAACGGTTCTGGCCGCGAACAAGGGGGTTGATGGCATGTTTCCCTGGCTCAAGGCCACGCACCCCCTAGGTGTTCTACTATTTTTCGCATGGTTTTTGTGGTGGAATCGCCAGAAAAGCACCGTATTCTGCCGCGACAAATTTTCCCCGTCTTGTTTTCCTGCCGATATTTGATAGACTTAGTTGTTTCCCCTCATGCGGCTGCGAATGCCCTGGGCGGGGGCAATCGTCTTTTGGAACCATTTACCCGTAATAAATCCTCATGGCACGTAAGCTTCAGGTCAATCGCATCAGCAAGCGCCGCACAAAGACGAAGATCCGCGGCAAGAAGAAGGATCCCCTGTTTGTCGATGGGCATCGGCCGCGGCCGATGTATGTCGATTATAAGAATCTCGAGCTGCTGAAGAAGCTCATCAACCGTCAGGGCAAGATCATCAGCCGGCGGAAGAGCGGCTGCACGGCCGTTAGCCAGCACGCCGTCACCGACGCCATCAAGCGAGCTCGCTTCATGGCCCTGCTGTCCTACGTTGGCGAGTAAGGGTTAAACCCCTACCGCGCGGCGAAATGTTCGACGCCGTGCGTCTTGGCAATCACGGTTAGGCCACTCTCGGTGACAAGGAACCCGCGGCTGCGGTCTAACTCGCGATCGTACCCGATCTCGATGCCGGGCGGAATCTCCACTTCCTTGTCGATGATGGCACGCCGGATCTTGGCGTGCCGGCCGACGTTCACGCCTTCGAAGAGTAGCGAGTCTTCGACGTGCGAATAGCTGTTGATCCGCACGTTGGGTCCCAACACGCTCCGCTCCACATGTCCGCCGGAGACGATCGTGCCGTGGCAGATGATGCTGTCTAATGCCTGACCACGGCGGGCCGTTTCGCCTTGCTCGGCAAAGACGAATTTCGGCGGCGGATAGTTTGCCTGATAGGTGCGGATCGGCCAGTGCCGATCGTAAAGATTCAAGAGCGGATCGACGGAAATCAGGTCCATGTTGGCGTCGTAGTAGGCATCCAAGGTGCCCACGTCGCGCCAGTAGGCGTCTTTCTTGCGATTCTCGTCCAGGAACGGATAGGCGAAAACTCGATGGGTGTGGATCACCACCGGAATCACGTCGCGACCAAAATCGTGCTTGCTGTTGGGCCGCGTGGCGTCCAGGCAAAGCTGCTCAAAAAGGAATCGAGCGTTGAAGACGTAAATACCCATCGATGACAGGGCATGTTCCGCATCACCGGGGATCGACGTCGGATGGGCCGGCTTCTCCTGGAAACCGACCAAGCGGTACTCGCTATCGACCTCCATCACCCCAAACTGTGTAGCTGCTTCGAGGTCGGCGCGAAGGGCACCGATCGTCAGGTCGGCTCGCGTCTCGATGTGCCGCTCGACAAGCTTCATATAGTCCATTTTGTAGATGTGATCGCCGGCCAGAATCACGACGTAAGTCGGCCGTTCCTTCTCCATCGTGTAGATGTTCTGGTAGACGGCGTCGGCCGTGCCCTGATACCAATGCTCGTCGATCCGCTGCTGCGGGGGAACCACGTCGATAAACTCGCCCAACTCGCGGCACAAGTAACCCTGCCAACCGAGGTTGATGTGCCGGTCGAGGCTCATCGCCTTGTATTGCGTGAGGATCAGGTTTTTGCGAATGCCGCTGTTGAGGCAATTCGAGAGCGTGAAGTCGATGATGCGATAGCCGCCACCGAACGGCACGGCTGGCTTGGCGCGATCGCGAGTCAGCGGTTCCAACCGCGAACCTTTGCCGCCGGCTAGGATCACCGCGAGGACTTCCTGCATATCGATTCGATTGGGCACGGCTAACGGTCCTTTGGCAATTCGATGCAACTCTATTTCACTCCACCTGGCACGATTATACCGAATCGGATCGGCACAAACAGTCCCACCCCACAGGCCGTAGGGTGCGTGGAGCGAACCGGCCGGGAAATGGTGGGTTGCGCACGAAGTCGAGACGCCGACAGCACTTACCGCTGTTCCAGATCAGTTCGCGTAACGCACCATTAGATGCTTCACCCACCCTACAGCCGGTCATAGCCTGCCGTGGTTGGGTCAATCCCCCGCATCTTCAGCCAGCGATGTCGGCGGGTCCAATAAAATCGCACAGGGATGAAGATATCAACCACTTCGTCGGCAATCAGCAGCCCACCCAGCACGGGGGCGGCCATGGCCGAAATGATCTCGTGGCCGACACCGGAGGCCCAGAGCATCGGTGCCAAGGCGATGATCGCTACCCCCTCGGTTAAGAGTTTGGGTCGCAGCCGATGCACGGCCCCTTCAATCACTGCGTCACGGAGTTCGGCCAGCGAGCTGATCTTCTCCAGTCCGCCACGTTTCTCGATCGCCTCTCGCAAATAAACAAGCATGATGATGCCCGTCTCGGTCGCCATGCCGAAACAGGCGATGAATCCGACCTGCACGGCGACACTGAAATGGTAATTAAAGAGCCACAGGAAGAATATCCCGCCAACCATCGCCTCGGGCACGCACATCAACATAAGCAAGGCATCAATGAAATCGTTGTACGTCAAGTAAAGGATCACGAAAATCACCAGGATCACGGCGGGGAAGACAATCTGCATCGTCTTGCGTGCCCGGACCTGGTTCTCGAACTCCCCGCTCCATGCGAGGTACATGCCTTGCGGCAGCTTGACCTTTTGGGCTACCACCCGCTGGGCCTCCTCGACAAAACCGACGATGTCGCGATCGCGGACGTCTAATTGCACGTAAGACCGCAACATGCCGTTTTCGCTCTTGATCATGGCAGGACCTTCCACGATCTTGACGTCGGCGACCGTCGAGAGCGGAATTTGGCGAGAAACTCCGGAAGCTAGTTTACTTCCAGCCGATTTCGCATCGCTCATGCTACCACTTACCGCTTCGCGCATCGGAGCGGAAGCGGCGTTAATTAAGAGGTTTTTTACGTCTTCCTCGTCCTGACGGAAGCTCCGGCCGTAGCGAACTCGGATAGGGAACCGCTCGCGGCCTTCGACGGTCGTCGTAATCGTTTTGCCGCCAAGAGCCACCTCGACCACGTCCCAGATATCGCCGATGTTTACGCCGTAGCGGGCGGCGCGGTCGCGATCCGGCTTGATCTCCAGATAGCCCTTGCCCCGGCTCTGGTCGGGAACGACATTCACCGCCCCCGGCACGTTTCGCAGAGTCTCGGCCACCTCATCCGAAACCTTCTGGATTTGGCCGAGGTTGTTGCCAAAGACCTTGACTCCGATCGGCGTTCGCACACCGGTAGCCAGCATGTTGATGCGATTGATGATCGGCTGCGTCCATATGTTGGCCCAGCCGGGCACGCGGACGACGCTATCCAACTCCTTCAAGAGATCGTCTTTTGACTTGCGGCCCAGGTAGAGTTTCGGCGTCCATACCTTGTCGAGTTCCTCGCGAATCTTGTTGAGCTTTTGCTTTTCAGCCGCATTAGTCCCCTCTCCCTTTGGGAGAGAAAACGTCGGACCGAAGGTCCGAGTTCGGCGAGGGTCTCCTGACCCCGCCGAAACGTCGGACCGAAGGTCTCCCGGTAATTCAGCCCACTTGCCGTTCTCCTGGGCCGCTTTCTGAAGCTCGTCGATAGCATAATGGTCGTAGGTGGCTGCAGCGCAGTCGAGGATTTCGTCGTCGATCAGCTTGGCCCGTGCTCGCCATTGGCGGTCGCGCTGGTTGACGATGGTTTGCCACATATCGGTGAAAAGCGTCGGCCGCTCGGTACCGAAGACTTCGGCCACGTTGAGCCAGCTATCGTAGAGTGCGCTATACTTTGCGGCTAGCAGATCGGGATTGAGCTCGACCTTCCGCCCGCCGTCGGGCGAGGCGAGCTTTTCGGCAACTTTCTGCATCAGGCGATTGATGTCCTCCTGATTGGGACCGGCAGCAAGAATCGGCGCAAACTGCTTCTGGAACTCCGCGGCAAGTTGGTCGATCTCGGCGTCGCTGACCGGCGCGAGCAGGCGACCGGTCTTTTGCCAACGGGTAACCAGTTCCGCAATGAACTCCCGGAGCAGTTTGGGGCCAAGCTGCGCGTCGAACGTATTGAAACGCATATCCACCATCTCGCGCATCGTCTCGTCGAACCGCGTCACGGCGTTCATCGTGGCAGGGTCCATGAGCGCATGTCGCTCGGTATCCTCGGGTATCGCTTTGATGAGATTCTGCTTTTGTAAGGCATCGAAAACGACGGCCATTTGTCGTTGAGCATCTTTGTAATCGAGCTTTCGTTTGGTCCAATGTTCTTTTGGCCGCAGCGTGATCACGCTTTCGACCATGTCCAGCGGCGAGGGGTCGGTGGGCGTGTCGGCCCGGCCGGCCTTACCGACGATCAGTTCGACTTCGGGAAAATGTCGGATGATTGCGTCGCGGGTTTTGAGATCCGCGGAGGCCTGGGTGACTGAAACCCGCGGCACGGTGACCGGCATGTCCAGAATGCTCCCTTCGTCCAGCAGCGGCATATAGTCGGTGCCGATCTTGGGAAAGTTGTAGGCAGCCAGGGCCAACGCCCCGAGTGTGAAGAAGGAAAGAATCTGCCATCGCCAGCCGAAGATAAGCAAGATCGTGATCGACATCGTCACGAAAACGGTCGCCAGGAAACAGGTCCGCCAGGCCACGCCGATCACGGCATCCAGCGGAAAGAGACCCGCGCCTACGATCAATAGGGCCGAAAACGACCACATGGCAAAGTTCCGCCGCGGCATTAGCCACGTAAGCCAAGGCTTATAGATGCCGATCAGGTTCCGAACCAGCCAGCTTTCTTCTTCGCTTCGCAGGCGGCCTTTGATAAAGCTGGGGATGAGTGCCGGCACCAGCGTTATCGAGATCAACGCAACGCCGATCATGGCAAAACTCTTCGTGAAGGCCAGCGGGTGGAACGTCTTGCCTTCGCGGCCCGACATGGCAAAGACCGGGGCAAACGACAGCAGAATGATCAGCACCGAAAAGAAGATTGGCCGCCCGACCGTGCGGCATGCTTTGATGACGATCTCGCGGGTATCGCCATCAATCCGCTTCCCCGGACCGAAGTGGGCCGTGAGATGGTGCGTGGCGTTCTCCACCATCACGATCGCCTGATCGACGAGGATGCCGATCGAAATGGCGATGCCCGAGAGCGACATGATGTTCGACGGCACGCCGAAGTGCTTCATGAGGATGAACGACACGAGCACGGCCAGCGGTAGCGTCATGCAGATCAACACCGCGCTACGGAAGTGCATGAGGATTAGGAGGATGGCCAGCGAGGCAATAACCATCTCGTGCAGGAGCGTCTCAGTGACTGTTTCAATCGCACCATGAATCAGCCGGGTGCGATCGTAGAAAGGCACGATGCGGATCCCCTCGGGCAGGCCCGGTTGAAGCTCCTGGATCTTGTCTTTGATCCGCTTGGTTACCTGCAAAGGGTTCTCGCCATGCCGCATCATCACGACAGCTCCCACGGCCTCGCTGCCGTTCTTTTCCAGCACACTGCGGCGGAACTCGCTGCCACGGCCAACCGTTCCGAGCTGCGATACGCAGATCGGCGTGCCTTTTTCGTTCTCGGTCTTAACCACGATTTTTTCGATATCTCGGATGCCTTCGATCCAGCCCACGCCGCGAACGATGAACTCGGCGTTGCCTTTCTGGATCACTTTGCCGCCGACCGACGAATTGGCCCGGGAAACGGCGGAGAAAAGCTCGCCGAGGGTTACGTTATAAGCGCGGAGTTTATTAGGATCGACATCGATCTGGTACTCGATCGGCATTCCGCCCACCGAGGCGACCTGGGCCACGCCGGGGACCGAGTTGAGCTGATAACGGACGTACCAATCCTGGATCGCCCGGAGTCGGCCCAAATCCTGCCCCTCGCCTTCGACTGTGTACCAGAAGATCTGGCCCAGAGCCGTGGCATCGGGAGCCAGGTAGGGCACTACGCCTCGCGGCAGGAACGTGCTGGAGAGCGTGAGCCGTTCCAACACACGTTGTCGGGCGAAGTAAAAATCGACGCTGTCGTCGAAAATCACATTGATCATTGAGAAGTTGAACTCGCTCGACGACCGCACTGCCTTCACACCCGCCAGTCCTTGCAGGTTGACCGAGAGCGGATACGTGACCTGATCTTCGATCTCCTTGGGGCTTTGGCCCATCCAGTCGGTGAAGACGATGACCTGGTTCTCCGATAGGTCAGGGATGGCATCGACCGGCGTGTTGACAACGGAATACATGCCCCAAATCACTACACCCAGCGCCAACAAGATGACAATGAAACGGTTGCGAATCGAGAATTCGATGATTTTTTCGATCATGGCGCTTTTCTTTCCAGCTTCTTCAGGATTCCATCGGGATCACGCGTTGCTTTGCCGATGCACCCCTTGCAGCAAAGGTAAACGGGCTTGTTGCGGAGCATGATCTTCACGGGCACGCCCATCGACCCGAGTGCGGCCCCCGTCACGGGACATCGAGCCTGGGCCTTGGCTGGCTGCCGATCTTCTTCCGGCAGTTGTTCGATGTTCTTAAGATCTTCTTCGGAAGGAACAACTGCCACAGGTGGTTTATCTTCCGCGATCTTATCTCGCGACTGCTTTTGCATGACCGGCGGCGGCGAACCGCTGCCGGACGGCGAACCGCCGCTTGCGCCGAAATAGGTCGAGGCCGCGGCCGGATTGAGCCGCGTTTCGGCATCGATGAGGAACCCACCCGCCGCCGCTACCTTGTCGCCGGCCGTCAGGCCCTTGAGTACCGGGTAAACATCCTCCTGCCGTGGTCCAAGTTCGACTTCGACGCCCTCGAATACTCCCTCTTTGCGTTCGACATAAACGACCTTCTTCGCGCCCGTATCGACCACCGCCTGCTCCGGCACGACAAGGAACTCCTGCTGCGGCCGTGCCGTGCCGCTTTTCTGGCTGATAAGGATCATCCGCGCGGTCTTGGCAGCCGGCATTTTATAAGGCTCGATCGTTTCCAGCGGCGTATTGATGGTCACGGTGGCATACATTCCCGGCCGCAGTTCGTTGTTGGGGTTTGGTAACTGCACACGAATGCGGTTCGTTCGCGTCGCGGCCTCCACCCGCGGATAGATTGCGGCTAGTTCACCCATGAGGGCGCGATTCGGATAGGCATCCACCGAGACCTCGACCTTTTGGCCGGGTTGGAGAAAAGCAATGTCCTTCTCATAAACCTCGGCCTCGATCCACACGGATGACAGATCGGCCACCTCGAAAAGGGTCATTTTCGCTTCCACGCTAGCACCCACGATAATTTTCTTTTCTACCACGAATCCGTTCTGTGGCGAGCGGATCACCAGGCTCTTCGGCGGTTCCCCGGAGGCTACGATACGGTCGATATCCTGTTGATAAACTCCCAGGAGCAGGAGTTTGTTTCTTGCGGAAGCCGTAAAATCGCTGATCCTTTGGTCCTTGGTGGCCAGGACAATCTCTCGGGCCGTACTATAGAGTTCGGGGCTATAGATATCGGCCAGCCGGTCACCTTTGTGGACCAAGGTGAAGGTCTTGTCGACGTAGAGCTTCTCCACGTAGCCATCCACTCGGCTAACAATTCTCGACAGACCGCTCTCGTCGTAGGTTACATAGCCCACGGTTTTCGTCTGCCGAGCCACGGGCCGATAGCCGATCACCACCGTCTTGATGCCCGCCATTTGGATGCGATCGGGCGAGAGTTGCACGAGGGCGGTGATACCGGCCGGTAGCTCCTCCTTCTGGCCCGTAGAGCGAATGGACAGCGGCATACCGCAGATTGGACAGCCCGGCACGTCGCCGTTGCGCTCATAGGAGGTACGGACCACTTGGGGGTCCATGGAACAGAAGAACTCCTCACCCGAGGGCAGCTCGCGGTTGGCCGTCGCGCGGGGGTGTGTCCAGCGGTCCCAGTGGCTCTTCACGTTGTCCCATTGAACGATAAACAATCCCACTCCGGCCAAAATGGCTATGAAACGAATGCGCTTCATAATCACCAAGCCGACCAGCCAGAGCTTTTGGCGGCCCGTGAGCTCCGAGGCTTCAGCCGCCATGGAAGCGGTTGGAAGAATATTAACTTGAGTCATGATCCTACTCCTTATTTTGCAATGATAGTTCGGTTTTTCTGGTGTACGTCAGGCTTTCCAGCCTGACCTTTTTCGGTGTGCTGTCAGGCTGGAAAGTCTGACGTACACCAGTTTGGGACTGGCCGTACCGGAAAGCGGCCGATCTCTGAATGAGCGCGAGTTGTAAGATGAGCAGGAAACCGCAGACGAAGTCAACCGTATGCGCGCACTATCCCGCCCAGGCGCAGAATTAAACGACGAGTCGACAGAGCCGGTTTAGGCGATCCCGGGAGGTCTGGCCCGGCAAAGAGAGAAAATGAATATCCATGGAACCAATAACGGTCGTCACGACCGCATGAATTGCTGGCGAAGCATGGGCAGAAGCCAGCGTCTTGGCCGTTTCGGTCTGGGTATTGTTCGGCCCGGGTGCCGGAGTGGGAGCCGAATGGTTTTTGGCACACCGGCAACCTGAAGTAGGGCTGCTTTTCCCGGAAGGGCAACAGCAGCATCCGCGGAGCGACCGCGGCTTTCCTTGGCAGCAGCATTGGGCCGTGCCTTTCCGGCAGCACGAGGCATTTCGCACGGGAGCCGCAGCGACTGCCCCGCCCCCCACACAGCCGCAGCTCAATGCCGGCATCGCCTCTGCGGGAATCAGCAGGGCGGCCACCCATACCAGGAATCGCACGGCAATCGAGTTGCGGGACAACATAAAACCAAGCAAAGTTGAATTTATCCGATCCATCCACCTAGTGAACTCTATCACTGCAATACGCCCAGGTCAATGATAAAACTGGGGGGCTGGAACCCTGTCGCATTAGCTAGCAGGGAGGAGGTTTTGCTTTTTGGGCTTTATTTTCTT
>JBAWVO010000059.1:0-26327 GCA_037147235.1 Planctomycetota bacterium | reverse complement strand
TGTTGTGGTTGAACCAGGCAGGCGAGACGCCCGCACCACAAACTTGGCGGAGAGCTCTAAAATCTTTTATGAAAGGACATGGTATGAGAAACTTCGTGATTGGTTGCGTGGTGCTTCTCGCAATGGCGGGGCCTGCTTTGAGCGAGACAAAAGGGCCTCCGAAGGGATTGGCGGTGGATCTGGGTAACGACGTGAAGCTGGATCTCGTCTTGATCCCTGCCGGTTCCTTCACCATGGGCAACGCTAGCGAGGAGCCTGTCCACAAAGTGACCATTACGAAGCCGTTTCACCTGGGCAAGTATGAAGTGACGCAGGAGCAGTGGGAAGCGGTCATGGGCAATAGCCCGAGCCATTTCAAGGGTCCGAAGAACCCGGTGGAGCAGGTTAGTTGGGACGATTGCCAGCAGTTCCTTGTCAAGCTGAACGCGAAGACAGGCGGGCGCGGGGGCAAGTTCGTATTGCCAACGGAGGCACAATGGGAATATGCGTGTCGAGCTGGGAGTACGGGCAAGTTTTGTTTTGGGGACGATGAGAAACAACTTGGCGAATACGCTTGGTACGATGAGAACTCGGACGACAAGACACATCCTGTCGGTGAGAAGAGGCCGAATGCCTTTGGGCTGTATGACATGCATGGGAACGTATGGGAATGGTGCCAGGATTGGTATGGTACGTATGGGGCGGAAGCGGAGGACGATCCTAGTGGTCCTGCAACGGGTGCGATCCGCGTGTTTCGCGGCGGGAGCTGGAACTACGTCGGCAGGTTCTGCCAGTCGGCGTTCCGTTTCATCTTCGAGCCTGGGTTCAGGTACGACTTCCTGGGCTTGCGTGTCGCCCGAGTTCCGGCGGACTAGTCAAGGTGAGCGAGCGAAGCCGGTGCGCAGCCCGAGCGCAGTCCCGAAGCGCAGCCGGGACGTAGTTGGGCAAGAGATTTTGCCCTGGAAGGGCATTTGAGAATAGCCCAGCGATTTATCGCTGGGTAAGAGGCGAGCGAAACCGAAAGTCCCAGAGGGACGACTGAAATTTTTTTCGCTCAATCGTCCCTCCGGGACTCATGTTTTGATCGCGTTGCGAACCCAGCGATAAATCGCTGGGCTATTTTCATTCGTCTCTCCGGGACGGGGAAATCTATGTCGGCGCGTGTCCCTGTTCGGCGCGGGTCTCCCGACCCCGCCGAAACAACTGACCGAAGGTCTCCCCGGCGAAAGGGAGACCTTCGGTCGGTCGTGTGGCTCGGTCGGAGACCGGCCACATCAGCTCGGTCAGAGACCGGCCACAACACCGGAGGCCGGCCACAATAAACGGCCGCAACAAGCGTCACTTGCAGTACCTGTCTATTTAAGGTAAGATGGCTTTATCTTATTTAGGTAAAGTGGCTTTATCTTATTGGAACAACATGGCGGACTGGAAATTCTACGGTCGTGGGGAGCAACTTGCGAACTTCGAGCGGATGCTCGACCGCGAACGCTGGTTTTTCGCCAAAGTTACCGGTCGCCGTCGAATCGGTAAAACGGCGCTCATTCAGGAAGCGATTCGGGAAATCGGCAGCAAGCAACCGGTTTTCTACCTGCAAATACCTGATTCCGAGCCAGCGGGTGTTCTCTCGGCAGTGAATGACGCATTGGAAACATTCCAAGTGCCTTTCGATCGATATCCTCGACCCAACAACCTTCTTCAACTTGCGAAGTTGCTGGAGACGATGGCTGAAGGAGGGTATATCCTCGTTCTGGACGAGTTCCAATACTTCAACCGCAAAGGTTACGAAGAGTTTTGCTCGTACTTGCAGGCGGGTGTGGATCGGTTGGCTGCCAAGTCCGAGCAAGTGCGAGGAGGGTTGATCGTCCTTGGTTCGGTCCATACCGAGATGATGGCGTTGCTCGAAGATCGCACCGCACCGCTCTACAACCGAGTTACCGACACCCTTGATCTCACGCATCTCGACATCGGCTCAATCCTATTGATCCTTCAAGATCATGCCGCTCCGACCCCCGAACGACTGCTGTTCCTCTGGAGCCTTTTTGAAGGAGTGCCCAAGTTTTACCGGGACTGCTACGAGCAGCAAGTGCTTTCCGCCGAGCGCAAGCTTCTGCTGCGCCGCATTTTCTTTGAAAGTTCATCGCCCCTTCGATCCGAGGCCGAGAATTGGTTCCTTCGTGAACTGCGCGGTCGGTATGACGTCGTCCTGAAATTCGTGGCTCGCAACCCGGGACGGATGCACAACGAACTCGTGCGGGCGATTCGAGAGGTCAGTGGGAGTCCTGATACTCAAATTGGCGGCTACCTCAAGGTACTGATCGAACGATTCCAACTGATTGAGCGAAAGCTGCCGGTGTTCGCCAAGCCTGAAGCGAAGCGAAGCCGCTATTACGTGACCGATAATTTTCTCCGCTCTTGGCTTGCGGCTTTGGCAAATCCGGTATCCGCAATAGCGTTTCGCCCTCTTGGCGACCTGATTGAAGAAGCCGATCAGCGCCTAGCGGATGTCGAGGGAGGAGCCTTGGAGAAACTCGTTGGCCAACTCTACGAAGAGCGTAGCCGCAGGGGGATTGGAGATTTTCCGATTACCCATCGAGTTCAAAAATTCTGGGATAGGTCCGACACGGAGATTGATCTGGTGGCCGTCAACGAGTCGGAACAGGCCATCCGCTTTGGCTCATGCAAGCGATCTCCCAAAAAATTGCTTTCGGATGTGAATAACTTTAAGAAGCATGTTGGCCGTTTTCTGCAAACGATGCCACAGTATCAAGGGTGGACACAACAATACATGGGCATTGCACCCGTGCTGGATGCAGAGCAAAGAGCAATCCTGGCCGGCCACGATATTATCCCGCAAGATTTGAACGATTTGACACGCGACCTCAATTGAGTCGAACTCCTACGGCCAAGAAGCTAGGGACAGAATCCCTTGGTCGCTAATGGCCGGCAGATCCAATATCTCACAGAGCTTTGCAGACCAGATCGCCAATTTCCATGGTGCCGTGGCCCATCTTGCCGGCGGCTTGGCTCTTCATCTTCGTGCCGGTGACCGACTGCACGGCCTTCATTACCCGTTGGCCGGCCTGGGGATAGCCGCTATGCTCGAGGAGCATGCCGGCGGCGGCGATGGCGGCAATGGGGTTGATGACATTCATGCCGGTGTACTTCGGCGCGCTGCCGCCCATCGGCTCAAACATGCTCACCCCGCCGGGATCGGGATTGATGTTGCCACCGGCGGCCACGCCCATGCCGCCTTGCAGAATGCCGGCCAGGTCGGTGATGATGTCGCCGAACATGTTCGTGGTAACAATCACATCGTAGTATTCGGGGTTCTTCACCATCCACATGCAGCAGGCGTCGACATGATTGTAGTCGGCCTTGATGTCAGGATACTCCTTGGCCACTTCCTGGAAGGTGCGCCACCAAAGGTCGTGGCCGAAAGTCAACACGTTGGTTTTGGCCACGAGCGTAAGCTGTTTCTTCTGATTGCGTTTACGGGTGAACTCGAAAGCCCAGCGGATGCATCGCTCGCAGCCCTTGCGGGTGTAGATGGCCGTCTGCGTAGCGACTTCGTCGGGCGTACCCTTCTTCAGCCAGCCACCGACGCCGGCGTACATGTCTTCGGTATTTTCGCGGACGACAACAAAATCAATATCACCAGGCCCCTTACCGGCCAGCGGGGTTTCTACGCCGGGAAAAAGCTTGACGGGCCGGAGATTGATGTACTGGTCAAAGCGGAAACGCAGGGCCAGAAGCAGGCCTTTTTCCAGAACGCCGGGGGCGACGTCGGGATGGCCAACGGCACCCAAAAGAATGGCCTTGAAGGTAGCCAGTTCGTTGACGACGTCCTCGGGCAGGATCTCGCCGGTGCGAAGGAAACGTGCTCCACCGAGATCAAAATCCTTGAGTTCGTAGCGAATGCCTTCCAAGGCTGCGACGGCCTTGAACACTTTGACGGCTTCGGCGGTGACTTCCGGACCGGTCCCGTCGCCGCCTACTACGGCGACACGAAGAATGTCGTTACTGCTCATGATGGAGTTAGGAGTTGGAAGTTGGGAGTTAGGAGTTAGAAGTTATGGGGGCGTCAAGAGCTAGAGGCCAGAATGAACGCGTGAGAAGTCAAAATCTCAATTCTAACTCCTAACTTCCAACTCCTAACTCCTAACTTCACCCTACCAAGCGAAGTGGGCGAATGCCTTATTGGCGTCGGCCATGCGGTGGACGTTTTCGCGCTTGGTATAGGCAACACCTTCGCGCTTGTAGGCTTGGAGAAGTTCTCCGGCCAGCTTCTCGTGCATGGGCCGGCCTTTCTTTTCACGACAGGCACCCAGAATCCAACGGATAGCCAACGACTGCTGGCGGATGCGATTGACCTGCATCGGCACTTGATACGAGGCACCACCAACTCGCTTCGAGCGAACCTCGATGTTTGGCTTGACGTTCTCGAGGGCCTGCGTGAATACCTCGATCGGCTCGGCATCTTTGAGCTTGTCGTGGATGATGTCCAACGCGCCATAAAAGACCCGCTGAGCGTTACTCTTTTTACCGCTCCACATCATGCAATTAATAAACTTACTGGCCAAGAGTGACCCGAACTTCGGATCTCCGGTAAGCATTTTTCGACTGGCAGTAATTCGACCCATGATAAATGAAGGGGGTTAGGGGTTAGGGAAACGGGGCAAGCGGGCGGGATAATTTTTTTCTAGTCCCAAGCCCCCAACCCCAGTCCCTCTACTTGCTTGACTTTTTCGCGCCGTAACGGCTGCGGGACTGCTTGCGGCCTTCGACACCCAGAGTATCGAGAGCACCGCGGACGACTTGGTAACGAACGCCGGGTAAATCACGAACACGACCACCGCGGATCAACACGATCGAGTGTTCCTGAAGGCTGTGGCCTTCACCCGGAATGTACACGGTGACTTCCTTGCCGTTGGAAAGCCGTACACGGGTGATCTTCCGCAAAGCCGAGTTTGGCTTCTTGGGAGTCATCGTTTTGACCTGTAGGCAAACGCCGCGCTTCTGCGGACACTGCTCCAGCACAGGTGCTTTGCTGTACCGTCGCTGGACGGTGCGCTTCTTTCGAACTAGTTGGTTGATTGTCGGCATGAAATACTCGATGGGTTCGGATCGCATTCTCGCCAAAAAGACGAGAATCCTTCATTGTGTTGTTTTTTTATGGCCTGTCAACGGGGGGCAGGACAAATTTAAGTCTAATCAACCACCCGGGATGGGGGCGTTGCTTCGGACAATTTACTCTTCGTCAACCTTCTCGCCACCCATTTCCTCTTTTTCACTATCGTCATCGTCGGAAGCCCCAACATGCTGAAACAGCGCGTCCAAGGGACTGGGGCCGGCCTGAGTACGACCGCCGCCATCTTTGGCAGGATCGGCTCTTCCAGCACCTTCCAATAATGGGAAATGACGAGCAAGGATGTCTTCTTTTTCCGGTCCCAAGCCTTCCAGGGCGTTCGGACGGATGCGGACTTCCGATTCCTGATAGGTGCGGAATCCTGTGCCGGCCGGGATGAGGTGTCCAAGGATCACGTTCTCCTTCAGGCCGACGAGGCGGTCGATCTTGCCCGCCAAGGCGGCTTCCGTGAGTACCTTCGTGGTTTCCTGGAAGCTGGCGGCCGAGATGAAGCTGGAACTTTGCACCGAGGCCTTGGTGATGCCTAGTAGCTGCCTACTGGCAGTGGCTACCTTGGGCTTGACGCCCTTGGCCGGTGTACCGCCCAGGGCCTCGATCTGGGCATTTGTCTGATTCAAGGTTACGATCGGCACGATTGTTCCCTCGGCAAAATCGCTATCGCCCTTGTGCGAGATCTTCAGGCACTTGGCCAATTCCTCATTCACGGCACGGAACTCGAAAACATCCATGACCGAGCCGGGCAAAAGAGTCGTGTCGCCGAAGCTCTCCACGCGAACCTTCCGAAGCATCTGCGAGACAATAATCTCGATGTGCTTGTCGTTGATTTCCACGCGCTGGCTGCGGTAGACGTTTTGGATCTCGCGGGTGAGGTAATCTTGCACGGCTTCCTCGCCCGAGATGCGGAGGATGTCGTGGGGAACCAGCGGCCCGTCAACCAACGCCTCGCCGGCGCGGACGAAGCTGCCCGCGTGTACGCGCAAGTGCTTGCCGTGCGAGACGAGGTGCTCGCGCTCGATGCCGCTTTCGCTGTGGACGACGATCGTCCGCTTGCCGCGACGCTTCTCGCCCAGTAGTTCTACCGTACCGTCAATCTCGGCGATCACGGCCGGATCCTTCGGCTTACGCGCCTCGAAGATTTCCGTCACGCGAGGCAGACCGCCGGTGATGTCCTGGGTACCAGCCACTTCGCGGGGCGTTTTTGCAAGCAGCGTACCCGCCGAGAGCAGATTGCCTTCCGTGACTTCAATGTGGGCCTTTTCCGGCAAGTAGTAGAAGTCGAGTATTTTACCTGCCTCGTCCTCAATGATGATCTGCGGGTGCAGATCGCCCTTGTGTTCCGTGATAAGCTTGCGTTCGTGACCGCTAGGATCCTTCTCCGCTCGCATGGTTTCGCCTTCGACGATGTCTTCAAAACGGACCTTTCCGCTGACTTCGGCGAGAATGGGAATAGCGTGTGGATCCCACTGGCATAGGATATCGCCGGGATTGACTTCCTGGTTCTCGCTGACCGCCAAGTTGGCGCCGGCGGGCACTTCGTACTTCTCTAGTTCGCGGCCCTTCTGATCCAAGATGAGGATCTCGCCGTTGCGGGTGAGCACGACATGCTGTCCCGCGTCGTTGCGGACGACCTTCATGCGGGTGAACTTGACCACGCCTTGCTTCTTGGCTTTGATCTCGCTCTCTTCGACGTGGCGAGCGGCCGTTCCACCGATGTGGAAAGTACGCATCGTCAACTGCGTACCCGGTTCGCCGATGCTCTGGGCGGCGATAATGCCCACCGCCATGCCTTCTTCCACCAGCGAGCCGGTGGAAAGGTCCATGCCGTAGCACAAGGCACAGATACCCAGCGAGGCATCACAGGTCATCGGACTACGGACCTGGATCTTCTCCAAACCCATCTGCTCGATGCGGCGTGCAACCTCGACCGTGATCAGGTCGTTTTCCTTGACGATCACTTCGTCCGTGATCGGATTGACGATATTTGAACGGCTGACGCGGCCACGGATCGAGTCCTTGAGACTTACCTCGACCTTCTCGCCACGGTAGATCACGCCCTTGGTGATGCCGTTCGTGGTGCCGCAATCGTGCTGGGTCACGACGACGTTCTGAGCGACGTCGGCCAGCTTGCGCGTGAGGTAACCCGAGTCGGCCGTCTTCAACGCCGTATCGGCCAAACCTTTGCGAGCACCGTGCGTCGAACTGAAGTATTCCAGCACGCTCAAGCCTTCGCGGAAATTGGCCTTGATCGGCGTCTCGATGATCTTGCCTGACGGCTTGGCCATCAAACCGCGCATGCCGGCCAACTGGCGAATCTGCTCGACGCCACCGCGGGCACCGGAGTGCGCCATGAGGTAGATCGGGTTGACGTAGTTGACGTGCGTGGCGATGCGACGGTCATTCTCCAATTCGACCATCATTTCCGTGGTGATCTGTTCGCGAGCGTGAGTCCATGCGTCCAACACCTGGTTATAACGCTCGCCCTCGGTGATGATGCCGCGCTGGTAGAGCTTGTGGATTTTGCCCACGCTCTTTTCGGCGTTCTGAATGATCTTCTGCTTGCTGGGCGGCGTGATTAGGTCGTCGGTAGCGAAGCTCAGGCCGCTGATCGTGCTCGACCGGAAGCCGATGCGGTTGATCGTGTCCAAGAGGTCGATCGTCTTCCGCCGGCCGAGAATCTCGTAGCAGTCGGAAATCACTTCCGCCAAATCCTTCGACCGCAACGGCATATTGTAAAACGGCATGCCGTCGGGCAACCATGAGTTAAACACCACGCGGCCAACGGTCGTCTTGATGAGCGAGCCGGGTTTGACCGAAGGGTCGGTCTTGATGAAGCGGCTTTCGGCCAGGCGGACCTCAATGGCCGCATGGGTAACCACCTTGCCCAACGAATAGGCAAGCTGCACTTCCTCGAACGACGCGAACTTCATGCCGTCGCCCTTGCATTGCTGCAGCGAGGCGGTCATGTAGTAGCAACCCATCACCACGTCCTGCGAAGGGCTGATGATCGGTGCGCCGCTGGCCGGGCTGAAGATGTTGTTCGTGGACATCAACAGCGTGTGAGCCTCGACCTGAGCCTCGATCGAAAGCGGCAGATGCACGGCCATTTGGTCGCCGTCAAAGTCGGCGTTGAAGCCTTTGCAGACCAGCGGGTGAAGCTTGATGGCGTTGCCCTCCACCAAGGTTGGCTCGAATGCCTGGATACCCATGCGGTGCAGCGTGGGGGCACGATTCAGGAGTACCGGGTGATTCTGAATCACTTCTTCGAGAATATCCCAAACCTCCTCGTCCTTCCGTTCCAACATCTTTTTGGCCGACTTGATCGTATCGGCATGCTCTAGCTCCTTGAGCCGGCGGATGATGAACGGCTGATACAGTTCCAGGGCAATCTTCTTCGGCAAACCGCACTGATGCAGCCGCAGCGCCGGACCGACGACAATCACGCTACGTGCCGAATAGTCAACTCGCTTGCCCAACAGGTTCTCGCGGAAGCGACCCTGTTTGCCTTTGATCATGTCCGTGAGCGACTTCAGCGGACGGTTGCTCGATCCGAGCACCGGCCGCTTGCAGCGGTTGTTGTCGAACAAAGCATCGACCGACTGCTGCAGCATCCGCTTCTCGTTGCGAATGATGACTTCAGGGGCGTTGAGGTCCACGAGCTTCTTCAACCGATTGTTACGGTTGATGATGCGGCGGTAGAGATCGTTCAGGTCGCTCGTGGCGAAATTGCCCGAGTCCAAAAGAACCAACGGACGCAGGTCGGGCGGAATGACCGGGATGACGTCCATCACCATCCACTCGGGCCGGTTGTCGCTGTCGCGAATGGCCTCAACGATCTTCAGGCGGTTGATCAGATCCTTCTTCTTCTGCTTCGAGGAAGTCTCGGCCAAGTCGACCCGCAAGTCTTGCGAAAGCTTGACGAGGTCCAATTCCATGAGCAACTTGCGGACGGCCTCGGCACCCATGTCGACGTCGAAGGATCCTTCACCATACTGAGTGCGGACTTCGCGGTACTCGTCTTCGGTGAGAAGCTGCTGTAGCTTGAGCGGCGTATCGCCGGTGCGGGTGACGACGTAGTCCTGAAAGTAGATAATCTTCTCGAGGCTCGTGGTCTTCATGGCCAGCAAGGCACCCAGGCGACTGGGCATGGCCTTGAAAAACCAGATGTGGACGATCGGCGCGGCCAGTTCGATGTGACCCATGCGTTTGCGGCGCACACGGCTATGCGTGATCTTCACGCCGCAGCGGTCGCAAATCATGCCCTTGTACTTCATTCCGCGGTATTTGCCGCAGGAACACTCCCAATCTTTCTCGGGCCCGAAGATCCGTTCGCAAAACAGGCCGTCCTTCTCTGGGCGATAGGTGCGATAATTGATCGTTTCCGGCTTTTTCACTTCGCCGAACGACCAACTGCGGATATCGTGGGGACGGGCCAAGCTGATCTTGACCGCCGAATAATCGTTAATCCGATCGTATGTCGTTTCGCCGATACTCATGGGAATGCCTCCTACTTAATTGCCGAAAAATACTGGGGAGGGAAGGAGGAAATCAAAATGACGAATGACGAATGACGAATGACGAATGAAAATGCCGTGATCGACCGAATCCAAGGCACATTTTTCGTTGTTCGTTCTCCATCATTCCTTCGTCATTCGTCATTCGTCATTCGCCATTTCTGTTCTGTCAGGCTCGAGCCTTTTCAAGTTGCATATTGAGACCAAGGCCGCGGATTTCATTGGTCAACACATCAAAACTGGCCGGAGTGCCTGCCTCGAGCGTGTTCTCGCCCTTGACCATCGATTCGTAAATCTTCGTGCGGCCTTCAACGTCGTCGCTCTTGACGGTGAGCAACTCCTGGAGGATATAGGCCGCGCCATAAGCCTCCAACGCCCACACTTCCATTTCCCCAAATCGCTGGCCACCGAAGCGAGCCTTGCCACCCAGAGGTTGCTGGGTAATGAGTGAGTAAGGACCGGTGGAACGCGCATGCACCTTGTCGTCGACCAAGTGGTGGAGCTTGAGCATGTAAATGTAACCCACGGTCGAGAATTGCTCGAACGGATCGCCCGTGCGGCCGTCAAACAGTTGGCTCTTACCCGATTCGGGCAGGCCTCCGTCGACCAACAGCTTACGGATGTCGGCCTCGGTCGCGCCGTCAAAGACGGGGGTGATCGACTGAAAACCGAGCTTGAAACCGGCCCAGCCGAGGTGCGTCTCCAAAATCTGGCCCACATTCATACGACTGGGCACACCCAACGGATTGAGCATGATCTGGATCGGGGTTCCGTCGGCCAAAAAGGGCATGTCCTCGCGGGGCAGAACTTTGGAGATCACGCCCTTGTTGCCGTGCCGACCAGCCATCTTGTCGCCCACGGAAATCACCCGTTTGGCAGCAATATAAATTTTGACCATCTGCAACACGCCGCTGCGAAGCTCGTCGCCGCGCTTCATGGAGTTGAGCTTGCGATCACGAGCATAAATGGCCGCCTCGACCGCCGGCCACTCCTGCTTGTAAAGCTTCTCTAGGACAGCTTTTCGCTCCGGGCTGCGGACGTCGAATGTTTCGATGTTGAAGTTTTGAGCCTGTTCGACCACGCTGCGATAATCGCGGCCTTCGACCAACGGATTGCCGTCTTCGTCGGCCAGCTTTTTCTTCAGCACTTCCTCGATATTGGTCACCAATTTGCCAAAGGCCGTGGCGATCCGCTCATTCCCCTCGGTCTCGGCTTCCTTGAGCGCATTCTCAAACGCCTTTCGCTCCTCTTCGGTGAGACTCATGCGACGAGAAAACTTTTGCGTGTCGATAACGATGCCTTCCACACCCGAGGGCACTTCCAGCGAATCGTTTTTCACGTCTTCACCTGCACGACCGAATATGGCGTGCAGCAATTTCTCTTCCGGCGTGAGCTCGGTCTTCGACTTCGGCGAGACCTTGCCCACGAGAATGTCGCCCGGGCGGACGTAGGTGCCAACGCAAACGATGCCCGTCTCGTCGAGGTTGCGGAGCATCTTCTCGCTGACGTTGGGGATGTCGCGAGTGAACTCCTCGCGGCCTAGCTTGGTCTCGCGAATTTCAATGTCAAACTCCTCGATGTGGATCGAGGTGTAGGTGTCGTTCTGCACCAGCTCTTCACCGATGATGATGGCGTCTTCAAAGTTGAATCCGTCCCAGACCATAAAGGCCACCAGAACATTGCGGCCCAGGGCCAGCTCGCCCTTGTACGTGGCGGCACCGTCGGCGATGACCTGCCCCTTCTCAACCTTGTCACCGACGTTGATGATCGGCTTCTGGTTCTGGCAGGTCCGCTCGTTCAGGCCGACGAACTTGCGGAGGTCGTAAACGTCGCTGCCGATCTCGATTCGCCGTGCGTCGGCATAGGTCACCGTGCCTTTGGTGCGGGCGCGGATGATCATACTCGAGTTCAGTGCGGCCTCGACCTCCATGCCCGTGGCCACCAACGGTGGATCGGTGATCAGCAGCGGCACGGCCTGCCGTTGCATATTAGAACCCATCAACGCGCGGTTGGCGTCGTCGTGTTCAAGGAAGGGGATCAAGCCGGCCGAAACGCCGACCATCTGGCTCGGGGCCACGTCGATGTACTGCACCTGATCGCAGGGAACAATCTGGAAGTCGCCATGGTAGCGAGCGATCACCGAGTCGCCGATCAGTTTGCCGTTGTCAATCGACACGTCGGCCGGGGCCAGGTGAGCCTCGTGCTCCTGATCCGCGCGGAGCAACTCGATGACGGCCTTGCCTGCCTTGTCGAACTCTAGTTTGCTGTTCTTCACCTTGTGGTACGGCGTGACCAGAAAACCGTAATCGTCCACGCCGGCGTAGATCGCCAAGCTGGAAATCAGACCGATGTTCGTACCTTCGGGCGTCTCGATCGGACAGATCCGCCCGTAATGCGAAATATGCACGTCGCGGACTTCAAAGCCGGCCCGCTTGCGGTTCAAACCGCCAGGACCCAAGGCCGAGAGCCTCCGCTCGTGCGTGAGCATCGACAAGGGGTTGGTCTGGTCAACCACCTGAGACAACTCGCCGCGGCCGAAGAAATACTCGATTGCCGCCGAGATGCTCTTGGGGTTCACCAAGCTCCGCGGCGTCATATCCTCAATGTCCTTCAAACTCATCCGCTCCTGCACGGTACGGCGAAGTTTGAGGAAACCCTTGCGGAGTTCATCGCCGGCCAGCTCGTCGATGGTGCGTAAGCGGCGGTTGCCAAGGTGGTCGATGTCGTCGATTTCCACACTCGGATCACCAGCACGCAATTTGCTAAGATACTGAATCGCGGCGATCAGGTCTTCAGATCGCAGGGTCATCTCGGTCTCGGGAATATCCAAGCCGAGTTTGCGGTTGATACGGAAGCGGCCAACGCGCCCGAGGCGATAACGATTGGTATCGTAGAACTTCTCGATGAACAACGCCTTGGCCTTCTCCAGGTTGGGCGGATTGCCCGGCCGTAGGCGCTGATAGATCCGCAACAAGGCCTCCTGGTGACTGCCCGTTGCGTCTTCCGCCAGCGAGTTCAGCAGAAGCGGGTTTTTCGGGTCGGCCATGACCTCGATCTCGAGCAGACCCGACGTACAAATCGTTTCCGCGACGTTCTTGGTGATCTTTTGGCCGCTCTCGACAAGCACTTCACCGGCACGGGAACTGGAGGCCGGATAGATGATATCGCTCACGGCCAGCTTGCCTTCGATGTTGGCGACACTGCGGTCGTCACTAACCATCACGTTCTCGGTCTCGTAGAAAACCCGCAGCAAGGCCTCGTTTTCACCGTACTTCGGATCCATGGCTCGCAGCAAGGTCATGATCGAGAACTTGCCGCTCTGGTCAATGCGAACCGTCAGGCTTTCCTTGCGGGTGACGTTTAGTTCGATCCAGCTACCACGTTCGGGAATGATACGGCAACTGTGCAAACGGCGATCACTGGTGCCTTCAAGTTTCATCACAAAATCGACGCCGGGGCTGCGGTGGAGTTGATTCACCACGACTCGCTCGGCACCGTTGATGATAAACTCGCCGCCGCCAAGCATGATGGGGATGTCGCCCAGGTAGACCTCTTCCTCAACCGGCTGCTCCTTGGTGAGCTTGAGCCATACCTTGAACGGCCGGCCGTAGGTCAATCGGAGTTGACGGCACTCGTCTGGCTCGTAGCGGGGTTTCCCCAGTTCGTAGCGGAGGTACTCCAAGCGGAGCGTTTTGTCGTAGCTCTCCACCGGGAAAATTTCGCGCAGCACGCCCTCGATCCCCTGGTCATTGCGATTCTGCCAGGGAACTTCCTGCTGTAGGAAGGCATCGTAACCGCGAGTTTGGATCTGGGTCAGATCAGGAATCCCATGTGGGGCTCGCTGACTGCCGAATCGACGAATTTCCTTAGGCAGAATACGTCGTTGGGCGGAAGTCGCCATGGGCACTCACCTCTGAGAAAAGCAAAGGAATCCCGGCAGGCCGGTGGGAAACAGCCAAGCGACGCGGCATAACACTGCCGCGCCGCTGTCTTGGCCCCGGGGGGTATGGGAAAGCAACGAGATACAACACTGTCCAAGCAACACATTTCCCTCCGACTTAAGAGGGGGTCCATGGTCATTGACTCCATGGCGATGCAGCATGAAACCGCGAACTACTTGATAGTAATCTTCGCGCCGGCTTCTTCCAGTTCCTTCTTGAGCTTCTCGGCATCGTCTTTCGAGAGGCCTTCTTTGACCTTGGTGGGAGCAGCTTCGACGAGATCTTTGGCTTCCTTCAGGCCCAGGCTGGTGACAGCCCGCACGACCTTGATGATTCCAATCTTCTTGGTCGCTTCGTAGCTTTCGATCACCACATCGAACTCGGTCTGCACCTCAGCCACCTTAGCTGGGCCGGCATCGCCAGAAGCCGGAGCCATCATCACGGCACCACCGGCCGCGGGCTTAATGCCGTGGACGTTTTCTAGGTAATCACTCAGCTCCTTGGCCTCCTTGAGGGTTAAGGCGACAATCTTATCGCCTAGATCCTTGGCAGCCTGGGTGTATTCACGGGTAGCTTCAGCAGTTGACATTGCTATTCGATCCTTTCTTACTTTTGCGTTGCGGCACGGAACCGACTGGAACCGGCCGCCGACACGATTCTATACTTGTTGGTTTGAAATGGGTTAAATCCGATAAAAAAATTGTCGGTTGTCAGGTGTCAGGTCAGATGCACTGACATTCGACAACTGGCAACCTCTACCTATTCTCATGTTGCGGAAGCCCCATCCGCGGAGGGGACTTCCGCAGGAGGCAAATCCGTGGGGGGTAAACATTCCGGACCGGAGGCTGCGTCCGCGGGGGGCGCATCCTCCGGTGTGGCGGCTTCTTCGTCGCCCTTGGCCCTCTCGGCAATCTGGCTGGCCAACGCCCCGCCGACCGCGATTAACTGGCCGTTCAATCGCGAACCGACTGACAGGATCTGACCAAGCAAGAGACTCAGTTGCTCCATCCGATTTGGCCACTTTGCGACCTCGGCGACCTGATCGGCCGAGATCTGCTCGCCATCCATGACGCCCCCGCGCGGCTGAAACGCAGGGAATTTTTCGCTCTTGAGGATTTTGGTGATCGACTTGGCCAGGGCCACGATATCCTCGCTACCCCAGCAGATCGCAGCGGATCCGCCGACTCCGTCAAACAACCTCGCCAGGGGAGTGCCAGCCGTGGCCCGTGCGGCCAAACTGTTCTTCACCACGAGAATGTTGATTTTATTGGCACGTAGCTCCTTCCGCAACATATAAGAGGAGGAGGAGTTCATGCCAACCATGTTCACTAACAGGGCATCATTAACGCTCTGCAAGCGTTTCTTAATGTCATCCGATACCAAATTTTTGACGTACTTGCTCATGCCTTGCGCCTCGCTGATTTACTGCGCCTCGTTGATTTGTTGCGACTGAATTACTTCCCTGAAAGACCTGTCA
The DNA here is from genome assembly GCA_037147235.1 of Planctomycetota bacterium. Classification (GTDB taxonomy): domain Bacteria; phylum Planctomycetota; class Planctomycetia; order Pirellulales; family Thermoguttaceae; genus JANXQG01. The sequence continues at coordinate 11,273 of JBAWVO010000059.1, read as the reverse complement.
AACGCGCCGCCGTCAAGAGCGAGAAACCAATCCCACTCCCCGACGTATCGCCACGAAAGGCCATCTTTACGACGATGGTTCATTTCCCTACGTCGACTGGATCCGCAAAGCGGGACTCATCGTCCCCTTGATGGCAATTCCCTTAACATACTGGCCTTTGACCGCAGCCGGCTTGATGTGCAGGACGAAGTTAATAAAAGCCGAAATGTTTTCCACGAGTTTCTGTGCCTCAAAACTCAGCTTACCGACCACCGCGTGGACATTGCCACCCGAATCACAGCGGAACTCTACCTTACCAGCCTTGTATTCCTTGATTACCTTGGCGACATCGGGCGTCACCGTGCCGGCGCGAGGCGATGGCATTAGGCCACGAGGACCTAAAACCTTGCCTAAAGGACCGACAATACCCATCATGTCTGGAGCAGCAATACAGACGTCGAAGTCCGTCCACCCACCCTTAATCTTCTCGGCCAATTCCGGTCCGCCGACTTCATCGGCACCGGCAGCCTTGGCATCTTCGGCCTTATCGCCCTTGGCAAAAACGATCACTCGGAGCGTCTTGCCGATACCGTTGGGCAACACAATCGAACCACGGACCAATTGGTCGGCTTGCTTAGGATCGACTCCCAATCGCATCACGACTTCAACCGTCTGGTCAAACTTAGTGGTGTTGAATGTCTTCAACAGATTGACCGCCTCGGAAAGCGGCATCGGCGTCGATCCCGTCGGCAACTTGGCCCGCATGGCCTTCATACGTTTCGCTACTCTTGGCATTCGCTTGTTTCTCCCGTAGTCTTGCGGCGAACGAATCGCCTCCTACTTTAGAGGTAGTAAATAGTTGTCCGTTGTTGTCTTCGGCATCCCTTGCCGACACTGAGAACCGACAACTCCATCCACTTCATTCACTAATCGATCACTTCCAGACCCATGCTGCGAGCGGTGCCCGCAACTAGCCGGCGAGCAGCCTCGGGGCTGGCGGAACCGATGTCGTTTTGCTTCAGCTTGATAATTTCGTCGACCTGAGTCCAAGTGACCTTACCGACCTTTTCCTTATTGGGAACGCCGGAACCCTTGGCAATGCCCGCAGCCTTCTTCAACAACGCGGCCGCCGGCGGGCTCTTGGTCAAAAACTCAAACGTGCGGTCACTGTATACCTTCACCACCACGGGGATTGGCATGCCGCCAGCCTCGCGGGTGCGGTCGTTAAACTGCGACACGAACTGTCCCAAGTTAATACCATACTTACCCAAAGCCGTGCCGACTGGGGGTGCGGGGGTAGCCTGACCGCCAGGGACCTGGAACTTTACTTCGGCTACGAGTTTTTTCGCCATGTTACTTCAGTTGTTAGTTGTCAGTTGTCAGTTGTCAGTTGTCAGAGTTCTACTGAATAAGAAAAACTCCATCAAACCGACTCGACTTGCCAGTATTCAAATTCGACGGGCGTGGTCCGATTGAAAATTGTGATCATCACCGTCACGCGGCCATTGGTCTTGTCGATTGCGTCCACTTCACCGTCAAAGTTCTCGAAGTTTCCTTCAATGACCTTCACGCGATCGCCCTTGGTGAAGGGGATCTTCAAATCGGGAGCCTTTTCGCTCTTTTCTTCCTGTTTCGCGATAATCCGCTCGACCTCGTGCGGCAGCATGGGCGTGGGCACGCCGGAAGCACCGGTGAAGTCACCGATTCCGGGCGTTTCACGCACCAAGAACCAGGTGTCTTCGTTGATCTCCATGTGGATGACAATGTAACCGGGATAAAGCTTCCGCTTGATCACTCGCTTCTTGCCGCCCTTGAATTCCGTAACCTTCTCGGTAGGAACAATAACTTCGCCGAAATATCGATCGAGACCTTGAATCGAAACTCGACGCAACATGCCTTCGCGAATGGATTCTTCACGGTTGCTCTGGACTTTGAGAATGTACCAATTCATGTTTTCGGACTTTGGAACGTCCACCACAATCGCAGGAGCAACCACGGTTGCTTTTCGCGATTTGGACGCCTCTGTCCTCGGACGAGCACGCTCCTTGGTTTTGACGCGCACAATCAGCTCTTCCGAGTCCTCTTCCGCAAGGGATTCCGGCAAAGCCGTCTTTTCAACAATCGCCGATTGTTCCAGATCCTGCTGCGTGACGGGCGCAACGTCCGGCTGTTGCTCAACCCCCGCGTACACCGCAGGAGAATCCAGCAAGACTTCAGGGTTCTGTCCGGTCTGTTCTGTCACGACGGTTCAACCTCTGCCAAAAAAACAATTCGGGTCCACGTGATACTGCTCAGGCGGAGTACACGCCAATTAGCTTGAAGAACCAAATCCAAAAAACGTCGAAGGCCGCCAATAAAAGGCCGATCGAAAAAATCATTAAGATCACAACCACCGACCAGCGAATCAATTCACCTCGCGAGGGCCACGAAACCTTGTTCATCTCGGCTTCCACCGCGATCAGGAAGTCGGCGAAGGCCGGCAAGTTGACACTGCGATACACGGCCCACAAACCAACGATGGCGAGTACTCCCGGAAGTCCGTAGCAGAGCCACGTTGAATAACCCTCTCCAACACGCAACGTCAACACGAGCTTCCACAGACCAATAAGCAAAGTCAACGCCATCGCAGCAAACGTCACCTGCCGGACAATCCGACCCTGGCTTCGTTTGTAAACGCCAACCCGCAGAAACTCTTCGATAATTGTGCTCACCGTTTTGAACCTTATATAATTGCAGGGACGGCGGGAATCGAACTCGCAACCCTTCGCTTTGGAGGCGAATGCTCTGCCAATTGAGCTACGTCCCTGTTCGCCGTCGCCTGAAACCTTGCTAACCACGAACCTTACGGATCATGCGGCAGCCAAGACCACGCTTCGACATGTAAACGGGTTGCTTACTTGATCACCTTGGTCACCACGCCGGAACCGACCGTGCGGCCACCCTCGCGGATTGCAAAACGCACATTGACGTCCAACGCGACAGGCGCGATTAACTCGACTTCCAACCTGACGTTGTCGCCAGGCATGCACATTTCCGCATCCCCCAACAACTTTGCTGAGCCGGTCACATCGGTCGTGCGGAAGTAGAACTGCGGACGATACCCGTTAAAGAACGGGGTATGCCGGCCACCTTCTTCCTTGGACAGGACATAGACTTCAGCCTCGAACTGAGTGTGCGGCGTGATCGAACCAGGTTTAGCCAACACTTGGCCACGCTCGATTTCTTCGCGCTTGATGCTACGGAGCAGGCAACCAACATTATCGCCGGCTATACCCTGATCGAGTTGCTTGTTGAACATTTCCACGCCGGTACAGATCGTCTTGCGAGCCTCGGGAGCGAACCCGACGATCGCAACTTCGTCGCCGACCTTGACGACGCCGCGCTCGATACGACCGGTAGCCACCGTTCCGCGGCCTTCGATCGAGAAGACATCTTCGATGGCCATCAGGAATGGCTTGTCAATTTCACGCGGCGGCTCGGCAATGTAGGCGTCAATTGTGTCCAACAGGTCGCTGATGCACTTCGTGGCAACCGGATCCGTGGGATTGTTGTACGCCGGCAACGAACTACCGCGGGTGATCGGAATGTCGTCACCCGGGAAGCCGTACTTTGTGAGCAACTCGCGGACCTCCAGTTCGACCAGTTCCAACAACTCGACGTCGTCGACAAGGTCGATCTTATTGAGGAACACGACCAGTGCCGGCACGTTTACCTGGCGTGCCAGGAGTACGTGCTCGCGGGTCTGCGGCATCGGGCCGTCAGCAGCCGAGACAACGAGGACTGCCCCGTCCATCTGGGCGGCACCGGTGATCATGTTCTTGATGAAGTCGGCGTGCCCCGGGCAGTCGATGTGAGCGTAGTGACGCTTCTCGGTTTCGTACTCGACGTGCGAAACGGCGATGGTCACCGTCTTGGTCGCGTCGCGGACAGTACCGCCCTTGGCAATATCTGCGTAGGACTTGAATTTAGCCAACCCTTTGCCGGCCTGAGTCGCCAGGATCGCGCCGGTTAGCGTGGTTTTGCCGTGGTCAATGTGGCCAATGGTGCCGACGTTGACGTGAGGTTTCTTACGTTGGAATACTTCCTTCGCCATTCTATCTCCCTGCAATCACAAGCGAGTAACGATGAACTTGTTAGACCGAATTTCCTTGGTTTGGGATCAACATGACCCCGTTCCGTTTCACACAAACGGCCATTACGCATCCGGCTGACCGAGAGCTGCTGAGGGGATTTGAACCCTTGACCTCGTCCTTACCAAGGACGCGCTCTACCAACTGAGCTACAGCAGCCTAATGTCGCCGATCTGATATCCTTCTATCTAAAATACCCATGCCGACCAAGCGGGTGATGGGAATCGAACCCACGTAAGTAGCTTGGAAGGCTACAGCTCTACCATTGAGCTACACCCGCGGACCTTGTTTTTTCTACAATTCAGCGGAGCCCTTCTCTTCAGTAAAGCTCAATTCTATTTAATGGAGGGTGAAGGATTCGAACCTTCGAAGGCGTTGCCATCAGATTTACAGTCTGACCCCTTTGGCCACTCGGGAAACCCTCCGGCTTCAATCTTTTGCTCCCGCTGGGGATTGCCTCCGTGACCTCACTTTTTGGAATCGACAAACTCACCGCCCGCGACCTGCCCTTGCCTCACACTTTTTGCAACGGCGGACCACCCACACAACCAGCTACCAAAAGCCGATCCCTTACGAGCTAGCGGAGGGACTTGAACCCACAACCTGCGGTTTACAAAACCGCTGCTCTGCCGGTTGAGCTACGCTAGCTGGTTGAGCCGACACGCGAATCTACTAGTATAACGACACTTCGAGGCAATACAAGGCGTGTGCTGGCGAAAAAAGCCAGTTCTTGTAATTTCGTCCCACCAGCCACTTAAAATCCAACAAGCCCCCCCAAATTGAACTATACCTGAGAATCGATCTTCTCCTCTTCGACCGCTTTACGTAGTTTACTCAAGGCGCGGGCCTCAATTTGACGGATTCGCTCTTTCGTCACCCCCAATTCGGCCCCAACCTGCTTCAGCGTAAGGGGCTCCTGCCCCCGTTGCAGGCCGAAACGTCTAATGATAATCTTCTGCTCGCGCTCGTCAAGCCGTCCCAGAATTTTTTCTACCTGCCACTCCCGCTGCGATTGCGACGACTCAAGTTCAATCTGGTCGCTACGGTCATCCGGAGCACTTGTGAACATATCCTCTTGACTGTTGCGGAACCTGTCGCGGTAGCGAAGTTCATCCGGAATCGTCCGAGCAAAGTTTTTCATGATTGCCCAGCTTGCGTAGGTGCTGAACTTGAAACCACGTGCGTAATCGAACTTTTCCACAGCCCTCATCAGTGAAATGTTGCCGTCGCTGACCAACTCGAAGAAGTTTTCCGCCTGGCCTACGTGCCGCTTGGAAATTGAGACGACCAGCCGGAGATTTGCGCGAATGATCTGGTTCTTCGTGGCCACCGCCTCTTCATAAAGCTCTTCGATTTGATCCATGAGCGTGGACTTAGGCTGGCTGGCATCGAGTTTCTCTCGCAGCTTGGATGCCTTGTATTTCAGGAAGTTCATCTTCCGGAACAGATGAGCCTCTTGGTTGCGGCTGAGCAATGGCACCTCATATAGGCTGGCCAAATACAGGGGCAAGCCGGAGGGGAGCCGAGCCTTCTTGATCGGCTCGTCATTGACCGGCAAAGGCATGAGAATTTGCTTCTCTCGCTTAGGCGCCCGCAAAGCCTTGGTAAAATCGTCGTTGGGAATGTAATCCAAAGGCAATGCGGCAATCTGCTCGGCCCGAACCTCGGCGATGATGCGGTAGATACTGGTCCGCGTACGGAAAAATCGTTTTGCAAGCAAATCGGCTGACTCGCCACGATGAAACTGATAGTAGATGCTTTGCTTGGTTTCCGGGCGAATGGGACCGCGATCCGCGGAAAAGATAGACAAGTCCGCGTTTTCTTGGTCGAATTGCTTGAGCAGGTAGCGGACCGTCTCGGGATTGCGGCCGGTCTTACGAGCAATGCGGCGAACGATTTCGGCCGGTGAACCTCCCGCCTGAGCCAAACGTCGCGCACGCCCGATGATGATCGATCGTTCGGCCTCGCTGAGCTGGCTAAACTGCGTTCCGCGACGGACCTTATCGGAATTCTGGACAACGAACCGGTCGATCGAGCTTTCCAGAAAACCCAACCGTTTGCGGCCATCCATCACAAATCGGCGGCTGACGAGGCCCAATCGACGCCAGCGAGAAATGGTCTTCGTTGAGACATCGAATCGCCTAGCAAGCTCCTCGACCGTGACCACTCGCTCGCCGACGGAATCGGCGGCCACATTGGCGGCACCGGATAAATCTTCAACAAACAGTCCCAGATCGTGCTTGGCCTCGCGCCCGGAAAACTTCACGTCACAATGGGCCTCAGGTCGGAAACGGGTGATCCGATAGCAGAGGTACTCGTAGGTATAGATCCGATCAGGCTCGACCTCGGTCAAGAGTTTCTCGGCCGCAGCAACCTGTTCGAGCTTCTTCTCTCGGGGAGCAAAACGCACTTGCTGATCCCGAAGCTCCTGCATCGCAGGGATTCGATACTCGGTGTGCATCTTATCGTCCTTTCGTCGGCAACCGGTCTGTCCGGTGAAAACTCGAAGGAGACCGGATACTGTATACGTTCCAAAGTGTCCAAGGTTCGCTTGCTTGGTTGGTTTTCACCTGTCAACACGCACTGAAGCGAGGATTGTTTCCGGTGCCGGATCAATCTAAATTCTTGCCTAAAATCCCCTATGCTCCAGATTACACTGTTTGTCAACAGCTTGCAATAGGCCGGCCAGAATATCCCCATGCTTCCATGCGTAAAACAGCATTTTCGCCTTTCCTTGAGTACTTGCATAGCAAGGAAAACCTCGAAAGGCCCTAAGGGTTTTCCTGATAAATTTTTGCTGGACAAACTGCCCCGAAACCGCTGAATTTAGGTTCCCGATTGAAATCCGCTGCCTGATGGCTTCAACTTGCTCGGCAAATCAGGTCGATCTACCGACTACGCAACTGTCTAAAACAACGTGTGGTGCAGGCGTCTCGCCTGCTCATGCGGCCGGAACGGCCGCACCACAAAAACGCGGAGCTATACTGCCCGCAGTTGAGACTGACACTAACCCGAAGCGGGCCTCGATCATAACCTTGCCAACTGCTAGCAGTGACGGCATGCCGTAGGGTGCGTGGAGCGAACCGGCCGGGAAATGGTGGGTTGCGCACGAAGTCGAGACGCTGAAAGCACTTACCGCTGTTCCAGATCCGTTCGCGTAACGCACCATTCGATGCTTCACCCACCCTACGTCGAGCTAGCAGTGACAGCAGTTGGCAAAGTTATGATCAAGGCCGACAATCTCAACCGCGGACAGTATAATATAGGCGGATACCAAGAACCCGAGGGTATCCATTACCAGATTGGATCAGTAGACATGAGATACATTCGTCATTGTGTGGTGATTATTTGTGTGGCGATAACACGACTCTCCCCTCTCCTTGCAGCTTCCGACAACACGGAAACCTACACCTTTGCAAGTCAGCGGCAGGTTGGCCATATCGACCATGTCAATATCTTACTGGAAGCCAGCGGCGATGTTCTGACGAAGTCCGGTACCAGCGAAAAGCCTGAGAGACTGGAAGTAGGCCTCACCTGCCGTCGCGACTATGACGAAAAGACGCTAGAAATACCGACTACATCGGAGAAGACGCTGCGGAGTGTTCGCTACTACCACGAAGCTTCGGCCACTCTCAGAAAAGGAACAGTTGCACAAACCCCCGCCTTACGGCCGGAGAGCCAAATAATTGGCGTGGAAATTGTCGGGGGGAAATCGACTCTATTCTCCCCCAAAGGTCCTTTCAGCATGGATGAATTGGAACTAGTAACCGCAGTTGGTGAAAGCCTTTGCTTGGACCAATTATTGCCCGGCAATCCGGTGAAAATCGGCTCGCTATGGAGAATTTCGGATGATACGATCGCTCTGCTTCTGGGGCTGGACGAGGTCACGTCGAATTCGGTGCAGATGGCACTCAACGAAGTGACGCCCGAGTTTGCGAGGTTTGAGCTGGTGGGCCAGGTGGAAGGTAAGCTTTTCGGTGCGAGTAACCAGATCAATCTGAAGGCCAAGTGCCGTTTTGATCGCCAAACCGGCCGCATTGACTGGTTCGCCATGCGATTGAAGCAGAACCGCGACATTGGGGTGGTCGAGGATGGCCTCGATGCCACCGTCCTGGTACAGGCAAAAATCACCCGACTGGAGATCGCGGAGAAACTGAGCGATGCTGTGCTGGCCGATCTCAGTTTGAAGCTGACGGATGAACGGATGCTGGTGCGGTATCTGCAAAGTGGAGGTGGATGTCAGTTGACTCACGATCGTTCATGGTTCCTGATTGATCGGACCCGTGATCAGGATGAGTTCCACCGTCTGGATCGCGGCCAGGACATCGGATTGTGCAAGATTTCGCCGCAACCGCAGGTCCACGTGTCCAATCTGCCTTCTCTCGAACAATTCCAGGGTATCGTACAGAAATTATTGGGTACAAATTTGGCTGAATTTTCGGAACTTTCCCAGGTGGAGACTCCGGCTCACTTGCGAATTCTACGGGTGAAGGCGAAAGGCAAGGACAACGCGGTTCCCGTGGGTTGGTTCTATTACCTTGTTTCTGATCCCGAGGGCCGACAGGTGATGTTTGCCTTTCGGGTCGAGGAAAAACGGTTGGCAGCATTCGGCCGGGCCGATGAGCAGTTAGTCCATTCGCTCCGTTTTGTGGAGAAGAAGGATCCAGGATCTAAATAAGCCACTGCTTGCGGCCGGGGGATGTCCCTGGATTTGCGATGGGGTTCCCCTCGGGGTATGATCGTGGTATAATGCTACTAACGCGGGGCAGGGAATGAACGGCCCCTCAGCTTCCCTCCAAATCCTTTCCCCCGAGTCGCATCCAGGCGACCTGCCGTGGATGTTTTTTGGATTGTAGCTGATCCGCTTGATCTTATTCACATAGACCGAGTTGCCATATTAGGTGATTCGGTTGCGGATGTGTGTGTTCTTTCTGGATCGTGGGCCGTAGCGAAGCCTCGGCCATGGTTGTCTTTTTGGAACCAAGTGGAGGATCCGGTATGGCCAAAGACGGTAACACGTACGCCAAACGTCAGCGCGAGACATTGAAAAGGCAAAAGGCCGAAGCGAAACGAGATCGCCGCCAAAAGCGCAAGGATGGGCAAGACGTAACGGAGAGTCCCCCTAGCATTGACATGGGTATCGACATGGATACTGATATGGATCACCCTCCCCAAGAAGCGGTAGCGGCGGCGAATGTAGGTAGCTAGCAGAAAACAACCCAAGGCACTCGCGACTGCGGTAGAGTGACTCCGCAGCCGGCTGCCCTTCATCAAAAAATTCATCATGAAAACCCAAGAGAACCGTATGATAGCGCTTCAATCCGCCTCGCGGCGTCCACGCGTCTCGACCTGCCGGCAGCGATCAATCCGTCGCCGCGTACCGCGGTATTCCTTGAAGCAGGCCGTTCGATTTGCGGTTGACGTGTGTTTCCGATTCAGCGGTCGGGCAATTCAAGTCAAGGCCCTTTGGTCGGAGACCGAGCGTGTTTGGTTAGGAAGCAAGACTTTCCTTGACTGGTCGATGTGGATCGAGAATATCGATATTCCTTGGGTTGTGGCTACCGCCGCCGGGGCACCCGAGGACGCCACGCAACTACGGCAGGAGGTTCTTGAGGAGCTAAACTCCTATTGGACCAATCGCTTGGCTGTGCTGCCATCCAAGGAACGGCCGAACTGGCTGCCGTTGCCTTAGGATCTATGCTGCGGCTGCTTGAAGAATGCCGCTGCCAACTCGCTTTGCGTGATTGCCGGGTTGGACTGCATCGGTACGTCGAGTATCTTCGGCCGTCGGACGATCGGCTCGGCGGGCTTGTCGATGCAGTGCAATGGCACCGCGTTCATTTTGACGCCGGCATGTTCAGGAAGTCGCCGCTGCGGAACTCGCGGCAGGAGGCGGGCAATGCCGGCTAAATAGCCGTCGAGATAGTGATCGGCCAACCAATCGAATTTACCCAAATCCAAAGGCGGATCTTCCTGATGGCGGTGGGCGCGCTGCACATGCTTGGCGTGCTTGATGTGTTCTCGCTTTTTGTCTTTCCAATCGCTGTATTGTTCCAGCAATTCACCGTCGTGGGTGAGTAGCTTCAAAAGCCCAACATGATGATAGCACCACCGCAAGGGCAAGTGGGGTATCAGATCGTTGTCGTTCACAAAGCGGTAATTGGGCAGACGATAGGCACTGCGGAAATGGCGATCACCAGCACGAGGCGAACCGTAGCTGTAGACTGCACGGACCGGAAAACCTTCGGACGACAACCGATGGGCGACCAGCGTGGCCATGGCCCCGCCGAGGCTGTGACCCGTGACCAAGATCGGCAGTTCGCGGTTCAAGCCAGCCAGCAGGCTGCGAACTGCAGGATAAACGGCGTCGGCCGCATGGGAAAAACCGAGATGGACCAAGCCGGGGAAAGCGTCGTGGCGAATCAGGGCCGTTTCGGCGTCGGTCAGGGCATTGCCGACCGACTCGGTGCCGCGAAAGGCGACGATCACCAGGTTCCTCTGCGTGGCGACAAATCCATGGAATTCGTCGCACTCAAACGTGCGGATCGAATCGCCCAGGGCAAGGATCTCCGACCAATCGCCCGCTCCGCCATAGGCAGCCAAGCTGCAATGGGCCAAGTAGTATCCAGTCCTCAAACTGAAACCGATCGCCCGGGAGTCACTGTCGATGATGACCACGGTCACTGCTCCTGCGACATGCCAGCTTTGAGAATAATGTCCTGAACCCGAGATTTCGAGGCGGAGTTTACCAACTTCCTCTTGGTTAACCAAGGCCAACTGAGCTAGTATGCAGCTTGACAACTTGCCTCAAACCAGCGAAACTCAATATAGGTTCGCCCCAGCCTCTGACGGTGGGTTTGGGGGAACGTGATGTTTTTGGATTCGCTCCGTCGATGGAGTTTTTTCATGGGTTCTTCAGCAACCATCTCGCGGCGCGGCTTTACCCTGGTGGAATTACTGGTGGTGATTTCAATCATCGCCATCTTGATCGGCCTGCTTTTGCCGGCGGTACAGGCGGCCAAGGAAGCCGGCCGAATAACCACCTGTAGGAATAATCTCAGGCAAATCGGTTCAGCCATGCAGCAACACGAAGCCGCACACGGCACATTTCCGGCCGGCTTCCTTGGCCGCCTGTACCGCCGGCAAAAGCAGGCCGATCAAGAT
>JBAWVO010000058.1:0-26499 GCA_037147235.1 Planctomycetota bacterium | reverse complement strand
CCCGACCGCCGTAGGCGGTCGGGACGCGGGGGGAATGGGAGGTTTTGGTCGTGTAGACCAGAATTGCCGGGGCGTCGTCGTTTAATTTTGGCCCAAGCTCGAAGCCATCCGGCCCAGTCCCACACACTACAGGTAATCCGTTAGTTCACCGCGAAAGACCGCAAAGTGCGCAATAGAAAGAATGCCTGTTCTTTTGCGTTCCATGCGTTCTTTTGCGGATAATTCATTTCGCCTGATCCTGGCTATTCTCACGCCGCTTGCCATGCCCGATCAAGCTGCCCGCCGGGCCGGTTCTGTCCACCGCGATGGCATGGACAGGATGGCTGGGCCGTCGTCCTGTGGTTCTAGTTGATCGAAGGCCGATGGCTTCGCACTATTTTCCTGCTACCCGCCGTCGCCACGCCCAGCCCATCAACCCTATCATACCGACGCCAAGCAGCGATAGAGTTCCAGGTTCGGGAACTGCTTCCATCGTGGGTGAAGAAAATGGCGAAGCCACCGACAATATCATTGGGGAGGCGAAGAAGGCCGAAGGATCAAAGATCAAAGTCCCACCGGCACCAATGGTCAATCTCGTCCCGAGTGGCAGAGACGCATGGTTCGTCACATAAAGCGTACCGTCTTCCACCGTCGTTCCGCCCGTGTACGAATTGCTGCCGCTGAGCGTGAGCAAGCCGTTGCCAATCTTGGTGAGCGAACCGCTGCCGCTCATTGAGCCGCCGTAGGTGCCAGGAACCGATTGATCGAAGACGACGGCGGCGTTATTAGCGATATTGCCTTGAAGACTCACGGCGTTGCCTTGAAGCGTACCCTTGTTGACCGTGGTGCCGCCGGTAAGCGAGAACACATCTCGGCCGATCCCGCTGGAGTTCTTGATTGCCGCAGTGGGCCGCAGTGCCGACCGATCGGAAATCGTGCAGGACATGAACGACTCCGAGGCGTTCCAGTTTTTGACCAGGGGCTGATTGCCATGGAGTAAATTCAACACTCTTCCTGTCTTTCCCTTCCTCCTCTTAACCTTCCTCTTAACCTTCCTCTTGGCGGATGTTGCAACAAATGCTATGATTTTGGTTGTTTGCTCGTGATAATGAGTGGTCGAAACTACACCCGTTTCATTACACCACAATAAACAGCGTATTTCCCGAGAAAAACCCACTTGCCCCGGTAGCTCAGGGGATAGAGCAACGGATTTCTAATCCGTTGGTCGCAGGTTCGAATCCTGCCCGGGGTATTGTCGGAAAGGCTGCAAAGTCTGGGGTCAGGTTCCTGTTTTCGCCGAAAAATGGATCGGACCTCGGATTTTGCAGCTCTCGACATCCAAACCGAAAACTCGCCGTTTCGCTCGGAAAAACAAAACTCTCGCACCTCCGCAAACTGAACATGCTCTCCGCACGACCTTGGATCGGAATTGCCCTGCTGGGAATCTCCTGGCTTTTGGGCCTCGACTACTACGAGACGGCCAGCCCATGGGCTCAGGCAATGGTCCTGATTCTTGGCATCTGGATGCTCACTGCGGGTGAGAGGGCCAACCCCTTCCGCGCCACGCGGGAAGCCTATCCCGAATTGACCCTGGCCACCCTCCTGCTGCTGCTTCCGGTCGTGTGGTGGACTCCCTGGCCCTATCGCTTATCGCCGCTGCTGATCGTCGCCGGGCTTGTCTTGGAACGTGTGCCTTTTGCCCGGCGGTTGCTTCGACCGGTCGCTGCCGCATGGGTAACGGGAGGCGTGATTCTGTTGGCGCAATCGGTTGTGCTGACCTTGTATGCGGCCGTCACGGCGCGAAACCACGACCTGCCCGGCTCGCTGGTCAAACTCCTCGCCTGGCTCTGCTCGTTGGTAGGAATCGACGCGGCCGGCGATGGGCCAATGCTCGTCGTGCAGTCGATGCGGCAGTCGCATCGACTGGCCATTTCGTGGGACATGGTCTTCGATCCGGCCACGCTGATGTTTTTCATCGGCGGGCTGGCATGGATCACCCTCGACGCCGGCCGACTGAATTCGATTCGGCTACGCTGGGGCGAATGGGGCTGGACACTGGGCCGCTTCACGCTCATCGTGGCCGCCTGGCTGCCGATCCGCGCGATGATGCTCCTGGCTCTTTATCTTCATCGCGCAGGGGTGAGCGAGTGGAACCTGCCGCTACATGTAATGAACCAATTCCTTTCGCCTTGGGTGCTGCTGGTCATGCTCGCGGCACCGATCCTACTGGCCTGGCGATGGGTGCGGTTGCTGGGCGATGCTCCCCTGCCGGGGGTGGCAAGTGCAAAGGAAGACGCCAAACCGGCCGTGAATCCCCGGCCACGCGCCCCCATTTTTCAGCCGGATACCTCCCTGTCGCTTTCGGTCAAGTATCTGGCTGCGGCCGCTTGCTGCTTGTTCGGCACGATTCTCGTTGCCTTCGGGTTGCAGTGGGAACCGATCGGCTCGCGCAAAACGGGCCGCGTAATGATTGTCGAAAAACATTCGCCCTGGTCGCCCTCCGACCGCCCCTACAATACCGAGTTCCTCGGCGGCGGCGATGATGAGCGCGGCTCCAGTTACAACTATTCCGCCGCTTACCAGTACCTCAGCCAGTATTACGAAATGTCGCGACTGAACGAAGAAGACGCGATTGACGAAAACACGCTCTCCGGCTGCGATGTACTCGTGATCAAAATCCCCAGGGTCCGCTATACGCCGGAAGAAACGCAGGCGGTGGTGCAATTTGTCAAGGCGGGCGGAGGGCTGCTCCTTATCGGCGATCACACGAACCTGGAAAAGTCGGCCTCGCACATGAACGACATCACCCGCGACTTCGGTTTCACGTTCCGCGACGACGTTCTCTATGGTGTACAACCCGCCCCCGATGAGGAACGCTACCGGGCACCGAGGGTGCCGCATCCGGCGATCGAACACGTACCAAATTTTGATTTCGCTGTATCGTGTTCGATTGATCCCGGGATCAGCCAGGGGCGTCCGGTGGTGGCGGCCACGGGCCTGTGGAGCATGCCGGGCGACTATCATTATTTGAATTACATGCCCCATGCTCAGCACATGCCGGAAATGCGCTTCGGCTCGTTCGTCCAGGCATGGTCCACACACGCCGGCCGAGGGCGCGTGATTGCCTGGGGCGACTCGACCATCTTCTCGAACTTTTGCCTCTATCAGCCCGGCAAAGCCCTGGTACTGCTGAACTTAGTCGAGTGGCTCAACCACCAAGGAGGTACGGGGGTCTGGTGGTTGTGGACCTTGTTGGGGCTGGCGTCAATCGTCAATGGACTGCGGTTGGTCCGCCACGATGGTTCGGCCTGGCTGGTGCTCGTGGCGGCCACGGCATGCGGCTGGATCCTCGGTTCGACGGCTATTGCGGCTCTCCTGGCCGGGGAAATGCGGTTGCCGTCGCCGGAACAGGAGCAACGTCTGCCACGGATAGTGATTGATCGCACGACGTCGCAGGTGCCGTTGGCGAAAGGCGCTTTCAACGAGGACCGCGTAACCTATCGAGGATTCGGGTTGCTGGAACAGTCGATTTCACGCTTGGGTTATACGACCGCTCGGGCTGAGGGCGACGACGTCTTTCAGGGTGACGCCGTGGTGATGATCTGCCCCAGCCGTCCGGCAAGCGAAGAATTTCGCAGGCGGCTGGTCGATTACGTTGACGGCGGCGGAAGGCTGCTGGTGATCGATGCAGGCATGAATGACGTGCCTTCGACGTCGAACCAGATTCTGCGGCCATTTGGCCTTGCGCTCGATTACAGCCAATCTTGGAACGGCAACCTGGTAAGGCCTGCGATGAAATCCGACGCCGACAATTCCAGCACATTGCTCGAGGAAGTGAAGTTTCCGCCCGGGATTTACGTGGAGAGCGCCTGGCAAGTCTCCGGCGGCACGGGCGTCGCCGCAGTCCATGCGAAGCTGGAGAAGCTTAATGTGAAACAACCCGATATCTACGCGGACCAGACGATCTGTGCCACGGCCCAGTATGGCAAAGGCATGGTCATGGTCGCCAGCTTCGGCAATATGTTCAACGATAAGAACCTGGGTAATGACTGGTCACACAATCCCGACCCCGCGGAACGGGTGCGTTATGATCTGTTCTTCGCAATTATGCGACGCTTGGTGAAGGACGAGCCGATTATTGTTCCCACGAGAAATGCCGGCGCAGCGGAGCCAAAGATCAAAGTCCCTCTCAATCGCCCTGGCCGCCGCGACGCGGCACCCCAGCGGCATGGCGAGGGAACGTAAATATCCGGCGCGTCTGGTGCAGGTGCAGCCCAACCTTTTTGGCTCTTCCGGTTTTAGGTGCAGAAGTAGGGTGGGGAGAGTGAAACGAGCCTCACTAAAAGCGGACTGCAACGGAATTGGTGGGGCTCGCTGCGCTCTCCCCGCCCTACAATTATTCGCGCTCTGCACCTACAATTATTCGCGTTCCGCACCTGGCACCGGAAGAGCCAAGGCTTTTTGCACCTGCCGCAGGGCCTTCGTGATGCGATCAGTCAAGGTGTTGACCGCGCGGGGCACCATGAGAAACTCGGGGTTATTGGTTACGGCCTCGCGGAGCTGATAACCAAGGATTGGGCCGGCACCGAGGATATCGAAAAGATGATCGATCGCGATGGCCTTATGCGCACGGCGAACGACCGTTTTCGGCACGGTCCATTCCACATTTCGACCCTCACAATGAAATTTGCAGAGGATGCCCTGGGTTTCGATAAAGATCGAAAGGTCGAAGGTCGGCTCGATTTCCGGATCGGCCGACTGCACCTCGCCGGGAGAGTCTTCCGGCACGACATCCTCAATAGGGTCGTCAGAAAAATCGTCAGACATCATTGCTGCTCCCCGAGCTGCTTCAATCTCGCCGCGACATGAAGAACTGCACGAGATACCAAAACAGCAGGGCCACCGAGGCGAACAAGGCCAGCGATGCGGCAACGTGTTGCCCAATGCGATAATGGTGCAGTACGTTTGAGGTATCGTACAGGATATAGCCGCAGGCCAAGGCGATCATGGCATAAAGAAAGAACGCTCCAAGCTGGAAACCGGCAAAGATAGAAACGAGGATTAGCCCCATCGCCGCAAAGCTGCCGAACACCAGGAATGTTCGCAAAAACGAGAAATCTTTTCGCGTGATAAATACTGCGGCAGTCAATCCGCCAAAAAGAACAAGCGTGGTTAGCGCGGCGGATGAAATCACTGATGGATCGAAGCTATCGGCAATGAGAAGCAGAGGGGCAAAAATAATCGATTCGGCTACGATGTACAGCCCCAGGCCCGCGTATTGCGTTGCGGGACTGACGGCCGAAACGGCCCATCTCGAGGCCACCATGCTCACCACGATGAACATCCCCATCATGATCAGCCCGCCCCACTTGGCCTGCATCATGCCTAAGAGGCTCAGGGCAATTCCACTCGTGAGCATCACCGCTTCCAGCGCGGCAAACAGGGCGATCGCGCCAGCCAAGTGCATATAGGTTTTGGTGATGAAAGTAGTCCGCTCGTCCGCGGCCGCCAGGGCGGCAAAATCTCCCAGTTGACCTTGGTACTGGTTCTGTGCGTAACTCATAACATTCCCTTCTTTCTAGGGGTGGTGATCTGGAATATGCCCAAAGTAGGGTGGGCCGAGTGAAACGAGTCCCACCATTAGGAACGCGGGGGATGGTGGGACTCGCCTAGGCTCTGCCCACCCTACCTCTAGCGTCCAATGGAGAATTATACCACGCCGCTGAACTGGGAATAGGGATATTTTTCGGAGATCCCTGTTTTTCACGACTGCTCAATAACAGGGAAAACCCAACTACCGAGGGGTTTCGGCAACTGATATTGCCCGCGTGAGTCTCTGTGAGGTATCCTGAGTTGACGCTTCTTCATCCTTAAAGTCAGGTGAGCAACATGCCGACCGTCGAAAAAGCAATTCAGCCTGTTGTCGAGATATGCCAATCGGAGGAATCTTGGATAATCGCGGATCAGATTTCCTCGCTGGAAGCGACCGTGCGTAAGCGGGATGAAACAATTCAATCGCTGAATGACAACAAGATCCATGCATCACGCAGTTGGCGAGTCCTCGACGCTTGTAGTCGGTTGTTGAATTGGATCCTGCCCCGGGGATCGCAACGCCGCAATGTTATCCGGCAATTCGTCCGCGGCGTCTGGAATCGCTGGAGGTGGTTGATTGGCAAGTACCAGGCTGGTACCACATCTTTTTCGGCGAAAGCTTATGCGCAGTGGATTGCGGAAAACGAACCTAGCATCGAGGATCTTGGCCAACAGCGCAAATTGCGACTTGCGCGTTCACCTCGAATCAGCCTCGTGGTTCCGGTCTACAATCCACCCGTTGTCTATTTGAGGGCCATGCTCGATTCCGTGCTTGCGCAGACCTGCGAGAATTGGGAAATCTGCTTAGCCGACGGGGCAAGCCCCGCAGCGGAGGTAGCGCAGGTTCTGGAAGAATATGCTCGCCGGGATGCGAGAATTCGTCTGGCACTCCTGCCGGAGAACCGCGGAATCGCCGGCAATTCGATCGCGGCTTTGGAACTGGTTTCCGGCGACTACATCGCCTTCTTGGATCACGATGACACGTTGGCGCCTTTTGCCTTGTTTGAAGTCGTGAGGGCTTTGAATGACGAGCCTGAACTGGACTTTATTTACTCGGACGAGGACCACCTTAATGAAAATGGAAACCGAGAGCACCCTCATTTCAAACCGGACTGGTCCCCCGATACGCTCCGTAGCCACAACTACATCTGCCATCTGGTCGTGATTCGCCGCGACCTGCTGGAAAGAGTTGGCGGATTACGAGAGGGGTTTGATGGTTCGCAGGACCACGACCTAGTTTTGCGCGCTACGGAACGAGCATCGCATATTTATCATATTCCCAAGATTCTTTACCATTGGCGGCAACATCGCGCTTCCATGAGTAAAGGAGCGGGTAAGAACGAGGCGCACCAGGCAGGCAAAAAGGCCGTTCGCGAACACCTCGCCCGGCAGGCAATCGCGGGATCAGTTATCGACGGCGTGTCTCCTCATACGTATGATGTCCGGCGGTCCCTGCTCCGCAGACCGATGGTATCCATCATTATCCCAACGCAAGACCAGGTCGGCATATTGGACCGGTGCCTCGAATCAATTGCGCGGTCAACCTACACAAACTATGAAATTCTCCTTGTCGAGAACCAAAGCCGCTGCCCCAAAACTTTTGCCTACTACCGGACTCTGGAACGACGGCCTGAGATTCGCCTGATTCCCTGGAATGATCACTCCAACTACTCCAAGTTGAATAACTTCGCTGTGACTCAGACCCGCGGTGAGGTACTACTACTTCTGAACAACAATACGCAAGCGAGGAACCCGGATTGGCTGGAACGCATGCTGGAGCACGCCATGCAACCCGAGGTGGGAGCGGTCGGAGCCAAGCTATTCTATCCCGATGGCGACATCCAGCATGGGGGAATCATCTTAGGAATAGGCGGCGTTGCGGGCCATGCGCACAGGTACTTTTCCGGGTCGTCCGCCGGATACCTCCACCGGCTGGTGGTGACTCAGAATATGTCGGCAATCACGGGTGCTTGCTTGATGCTCCGCAAGGAGGTTTTCGAGGAGGCTGGAGGCTTTGATGAGCGGTTGGCTATCGTGTTCAACGACGTCGATCTGTGCATGCGCATTCGCCGCAAGGGGTACTGGATCGTGTGGACTCCTTTCGCTATGTTGACGCACTACGAGTCGAGGATGCGCGGAATGAACGATACCCTCGAGAAGCAATGCAGGTTCAATGAGGAATCACAAATTTTCGCTGACACGTGGCACGACGCACTTCGAGAAGGCGACCCTTTTTATAGCCCTCACCTGACATTGTCATCTGAGAATTTCGCCTTGCGACTGCAATCGCAAAACAAATCGGCATTTCCTCTCAAGAGGCCGCCTGCCCAGCAGTGAACAGATCGAGAGGCCCGGCCGTGGCGCAGGTCGGCCCGCTCTGCACGCGGAACATCACCGCGTCAACGATGCGGTGCAGGTAGCCCGACTCGCCGTCGACGGTCCCCAGAACTCCGGCATTGACAAAATAGACCCCGGGCCGCAGCAGGCAGCGCCAACGAAAGGCAACCTCGACCAGGGATCCGGCCGGCAGCGGCCTGTCGCATGGTTCCGGGATGACGATTCCGCTCAACTCGGCACCTTGCAAGGTCTTCAGCAGAGTACACCACTCGACGCCATTCGCCTCGCGATCAAACCGCACGCTGTAGCGAATGACATATTCTTCGTGAGGCGTGAGAACATTGACCTGCCGACCATCACAGGTTTCAATCCGCGGATCGAGAATTTCCGCTCCGCACCGCTCGTAATCGACCCGGCTGGCCGTCTTCAACCCTTCGTCGTACCGTGGCGAGAGAGTCTCGGCATCTACCGCAGGCGCGGCGGCTATCGGCGAAGCGTGGGAGTTTACCGTGACTCGGCCGGCGAGAATCTCTTCACGAACGGCTTCCGCACGGTTTGCCGGCGCGTAAAGAAGCTTGTGATAGGCGGCGATCACGGCCTTCGGCATACCGATGGCAAGCAACTCGCCGCGGTCCAGCAGGATGGTGCGATTGCAGAACCGGACCATTGCCCCGGCATCGTGCGAGACGAACAAGATCGTGCCGCCGCGCTGCTGAATGGCTTCGATCCGTGCAAAGCATTTCCGTTGGAATGCCTCGTCGCCGACCGAAAGGGCCTCGTCAATCACCAGGATGTCCGGCTCAACGCTGATTGCCACGGCAAACGCCAGTCGCACGTACATGCCGCTGGAATACGTCTTCACCGGGCGGTCCATGAAATCGGCCAGTTCGGAGAAATCGACGATCGCCGGGTAGCGGGCATCGATCTCGCGGGGCGAAAGGCCGAGGATCGCGGCGTAGGTGTAAACATTCTCGCGGCCGGTGAATTCGCCGTTGAAACCCGCCCCCAGTTCCAGCAACGCGGCTGTGCGGCCATGGACATCGACCTGCCCCTCGCTGGGACTCAGCGTGCCACAGATCAGTTGTAACAGCGTTGACTTGCCGCAGCCGTTGCGACCGACAATGCCCACGGTCTCGCCGCGCGCGATGTTGAAGGAAATGTTGCGGAGGGCCCAGAACTCGCGAAAGAAACGTCGCCGGCCAAGGCTGAGTACCTGCCGCAAGCGGTCGATCGGCCGCTCGTAGATGTGATGGCACTTGCCCAACTCGGTCACGCGAACGGTGCCCTCGCCTGCTTTCGGGGATTCGCTACTCACAGCGCAGCGGAACGGCGGGCGTTGCGCAGTCGGCACGCAATGCGTTTCCATCGGCAGAACCAATTCGTTAACCTTCGGCATGCCGATTCTCCACGGAGGTTGTCGCCGGCAGCGGCCGGTTGGCGAGCCGTTTCAGCCCGGGAAGGGTTACCAACAACTCGCGCAGCCGCCAGAATCGCGACGCTTTAGTCATGTGGAGGTCGGCCGCCAGCCGCCCGGCCCTGGCCTCGGCGGCGGCCAATGCCGCTTGGGTGGAAGCCATTGCTGCTTGCGTGGAAGCTAATGCTACCTCAGTCCGTTGCAGCCGCTGAGAGGCATCCACCTGGTTTCGCCGCACGAGGCGTTCGCGAAGCAGGGCATCTGTTGCGATTCGGGCCGCGTTCTCTTGCGTGAATTTCTGGGCCGGCAGTGCTGCGAGTTGTTCAAAAATCGTCTGGGCTGGGTGCGCCACGGCGGCCGCCTCGTGATGCTTACACTCGACGTCGAAAACCCGCGAGTAGACTTCTTCACTCCACCCTAAACCCAAAAGCCGGCTTGTCGCACTCAGGTCTTCGACAAAATACTCGGGCAGGAACCGGACGCGTGCCAGCGATCCGGGCCAATCGGCCTGGATTGCACCGATCCGCTGGAAGTGGGCCGCGGTAACGTCGAGCGCGTCGCAATAGTCAAACCGCCCCTGGCTCCGCATGAAGATGCTCATGGCGATCTCTTGGGGCGAACGCAACAGCACTACCGGGATCACACACAGTCCGGGGAAACGCCGAAACACTTCCACCCAAAACGGCCATACCAGCGGCACTCGCGGATCCTTGAAACCGGACACCGTGCCGGACGCCACCAGCCGGCGAACCAAATCCTCGCCCTGATCGAGCCACGATGGCGGTAAGTCAACACCGTCGGGCCAGCGACCTCCGCTTTCCACGAACCGTTGGAGGGTCTCAGGCGATTCGGGCATATCGTCGGCAAACCCAAACGCATGATCCTGCACCACCTGATTCAAAATGTAGAACTCCCGCGACTCGAAATGTCCGTGAGGATTCGCCGGCGCGCCGAGTATGGCGGTGAATGGTCCTAGCGACATCCCCAATTCAAAAAGGACGTTGGTCGTCAGGCTTGAGCCGCTACGGTGCATGCAGAGGATGGGAACGAGTGTTTTGCCTTCGTACATGCTATAGTCTCCTGCCGACGATCAGATTACGTCGGCCAGTGCGCTCTTGAGTCTCATAAACCAGGCCAATCCGCCCATACAGGTCAACACGCCAATTGCGGTCACCACCGCCCAGGTGCCCCAGTGGGGCAGCAGTCCTTCAATTGCCACGCGGCGAACGTCTTCGATGATCGGCACCAACGGGTTCATCGCCAGTACTTGTTGTAGGCGAGGTGGCACGCTGGCGAGCGGGAAAAAAATGGTCGACATGAACATCAACACGGTGACGACCAAGCCGATCACGTTCTGGATGTCGCGGACGAAGACGCCCAGGGCAGCAAGGAAGTAGGCGCAGCCTAGGCTCAGCAGGGCCAGGGGCAAAAGCACCAGGGGCAGCAGTACGACGGTCCATGGCAGTTCGCCGCGAACAAGCACGGCCACCACAAGAAAAACGAAGAAACTGAGTGTCGTCTCGACGAGGTTCGCGAGGAATCGCGCCAACGGCAGCACTTCCAGCGGAAAGACCACGCGTTTCACGTAGTTGGGATGGGCCAGGATCAGGCCCGGTGCCGAGGTCAGCGACTGCGCGAAGAGGTTGAACGCGGTCAGACCGGCAAACAAGTGCAGGGCGAAGTCGAGGCGTCCGCCCGGCTGCGCGGTCCCCCAATGCGACTGAAAGACGACGGAAAAGACGAAAGTATAGACCCCGAGCATGACCAGCGGTGTCAGCAGTGACCAGACGGCACCCAGGCACGAGCCGCGGTACTGGGCCTGCACCTGCCGCTGCACCAATTGCCAAAGCAGGTAACGATGCGGCCGGAAATGCCGCACCACGGCCAGCGGTTGGAACACCCATGCCGTCGGGGCGATAGCCCTTTTCAGCAGAACGAACGTGCCTGGTGCGGTTCTCAAAGCATTCATCTTTCCGACATCCATGTCGTATCCGGTTGGTCGGGTTTTCGGGGGATACCCCCCCGTACTCCACTGTCGCGCGTGCCGTCGCCCTTCTCAAGCAAATGAGGCGTCCGCGAAACCGGGCGGGCGGATGACAGCATCCCTTCTCTCCACTCGGTGGGAAGGATAGCCGATTGTGCCAAAATCATCAAGACGGTTTTGGCACCAGCCGTTCGCCACGAACGGTTCACACAAACGATTCGCCTTGACGGCTCTGGGCCGCGAGGTTAAATTGTCGCACCCCACACGAGGACCGAGCATGGTGGCAACCCTATCCGATCATAAAATCGCGATTCCCGGCGGCGATGCTTTGTTCCATGGTATGCCCGGCCGGCTGAAGGTTCTGTATATCGCCGCGCCCAGCCGCACCGGGGCTTGGCTGGCCGAGGCATTTGCCGCCGATAGCGCAGCCGAGATCCTTCTGGAAGAAGTCGCCGGACAGGCAGCAGGCATGGAACGGCTCCGCGACGAAGTTTTCGATGCCATTCTGGTGAGCCATGAGCCGGGAGAACTCGACGCCCTGGATCTTATCGAAGGCTATCGGACCGGCGGGGCGGAAGAGCCGATCATCGTACTCGGTACTCCCAGCGAGTCGGAAATGGCCGTACTCTGCTACGAAGTCGGTGCTAACGGCTACGTCTGTGCCACCACGAGTACCACGCGGAACCTGATATGGGTCGTGGCGAGGGCCGTCCAACGCCATCATCTCGTCCACGAGAACCGCCGCTTCCACCGGGCCGAGCAGACGCGACTGCAACGTGAACAAGACGAAGCCCAACGACTCTTGCGCGAACAGCGGAACATCGTCGAGAAGTTCTGTCCCGGGTCGTTGCGAAAACACGGTTGCGCGGCGACTACACCAGCTGAACCTTCGGTGGCCCTGCCGCCTGAGTTGGCGGCCCATTACCGTGAATTGCTGCGAATCTACGTAATCATGGGGGCTGGCAACCTAGCCGACGAGCTGCGGCGACTGGCAGATTTGATCATGACGGCCGGCATCACGGCACGCCAAACGGCACAGATGCATCTGGACGTACTCGCCGAGATGATATCCGGCCTTGGTGCCCGCAGCAGCCGGCACATCATGACCCGGGCCGATCTGCTGATCTTGGAAGTCATGATGCATCTCGGCGAAGGCTATCGCCGCAGCTATCAAGAACTGGTGCATCCGCCCACCCAGCACCTCTTGCCAGGGTTTTGAAGGGCTGTAGAACTCATTTCAGCGGGTCCACACTGGACCGCGCCACGCTGTTGTGGCCGGTCTCTGACCGAGCCACAACACCGACCGAAGGTCTCCTGGTGAACGGGAGACCTTCGGTCCGACGTTTCGGACGTTTCGGCAGGGTCAGGAAACCCGCGCCGAACCCGGACCCGCGCCGAACCCGGCCGCCACCCAAAAAACCCAACTCCCTTTCCACCGTTACCTTTGCGCAGACGGTATTAACCCTAAATCCCAATCAAATTACTAGGACCATACCTTTTTCCTAAACCGTCAACTTTGACTGAACGCTTTTCCGATGCTATTTTTTGACAGGGTTGCATTTTCACCAACTTACCAGCAGCCGGAAAAGAACTCGATTACAGGAGGGTGTCGTCCGTGTCCGCCAAAAAGCCTGCCGCCAAAGCCAAACAAAAAATCTCGAACTACGCCAGCACCGCCGTGGCTACGAAGCGCAAGCCTTCGACCGAAGCCAAAAAGCGTTCGGTTGAAGCCAAGAAGCCTGTGGCCGAAGCCAAGGAATTAACACGGGACATGGATGCCCGCTCCAACAAAGAAGATCGTCGCGAGGACGACCGCCGGCATAAGGATGCATCTTTTGAAGTCCAGCGCCGCTCGGCCGAGCGCAGGGTGAAGGTGAGTCGCCGCCGACAGATCGACCCGACCACCTGTGAGCGGGATTATTCGCCGCGGGAGATCGAATTCATGAGTGCCATGGATAGCTACAAACGCCGTAGCGGCCGGATGTTTCCCACGTGCAGTGAGATTCTCGAAGTCATCGAGGCCCTGGGTTACGAAAAGCGGGCTGAGTTACCCACTATTGCGGTCCCCGCCGTCGCGGTAACCGTTTCCACGGTGACTGCCGAGCAGGCCGTCTGAGAGGCTATCCGGAAACTCCCCCTCCACCTTTTGGGGAAGATCCACAAAACTGCGCAAATCCGCAAATCTCTCTTGCGTAAAGGGCCTGAGATCGCTATCTTTCTCCCGGAACGTAGCAGTCTAGTGTGGACCGCTGCAAGGGAGATTGACTGAGGCGCAGGGAACCGGTGGGGAAGAACAGATCCTTACACATTGCCGTGATGTTGGTCGGCGCATGCCTGACGATGGTCGGCGGCTGCACCAACTTTGTCGCCGGTAGTCGCAACGCCGACGGCGTGACGCTCTTCCAGCGAGGCCAATACCAGGAGGCCTTGCAGCAGTTTCAGGAGGCGACGTACGCCGATCCGAATAACGCAGACGGCTATTACAACCTCGGTGCGACGTATCATCGTCTTGGCCAACTCCGTAATCAGCCCGAAAGCCAAGCCCGGGCCGAGACCTGTTATCGCCAGTGCCTGGAGCGAAATCCGAATCATCGCGACTGTCACCGCGGTCTTGCCGTGCTGTTAATCGAAGAAGGCCGCACGACGGAGGCATTCACGTCAATTCAGACCTGGGCTACCCAATCGCCGTCGCTGGCCGAGCCACGCATGGAGCTAGCCCGATTGTATGCCGAATTCGGCAACAAGGAGGCGGCGACCAACACATTGGCCGATGCCGTGCGGCTGAATCCAGACGACGCCCGGCAATGGGCCGCCCTGGGCAAGGTGCGCGAGGAGACGGGGAACTCCGCGCAGGCGTTGGTCAATTACCAACGTTCGCTGGAGATTAACCCTGGGCAGCCAGACGTAGCGGCCCGAGTCGCCGTATTGCAAAGAGCCCCCCTGGCACTTCCGCCGCCACCCGGCACAACCCAGCCCGTAGTTGCCGGTCAGCCCACCCCCGCCATACGGTAAGGCAAAGCAACGGAATGAATTCCGTTCTACGCAGCGGCTCTCTGGCCAATGCCGCGCATTGGCCGTATGATCAAGAGGCTTGGCATCCGGCGCGCTTCCTGCGCGGATGCCATCCATTCAACCATCCAACCAACCATCCGCCAAGATGTCAAAAATGTTATCCCATCCCAAACCTGTCTTTCGGTTATTGGCCGCACTAGCCGGCTTGACGATTTCTCTCGTGGCCCTGAACCAAGCACGGGCGACCGGCGGGCCGGAAAATGTCTTGCTGGTGGTCAACCCGCGAAGCCCCGATTCGTTGTGTATTGCGAATCACTATGCCGAGCTGCGACATATTCCGTCGAGCAATTTCCTCTTCCTCGACTGGGATCCCACGCAAGAAAATACCGACGTCGACACGTTTCGCGAGAAGATTCTTATTCCCGTACTTCGAGCCGCAAAACTACCGATTCGCGGCCGGCAGATCGACTATGTGGTCTACTCCAGCGATTTTCCTTGGGGTATTCGCATTGACGAGGACATCAAAAAATTCAAGGCCGTGCTGGAGAAACAGGAGCAGGGAAAAGAAGAGAAGTCCGTCACCAAGTCGCCAATGTGGACGACTTTCACGCCCGTTGCTTCGATCAATGGTCTTACCTACCTGTGGGAGATGATGATGACCAGCAACTTCTATGTCCACCCGCAAAGCAATTGGTATGCTCGCACCGGAGTGCCCGAGCAGGCCAAGGAACCGACCTTGGGGTTCTCGAGTGCCACGGCCTACGGTCCCCATGGCGAGGCGGGAACCGTTCCGGGACGCCACTACTTGCTGTCGATGATGCTGGCCGTTACGGCCGGCCGCGGAAATACGCGAGATGAAGTGCTCAACTACTTAAACCGTAGCGCAACGGCCGATGGCACGCATCCCCCAGGCACCATTTACTTCGTGCAAAACGGCGATATCCGCTCCAAGGTCCGTCAGGCTGGATTTCCTGGCGCGGTTCAAAAGCTAAAGGTACTGGGCGTTGAGGCGGAAATCGTCGAGGGCAATGTCCCGCAAGGAAAAAACGATGTTCAAGGGGCGATGCTGGGTGTGGCAAACTTCGATTGGAAGACGTCGCAGAGCGCGATTTTACCGGGTGCCATCTGCGAGCACTTCACCAGCTTCGGCGGCGACATGCGTAGTAACGCCGGCCAGACCCCGCTTTCCGAATTGCTGCGCTACGGGGCTACGGCCGCCAGCGGCACGGTGACCGAACCCTACTCCATCCCGCACAAGTTTCCTTCGCCCATGATGCAAGTGCATTACGCCCGCGGCTGCACGGTCGCCGAGTCGTTCTATCAGTCGGTGCTATGCCCTTATCAACTGCTGATCGTGGGGGATCCGCTCTGCCGTCCCTGGGCGAATATTCCTGAAATCACCTGTACGGGAGTGACCGCGGGCGAGACCGTCCACGACGAAATCAAGGTCAAGCCCAAGGCACGCTTTGCCGCTGGTCTGAAAGCAGATCATTTCGAGATGATTCTTGACGGCCTGAAAATTCGTGAATGTCCGCCGGACGGTCTACTCGAAATCGATACGACCAAGGTTGCTGACGGCACCCACGAGCTTCGCGTGGTGGCGGTGTCCAAGGGGCCGGTGCCGGCCCGAGGTGAAAAGATCATTCCCTTTGCCAGTGCCAATCACCAACGCACGATTCATCTGACCTGTACGCCGGAGAAAGTCGTGTCCGTGAAGAACTCGCTAATCATCGCGGCCAAGTCACCCAAATCGACCAGCATCCGCATTACCCAAGGCACGCGCCTGCTGAGCACCATCACGGGCGACAACGGCCGGGTCGAGATTCCTGCGGAAACTCTCGGTCTTGGGCCGGTGCGGTTGCAAGTCGTTGGTATCGGCGATGCGGGGATCACATCGAATGTCTTTGCCCCGCCGCTGAATATCGTCGTGGAGGAGTGAGCTTTGGGTACTCGTTGGTGGGGGAAAGATAATCAACAAGAGATGTTTTAGTTGGAGTCCCGGCTTTAGCCGGCAAGTTGAGCAAGACGAAAGATAGTCAGCAAGAGATGTTTTGATTGAAAGGAAAGTACTATGGTCTATCGTGGGCACGTCAAAGGGGGAGTTGTGGTGTTCGAGCCGCATCATGCGTTGCCGGAGGGAACCGAGGTTCGGGTCGAGGTGGTTGTTGCCGAAGGCGATCAACCGCTGCTGGACGAGAATGGCCAGACCCTTGGCCAAAAAATGATGAAATATGCCGGCAAGGCCGTCGGTTTACCTGCGGATGCCGCGCTGAATCACGACCATTACCTTTACGGGGCGGAAAAACGATGAAACCGGTCTTCGCCGACACCGTGTACTACCTTGCCCTAACCAATCCACGCGACCAGTATGCCGCGTCTGCGACACGGTTTACGGTCGAGTTTTCGGGCTCGTTCGTCACTACGGCATGGGTGTTGACCGAAGTGGCAAACTCGCTGGCGCGCGGCCCCAATCGGGCGCTGTTTTATGAGTTGTACCGCGACTTGGCCGGCGATCATCGCATTACGATCGTGCTGCCCACCGAGGACTTGTTCGGACAGGGGATCGAGTTGTACTCGCAGCGTCCCGACAAGGAGTGGTCGCTGACGGACTGCATTTCCTTCATTGTCATGCGCCAGTACGGACTGACCGATGCCGTGACGGCAGATCATCACTTCGAGCAAGCGGGATTTACGGTCTTGCTGCGACAGGAGGGGATAGGATGAGCTATCGAGGGCGGGTAAAGAACGGTGTCGTGGTATTCGATGAGCCCGTCCAACTGGCCGACGGCATGGAAGTCCTGATCGAACTGATTGATGGAGGGGAAAATCGCACGAGACCCACGTTGGCCGAGCAGTTTGCCGACATAATTGGAACGGTGCCCGACTTGCCACCCGACATGGCCGAGCAGCACGATCATTACCTACATGGAGCGCCGAAGCGATGATGCAGGATCTACACTGGCGAACAGCCGCATCACGAACATCAATCCAGAACCATGACCCTTGAATACACCAACCGCAAAGGCGACGTCTACATCCCTCAAGCGGGCAAGACCAAGACCGGGAAGCCGCGCTATTGGTGTGGCCAAAAGCTGACTGGCGAACCGTTGGACGCGATCCCCGCGGGCTACGAGTTCCGCGAAGACCCCGCTAGCAGCATCGTCACGCTACGGAAGGTCCGGCCCACGGAAATCAGTCCTCTGGAAATCGAGATCCTTTCCGACGGGATTCGCAAATACGCCGGCTTGGAGTATTTCATCGTGGATGTGGAGGGCGACAGCCTAGTGGTCTATATCTCGGACAGGGGAGCCGACGTGGCCGACGAGTTGCGTGAGATGTTTGGCGGGCGTCTGTGGGCCATGTCGTCCCGCATGCAGGAGAGCAAAGACCGGATAATGCGGAGGTCCAACTACTCGAAGATGATGCGGTTCAGGCTGGTGGATCCGGCCAAACGCCTTTTCTTCGCCCAGCGCTGGTGCTTCCGCGGCAGCGTCAACGATTGGATAGGGCTGGGCAGCCGTACCCGAGCCCCGTTGCCGGACCTGGTACGCGCGTACGTGCAAGACCTTGGCAAGGATAGCTTCTACGACCTGATGTGAGGACAAATTTCAATGCACAAAAACTATATGCGACTGGCCCTGGAGGAGGCGCAGCGGGCATTTGCGGAAGATGAAGCCCCGATTGGCGCCATCATCGTTTTTGAAAACCGCGTGATCGCGGCAGCACACAATCAGCGCGAGCAATTGCACGATCCAACGGCCCACGCCGAGATGATTGCCATCACGCAGGCGGCCGCCGCACGCGAGAGCTGGCGTTTGGACGGTTGCACGCTTTACGCGACCTTGGAGCCGTGTCCGATGTGTGCCGGAGCCATCGTACAGGCGCGAATTTCCACCGTCGTCTACGGTGCGGCCGATCCCAAGGCCGGGGCAGTGCGCACGCTTTTCAACCTGTTGGATGATCCCCGCCTGAATCATCGTTGCCAGATCGTGCCTGGAGTTCTCGCCGAACCCTGCGGACAGATTCTCTCGCAATTCTTCCAGCAGCAACGGCGGCTGGGGAAAAAGTGAGCGGAGTGGGCGAGCTGAAAAGCCGGATTATTCAGGGTGGGTGGAGTACGGAAGTTCCCCTTTTCACACTCTTCCGACTCCCAGCACCTCATACAGTCTCTGATCCGCGAGACTTTCGATCACCAGATTCGCAACGCTGAAATCCTGGCGGCGGCTGTGCTCGCCGGGCACGGCGACGGTGAATGCCCCGGAGGCAGCCGCCGCGCGGCAGCCATTCTGGCTATCTTCCAGCACGAGCATTTCTCCAGGCGGCACTCCGAAACGCCCAGCGGCCAGCAGGTAAATTTCCGGGTTCGGCTTTCCCCGGGTGATGTCTTCCGAGGTGAGAATGAAGCAGAACCTGGGAGCCAAGCGGAACGGAGCCAAGCAAGCCTCGGTCAACGGACGGCTACTGCTGGTAGCGATCGCCTTGGGAATGCCCGCCTTTTCTAGGGCGGCCAACAGCTCCAGCAAGCCCGGCATGATCGCCAAACGCCCGCTTAGCATGCCGAGAAAGATCTCGTTGCTTTCCACGGCGAGCACGTCCCACGGTTCTTGCAAAGAGTGCCAATCGATCATGGCTTCAAACGCCGCCCTGGGGGGCAGGCCCATCATGGCGTCTTTGAGTTCCGGCGTGAATAAACATTTCCGCCGCGCCAGCAGTTCCGTTCCTGCCAGGGTGTAGACGTCCTCCGTGTTGAACATGAGGCCGTCCATATCGAAGGTGACTGCGAGCATAGGGGAGAAAGGGATTAGGGATTAGGGATTATGGATGAAATGCTGCTTGCGGCTTCGCAACTAAGCACTAAGAAACTATCTCAAAACACTCTTGAAGAACCACAAAACACACAAATGACACGAAAGAGAACGAAATACAACTGCCTTTTTTCGTGTGTTTTGTGTCTTTCGTGGTTCTCTTTGAGTTCTGAGATCGATTCTAAACACTCCTACCTCATCCCATACACAGCAAACGACTCATTCTTATACTCCACCGGCAGCGGCAACATCGGTATACTGACTTGCGTAACGAGATAATCGGCATCATACCTCTTTGCCAATCCCAGCAGCTTCGGTACTCCGGCATCGGCCAGCGACAGGTAGAACTTATCGAGACCCGGCGGGTTGCCGGTGGAATAAACGTCCTGGATCCGGTTCCACCAAGCGACCAGGTTGGCAGCGTCCTGCGGAGTCTCTTTCCAGTTGACCACTTCGCCACGACCGGCATACCACTTGAAGGTAAATGCCATGCGCGGAATGAGGAATCGAGCGTCCGGCGGAGTGTGTTCCGGGTCCGACACCCAGCGGCAGACATCGAGCCAGTCGCTATGGTTTCGCAACTTGTCCGCCCGCGGTTGCCGGGGAAACATCGGTTCTTTTGCTTGGCCAGTTGCCCAAAGAGAGGCCGACATCCAGGCCATGCCATCGATCTGCCGTTCGGCAAACGGCGGGTCGGAGTATAGTTTGAGCACGATGCAATCGACCGCGTGGAAGGCAGCTACCGCGATCACGGTCGCCATCGCAAAACGCATCTTCCGTTGGAGGAACCACCGCACGCTCAGCAGTGACAGAGCCATCGGCACCGTTACGTCGGCCAGTCGATACCAATAAAAACGCATCCAGCCGGCCGCCATCGCTCGGTTGTAAATGCTCAGCAGGCTGATTGCTACCCCGATCAGGGCAATCGCCACGGCGACCGCGGTGAACCCCCACAGCCTCTTCGCGCCGGGACTGTCGGATACGCTCGGCCACAAAAGCAGCCATAAGCCGACGAGCAAGAGAAACGGCAGCACGAAACCATCGGCCCAAAACTTCGCAGGATCGAGGTGATGGGAAAACCGTTCAAAGACATAGATTTGGTAGGCCTGGGCTGCCACGTCCGGTTCCACTCCGCGATTCATCAGTAATACTGGAACAAGCCCCGGCAAAGCCAGCACGAATGCGATCAGCGGCGCGACCAAGGACAATGCACAATCCTTGATACAAAACTGCCGTTGAGCCGCGCCGCTTGCAGTTGGTGAATTTCCACTTCGCAACATCCACACCGTTCCCGCCGCGATGGCCGCCCAACCGCCGACAAGGATATGAAACGCCGACGCCGCGCCCAGCAGGAGCCACATCCGATTCCAATAGCCTTCGACCAGGGCCTCCAGGGCGAGGAACACCAGCACAAACGAAAACCCCTTCGCCTCCGCGCCGCCGACGACCCATTCGCCCGCCATGTTGTAGTGTTGGAGAAGAAAGATGAAAAGTGTCGCGGTCAGAATCGACGCCCACGCCTTGGGCACGACCGCCCTGCTGAACCGCTGCCACGACCAGGCGAGCAGTGACCAGGTCAGCAACCGAACGGTCCAAGCGAAGGCGGTTGGTTTCAGGATCAGGGCCAGCCAACCAACACTGTAATAGAACACGGCGTGCGCGTCGGCCGTGTGTAAAAACCAATCGCTCGAGGCCCACTGCGGGTTCCAGTAGTGGATCGCCTTGCCCAGGTAATACGGCTCATTCACTTCCGGCAGGAGCCAAGCACCTTGCAGGCAGAAGACGGCAAAGATCAGCACTGTTTCGAGGATAGCTTGACGGCGAGACATGGATGTCAAGTGTGGCATATCGCCCAGTTTTTGGCAAGGGTAGCGAGCGGACCGCAACGAGTGGCTATTCTGTTTCCGGCTATCATTCCCTACATACTAGGGAGACAACCCCGCGTTGGTAGGTTCCTGCCCAGGTGGAGTTGCCGGACCGTACGGCGATCCTGCGGGGCGCGGCGGCACCAGAGCACGATCGCGACTTAGCCGAGCGAGTGGTTCGCCGAGAGGCCACTGTCGAGCAGGTGCAAAACCAGATCGTAGTTGCAGGCCCGGCGATACCGAAGAAGGCGTTGTCTGAGGTGCATACCCGGGCGGCGGATAGTTTTGCGGCAGACTGTTCCGCCAAGGCCCTGGAGTCGGGCTTGCCGGCCCAGCCCCCGGATGATAATTTCCCGCCGCGGGCGAAGCCTGCGGCGAATTGATCGTCGAGCGAATTGCCGATGCGGACGGCACACTGATCGTTGTGGTTGTGATGCGCCGCTGCCATTGGGCTTGCAAAGCTCCCGTGCCGTCGGTAGCCGGCACCTGGTACGATGTAGGCAGCACGCCTTCGTTGCCCTGGCTACGCGAAACATCGAGGGAAGGCCCCGGTGAGTCGCTGAGAACCGCAGGTGCCTTGGTCCGACTTGGTGCCGTCCGGCCGGGAAGCAGTTGCCGGCTAGGGTCGCTGACGGCTACCGCACCCTCTTTCGGTTGAAAGCGGACAATGAGCGTGAATTCCTTCTGCATGCCGCCGACTTCGTCCCACGGCAGCCACACGCTATAAGAATCGCCAATCTTTGACTTGCTGTAATGGAGTGGAAATTGTTGAGGCGTGAAAACATACTTGCGATCGGGTCGTGCGTTGTTCGCATCGCGGTCGGTTTCATCGAACACATACACCATCAGCGTCCCTTCCACTTTGATCGGTTCTTCCTTCTTGCCTTCGTAGAACATTAGCCGCCCGCCGAAACCGCGGATGGGCGGCTGGCCCGCTTGGGTTAGGATCGTATCGTTCCACAAGGCAACGATCTTGTCCGGTTTACCAGGCTTGTCTTTTGTGTTGAACGGCCAAAGCGGCCATCCTTCACCATAAACGGCCGGCACAAGCCAAGCGACTAACAGCAACCCAATAAGCAGACGGTAAACAAAGAGATACGATCGAGGGTGGAAAACAGAGTGGATCATCGTGTGATTTCCTTCGACAACGCAGTACACCTTATCTTTGCGCATTACCTTGACTCGCGGACGGATAATTGGCGGGCAGCGGCGGTTGCTGATAATTGAACGACGGCACAGGCACGGAACGTGCCGGCTGGTCGGTGACCGGAGTCTGATAGCCGGCTGGTTGCGCCGCATTACCCTGTTGCCACGGCTGGGACTGATAGTTTGCCGGTTGAACGCCTTGCGTCGGGGCCGGCGTTTCCGGCTCGTATCGAGCCTGTTGCGGGGTGGAGAAACGGCGGATCCAAACACTCGGATCGGTCTCGATCGGTTCGATGAGGGGCGAGGGGCTTGGCTCACCCGCCTGCGGTGCTGCCGGAATTCGAGGTAAGGGCCTGAGGCGGCCAACAGGCTGGCCGTTGGGTGCCGGAACCACTTCCGGCCCCGTCGGCGGGCTGCCCGCGGGATGTGGGCCGGCATCCGGATAGATCACGGGAACCTCGCCGTCGGTCCACTCATCCGTCCGCCGCCGCAAGCCGGCTTCGCCGTAAATGCTGGTCACGTCGCAGAGACACCAACTCATCTTGGCGGCCTCGACCCGCTTGATCGCCTCGGCGTCCGCTTGGCTCTTGACAATGTGCGGCGTCATGATGATCAGCAGTTCGGTCCTCGCCTCGCTCGTTCCATCGTAGCGGAACAAATTGCCCAGCAGGGGAATATCCCCCAGCACGGGCACGCTGCGATGGGTCTTGGTCTGGCTCTTTGTGATCAGTCCGCCGATCACGATGGTCTGCTCGCTCATCGCCGCGACTGTCGTTTGGGCCGTCGTGGCATTGATGATCGGTGAGCGGATCACCTGCCCCGTGGGCGAGGTGAAGATCGGAATGCCGGTCGCATCGGATTGCAGGTCCGACTTCTCCGAGTCGATCTGCATCACCACCAATCCATCGGGGCTGATGCGGGGAGTCACGCCCAGGATGAGCCCCACATTGTCCAACGTGATGGAATTCGTATTGCCCGTCAGGGCGTTGTTCGAGACGGCCGTGATTCGCGGCACTCGCTGTCCGACCTGGATGAAGGCTGGCTGGTTGTCGAGGGTCATAATCTGCGGCCGCTGGAGGATTTCCACACGATGGTTTTCCGCCAGGGCGCGAAGCATGGCACTGACGTTCTCGCTGGCGGCGGAAAGCACGAGGCCGCCGTAACCCAACCGGCTATTCGTGCGGCCGACGGCAAAATTCGAGAGGCCCTGGCCACCGACACTATTGGGACTCGTATTCGGACCACCGGCACTGTTACCCAGGGGATCGCCACTGTTGAAGTTGAAACCCGGCGTACCATTTGCAGAGATCACTGTCTGGGTCGTCGTACCGTTGGGCACCGTGGTCGAGGTCGTCTGCAAGTTGCTGAGGACGCTGCGATCGAAGAGTACCGAATCCTGCAACCCAATTTCAATCCCGAACTCATTGGTGTTCCCCAGCTCGATCGATGCGATCAGCACTTGGATCATAACCATGGGTGGGCGGGCATCAAGCTGGTCGATGATTCCCCGCACCTCTTCAAAAAATCGCGGCGTGGCACTCAAAACCAAGCTATTCGTGACCGGTTCCGCGACAACGACCACTTCGCGTTCGATCTGCTCGAACGCGCTGGTCAGCCCCGGCCCAGCCTGCTGAAGTATTTGCCGCTCCGTGGTGAGGAACTGGTTAATCGTCGTGGCCACATCGGTGGCGGGCGAGTTCTTCAGCCGGATCACCACGCTCTTGCGGTGCCGCACCTCGCCGTCGTCCAGCTTCGTGAGAATCGCCTCCACGATGTGCAGATCGGCCATCGTGCCCGAGGCGATCACGCTGTTGGTCCGCGTATCGACGCCAAATCGCAACGGCACCAGCGAATTTTCACTGCCGCCAGCGGTGGTCTGAAGCATCGGGAAGATGCCCTGCTGGCCGCTGGTGCTAGACTGTCCCGTGAAGAGCGTCTTGAGCATATCGGAAAGGTTCGTCGCATCGCCGTTGACGACGGTGAAGACCTTGATCTGGGCCTCGGCCGCGGGCAGATTGTCCAATTGCCGCACGAGACCTTCCAGCAAATCGAGGTTTTCCGGTGGCGAGGAGATCACCAGGGCATTGGCGCGGACGTCGGCCGTGATGCGGACGTCGGTGAGGATTCCCGAATTTAGCAGCTTGCGACCTTTGGCATCGACCGTGAGGAATCGGAGCATGGCGGCCCGCTGCTCGTTTTGCCCGCGGTTGCCGCCCGCCGTACCGGGGGCATTTTGCCCCTGTCCGCCCTGCTGTCCGCCTTGCCCAAACTGCTGTCCACCTTGCTGTCCACCCTGTCCGCCCTGCTGAGAACCCTGATTGCCGCCGGGTGAGTTCCCGATCGCCGTCTGCATGATCGTGGCAATGTCTTGGGCAAGCGAGTGTTCCAGCCGAATGATTCGGACCTCGTTGATCGCCGCACTGTCGGAAACATCGATCCGCCGAATCAGTTCGGCAGCCTCGGCCATGTCGCGGGGACCAGCCTGGACGATCAGGGCGTTGGATCGAATATCCGCCGTGACACGGATCGCCGGGCTTAATCCACCGCGATCAAGAAAGAAGTTCTGGATCGTTGTTTGTGCCGTAGCGGCCGCCGCGTAGCGAAGATGAAAGACATGAAACTGGGCACCAGGAACCGTCGGCTGGTCGAGACGGGCGGCAAGTTCCTTCACCGTTTTCACGTTTTCCGGACGGCCGACAATCAGAATCGCGTTGGGAACCACTAAAGGCGTGATGCTCACCGCACCCTGCCGCGCCAGGTAAACTTCATCATACAATGCCTTGACCAGTGCGGCCAAAACGTAACATTCGATATGCTTCATCGACGTAATGTCGATCGCTGGCTCGGTTTCCTCGCTGAGACGTTCAATCTGCCGCACGACTTCCATCATCTGCTCCACGTCCTGTGCGTTGCCACGCAGAACCAGCACGTCAAGCCCGTTGATGACTTCCATCTGCACCGGATTTACGATCCGCGAAAGACCGCCAAACTCGGCCGGTTTTTCGCCTGGCCGGGCACCAAGCACCGCGGAAACTTCCGGATTCGCGGTCGGAACCGGGGGCCGCCCCGTCGGAGCATTACCATCCGCTGCCGGGGCGTCGGGCCGCGGTTGCATGAGCAGGGCCGCCAGAGGCAAGGCCGCCGCCGGCACACCGCTCACCGTTCGGATCAGCGAAGCGGCCCGCCGGACACTGGCCAACTGGGCCGGATGCAAAGGCATCAGCCGCACCTTTCGGCCTGCCGCATCTTGCGGCGAATCAAGAACCGAGATCAGGCGGACAGCCGCATCAACTGCCGCGGCGGAACCTTCGATCTTGACCTGTCCGGTACTCAGATCGATCCAAATCGTGACCGCTCCCGGGCCTGACAATGCCAGGCGATAGCCGCGCAACGCCGTCGGTAGCGCAGGCATCTTGCCCGTGAAACGCTGTTCCGGTGTATTCTTAGGCAAGATTCCCGCACCACAGGCGGTCAACCGATTCCCCAGAGTGCTCCATAATGCCGCTTCGAGCTGGTCGGCCTGAATCCGCTTCAGAGAAATTTGGCGAACTTCGCCCGGATCCGCCGTGGCCTTCTCGGGGGCTGGCTGCAAGTCGGGAAACGCCACGGCCAACCGCTGGCTGATGCGTGACTGGACTTCCGGCGGTGCCTGGACGATTACTCGCGAGGTTCGCTCGTCGGCGGCTACCCGCACGCCGGGAATTACGCCATATTCATTCCGCAAGTTATCGGCCATAACTGCGGCCTGTCCCTGCGGACATACATAGAGCTTTACGACCAGCCCATTTTGAGCCAAGGCGGGCTGGAGAATGAGCAAGGTTGCAAGAAGTGCGGCCCCAACCCATACAATTTTGTACAGGTGCCTAATTCGATTCTTCTTTGCAAGATCTATTTTCACAATGGTTTACGTCCTTGCAATCCGATCTCGGAACCTCTTGTTCCGACCAGCGCGCAGGCGAATCCCTGCCGTCAATCTTCGCGTAGATCATATAATCGGCAAACCTTGCCTATTTCTACACTTAAATCCGATTAGGTGGTTTAGGCAAGGGAGGGGATACTGCAGTTATCCAGTGGCCTGATCATAACCTTGCCAACCGCTAGCAGTGACGGCAGGCCGTAGGGTGCGTGGAGCGAACCGGCCGGCAAATGGTGGGTTGCGCACGAAGTCGAGACGCTGACAGCACTTACCGCTGTTCAAGATCAGTTCGCATAACGCACCATTCGATGCTTCACCCACCTGGCTGCAATCGCAGCGATAGTACACGCTCATCGGCAATCCGGCCCACGGCGGCGAATAGATGTTCGAGATGTACTAAGGACCGGCGCAGAAATAACTGTCGCAAGAAAAGTAGCAGGCACACTCCG
>JBAWVO010000057.1:0-26688 GCA_037147235.1 Planctomycetota bacterium | reverse complement strand
CCCCCGCTCGGCGAGTGGGCAAAACACGACAGTTATTTCTGCGCCGGTCCTAAGGCGGAAATCTTCGCGGGCCTCAGCTACGGTACGTTTTCGATCCAGCAGATCGAGGTTGACCAATGCGTATTGGACAGGCTGTTCCAGAATCGTGCGTCGGCGGTGACCACTTGCGTTCCCAATTGACCTACGCTGGCATCGATTACGAGTGGAGTCACCGATCACGGCCCTCGCGAATCAGTGCGGCACTATCGCTGAATTCACAACCTGTGGCAGCTAATCTCTCTCGGATCGCATCAGCCCGATTCCATGCGGAACGCGATAACTCCCGGGTTGCCTGCTGTAGAATGACCCGTACTTCGTCCTCGAGAGTGCGACTATGATCTGCGGCCCACTGGCGTAGCAAAGTTAGGGTTTTGGGATCAAGATCCGGAATCAACAACTCAGACATCCTGAAATCCTCCAAGTAAAGGAAACTCTAGCATGTAACTATTCTAGCCTTTTCGGTCGCAAATGGCTAGAGTCGAAATGGACCAGGTAGCCTGGGCGGTTGCCCTCGCAGATGTCGGATTTGGGCAGAAAAAACCCATTAGCACGACTTCATTGCCCCCCGTTCTTCTGGCCTGACGATTGTGCTATAATTGAGAGGACGCCGTTCGACTGACCATCCAGGGCCGCGATTGCGTCGTCGATGTAGCCGAAGTCCCGGATGAAGTTCCCGTCCTCATCGGGCAGATTCCATTGGAACATCTCGATTTTGTCGTGGACCTTGCTAATCGCAAACTCATCGGCAATCCGGCCCACGGCGGCGAATAGATGTTCGAGATGTACTAAGGCGGAAATCTAGGAAAAAACCTTTTGTTGTTCCGTCTATCGACGACGGAACCAATATCCCGGCCGTCGTTTGGCGTGCGCAATCGCAATCACGACGATCTCATGGACGCCGGGGGTCTTGCTGGGCATACAGTAATAGATCACCGAGAACGGATAGTGAGTCAGGGAGCAGCACTGACAGCCGGCGTAGGTTTTGGCAAACCGCCCTGGATCGGCGGCGATTTTCTCTATAGCCGCGTCAATTTCGTAGGTAAACCCAATCGCCGACCCGGGGCTTCACTTGGCATACCAATCGAGGGCATCCTTGAAATCCTCGCGAGCACCCGAATCGAATTCAATAGGATTTGTCATGGTCGATCCGAGCTAGTGCCTCGTCACGAATTGTCGTCCATGGCACCGTTCTAGTGGAATCGGTCTGAAGCGCCGCTACGCGTCGCTCCAACTCCAGTGCCCAATCATCGTGAAGAGGCGGGGTCGCTTCCGCAGGAACCACATCCCACAATGCGTCGATCAATCGCAACTGGTCCTCGGCAGAAAGTTGTCTTGCCCCGTCAAACACGGTATTGAAATCCAACATAGATATGTCCTCCTCAAGGAAAGTATACCACGGCGCGGAGAAGATATCCACCGACAGTTATTTCTTCGCGGGCCTCAGCTACGGTACGTTTTCAATCCAGCAGATCGAGGTTGACCAATGCGTATTGGACAGGCTGTTCCAGAATCGTGCGTCGGCGGTGACCACTTGCGTTCCCAATTGACCTACGCTGGCATCGATTACGAGTGGAGTCACCGTGTTGTCGAAATGGACCGGGTGGCCTGGGCGGTTGCCCTCGCAGATGTCGGATTTGGGCAGAAAAACCTCCTTAGGACCGGCGCAGAAATAACTGTCGTGTTTTGCCCACTCGCCGAGCAGGGGCAGACGGCACACGGAGTGTGCCTGCTACTTTTCTTGCGACAGTTATTTCTGCGCCGGTCCTTAGCACGACTTCATTGCCCCCTGTTCTTCTGGCCTGAGAGTTGTGCTATAATTAGCAATGGGTGGCGTTCGGATTCATGAGGCCGGAACGAGGGACATCATGGAGACAATAGCGATGGGTCGGGTGGTCGCCGAAATCACGGTGGAGAGTCTGGAAGACCTCTGGGATGTTCGTCAAGGCCGAAAGACGGCCGATCAAGTTCGGCGCGTTGTAATTCCGGACGCTCTGGTCGACACCGGAGCAATGTTTCTTTCGATGCCAACGCGATTAATCAAGCAACTGGGGCTTCAAGAGACGCGGCGACGCAGGTTTCTCTCAAGCCTTGGCCTTGGTGAAACGTCGATGTACGACGCCGTTCGACTGACCATCCAGGGCCGCGATTGCGTCGTCGATGTAGCCGAAGTCCCGGATGAAGTTCCCGTCCTCATCGGGCAGATTCCATTGGAACATCTCGATTTTGTCGTGGACCTTGCTAATCGCAAACTCATCGGCAATCCGGCCCACGGCGGCGAATATATGTTCGAGATGTACTAGGAATCCCCTGCCCCTCTCCCGTACACAGGAGAGGGGGCAGGGGGTGAGGGAATATGTACTAATCTGCTTCAAACCAGCGGACTACGCAGTTCTAGGCGATTGCGCCGTTGCTTTCGACCGGTGTCGTTTCGTGGCAACGAAGCATTTGAAGCCACTCTGCCGGAGTCTCATCGGCCGGCGAGGGAGACGATGGCCTCACGGATTTCGTTTGAAGACCTTCATATCGTAGACATTTCCAAGAAGCGTGTATCGCTGGTTCACTCGCGTGAGGAGTCGATCGTAAACATCGGTAGGCTGGACTCGCAGGATTGTCATCGGTGCCTGATCGGGAATAAGAACATAATCCGGGGGACAGTCTGCCAGTTGACGCTCGACGAGGTCGATCTGTTCTTTGAAATGTAGGCTGGCAATAAGCGGCGAATATCGGAAGTACGGCTTCAGATCGGCCTGCACGAGGAAGTGTGTATCGGCAAAGTCGATCACGGCGATCGAATTCCGGCCTCCCTCGGACAATTTCGTGATCGCGTCGGTAATCGCGGTGAATCGCTGAGCCATAGGCCGCAGATTTTCAGGCAGAAGCACGTCCCGCCGCTGCGCAAAGAGATAATTATCCGCAGGCCGGGCCACATATTGGTCGCGGAACGCCCAGTGCAACAAATTCGGGTAGTGTTGGTAACCATTGTTGGAACAAACGGCGATGAGTGCTAGGTAGACGCACACCCAGGGCGCGGTTCGCAACGTGGCCCCGAGAAGCGGGGCCTCAGTCGTCGGCCAGGCAAATTTCAAGCTACGGGTTATTTTGGTGCCGACCCAAGCAAACGCGCTGGTGAGTAGGATACAGAAAGGCACCGAACTATGATACAGATTAAATGGGTGCGATCGGCCGATGAAGATCATGATTGTCCCGAGTCCATACACGGCAATCATGCCCAATATCAGATCCTCCGGGGAGAGGGTCTTTCGCAGCGACTTATCGAGGACACGGCCGAAAAAGAACAGATATACCAAGAGTTCCACGGTAAACAGCAGATAGGCACTCCATTCCACCACGGCACCGCCGATGGGAAGTTGGCCTATCCCTCCACCATACACCAAAAGGGGTTCCAGCCATCCCCGCCAGAATTCTGAGTGGAGCAAGGTGCCACGACTGGCAATGGCAAGCCCGAGAATCAGCGTTCCCGCGAGGCCAGCCACTACACCGAGAATGAATATCCACCCCTTTCGCGGGCCGATTGCACCGGTCTGCAAACGCGGAACCGCCAGCATATACATAACCAACGCTGCCGAGAGATACACTCCCGTGTCCGTGCTGAAAAGGGTTACCAAGCCGAGCAGTACTCCGGCAGGCAAGCCCAACCAGGCCCGGTTGCGGCGCGCGTAAGCGAGGCACACGACAAAAAGGAGTAAATCCAGTGAGCTGCGCAAGACGGTCGAACTGGGATAACACCAATTGGGTAACCCGTCGGTTCCGCTGAACAACTGGAAGAACAGCGTCAGGAGGAGTCCTGTGAGTGCCCACGGGGTACTTTTCAGAAGCAAGCGAAACAGGAAGTACACGGCCAAAAAGTAAGCACAGCCGAAGACGACCGCGAAGTGGATTGCCATCTTGTAGGTGAGCGGCACGATTGCGGACGCCTGGGCAAGCAGCATCGGCCACGCCACGC
The DNA here is from genome assembly GCA_037147235.1 of Planctomycetota bacterium. GTDB lineage: Bacteria > Planctomycetota > Planctomycetia > Pirellulales > Thermoguttaceae > JANXQG01. Next base: position 22,685 of record JBAWVO010000057.1, on the reverse strand, counting down.
CATACTGGCAATAGAATTCCGTTCCCAATGCCGCGCCGTGGCGGAAGGCCAGTGCCGGTGCCATGACATAGAAATCCCAGTGATGAAACTTGTCCAACTGATAGATCCAGCCCGTCACCAGCGTTATGTCCGGCATGTAGACCAGGAGTACAATCAGTCCTACTGCGACACAGGATTGAACGCCATACTGTGCAGCAGGTGAAAGACGAAGACCCGCAGGCATCCCCAATGTTTCAAAATAGGTGGCGAGTAACAGCGCACCGCATGTAGCCATGGCAAGACTCGCCGAAATCCACGTCAACGGCACTGCCCCCAGCCACAACATGGGCAGCAGGACGAAGAACCCGGCTACTGGGAAATGTATCCACAAGAGCCACCGCATGAAACGCAAGTGATTTTCGCTGTGAGTATTGGCGACGCGCCGCTGCCAAGCCAACACCATGGCTGTCGCTAAAATGAGAATCCCGACGATCCCGACTACATAAATTGGGAGATCCTGATCGGGTTGATACCAACACTTGCCAATGATCGTCAGTCGATCCACCTCTATTGGGCTAGGTATGCGTCGCAACCATGTCTCCCATGCTGCCATCATGAACTGCACACCTGCGACAATGGCCAATAAGAGGGGGCCAATCGACAGAACCCCCAAAGCGATGGGCGAGATCGACCCTTGAGGTGGAACTGAAGAACGCTGCATCGACACTTTTCTCGCCATCGGGTTCACTCCTAGCCAGCCATCCAGTGTACTCTGACAGATTCTATAGGGCAAGCATCCTCCCCCATAATGCAGGAACCGCACTCCGAAATCCAGCGAATCCAATGCCTGACAAAGCGAGTTTATTGGTTATCCCGATTGCTTCGGGCGGTCCGACAAACCGTTGGCGATTGAATTAGGATTTGTTTTTTGCACGCGGGAGTTTGGCAGTGTATACTGAAGTTAAGAAACGGCGGTCGCACGGGCGACCGTCCTCATGTGTTCGCATAGCTTTATGTCTCATCCCACAAGTCTCACGACCGATACGAAAAAACTCTCGACGTTATTGGCAACAGCCCGCAGACGGTTGCTAAGGATGCACTTTGAGAGTGGAGTAGGTCACATTGGGGGGAATCTCTCAGCACTAGACATATTGATGGTTCTGCACCATTGCGTTAAGCAAAAGGATGACGTGTTTGTCCTTTCCAAGGGGCACGCAGCCGGAGCCTTGTATGTGACCCTTTGGTCGCTTGGCGTGTTGACCGAAGACGATTTGCTCCAGTTCCATGGCGAACGGACCAGAATGAGCGCACATCCGGCACCTGGCTGGATTGAAGAAATACCGTTTGCCACGGGCAGTTTGGGGCATGGGTTGCCACTTGCCGTGGGAATCGCATTAGGGAAGTTGCTGCGAAATCAGCCGGGCAGAGTTTTCTGCCTCCTTTCCGATGGCGAGTTGCAGGAAGGTTCCACCTGGGAGTCACTCATTTTTATCAAGCAACGCCAACTGGCGCCGCTCACGATTGTGATTGATGTGAATGGACTTCAGGGTTTTGGGAGCACCAAGGAAGTGTCTGGTTTGGAACTGACCGTCTCCAAGTTCCGCGAATTTGGCTTGGCGGCTCGGGAGATTGACGGGCACGATTTGGACACAATTTTGGATGCCATCGGCACCCCGTCGCCTTCCCCGCAAATCATCCTCGCGCACACCCGCAAGGGGCACGGCATATCATTCATGCAGAACCGGATGGAGTGGCATTACTTGCCTCTGAACGAAGAGTTATACCGGCGGGCCCTTCAAGACTTGGAGTCGCTACAGGTGTTGGATGCGAACAAGAGCCTTGTCAACAAGACAGAGCACCCATGAGAATTGTTCTTTGCCAATCGCTCGTTTCGCATGCGGCCGATCCCGAATTCGTGTTTCTGACGGGGGATCTGGGATTCATGGCCCTCGAGCCGCTTCAAGCGGTGGCCGGCCCCAGGTTTATCAACGCGGGTATTGCAGAACAGAATATGATTTCGGTTGCAGCAGGTTTGGGATGGACCGGCTTCAGACCTTGGGCCTATAGCATTGCCCCCTTTCTTTATGCCCGCCCCTACGAGCAAATTCGCAACGATGTCTGCATGCATGACATGCCGGTGAAACTGGTCGGCAATGGTGGCGGCTACGCTTATGGCGTGATGGGAGGAACGCACCACGCGCTGGAGGATTACGGCGCACTGCTTTGTCTGGATCACATGCATGCGTTCGTGCCAGCCTTTGCCGCCGATGTGCCTCCGATCGTTGATTGCCTCATGCGGTTCAATCATCCGGCCTACCTCCGCCTGGGCCGCTGCGAAGCACCCAATGGTTTCCAAGTGCCCGGCTATGCCCCATGGCGGCAACTGCTGGCGGGCAATGGGCCAACGATCCTGTCGGTAGGCCCTCTCGTCGGCAGCATCTGGGGAGCTGTCAGCTTTCTGCCGGAATCCCAACGCCCCAACCTCTGGGTTCTTACGGAACTTCCGATCCGTGCCGGGGAGATCCCCCAAGACTTCTTGCGTCAAGTTCAGCAGTCGGGAACACTCATGGTGGTCGAAGAGCACGTGGCTCACGGCGGAGCGGGCCAGATGCTGGCGCACGCGCTCGGGTTGCTGGGGGCCATGCCGGCGCGGTTCACGCATCGCTGTGCCCTACGGTATTGCAGCGGATACTACGGCTCGCAAAAGTTTCATCGCCAGGAGTGTGGATTGGACAGCGAGAGCATCGTTGCGGAGTTGACTTCATGACGGCCGAATGGACAAAGAAAATCGCGCAGTTGCAGGGGCCGATCTTGGTGCTTGGTGCCAGCGGCTTCGTCGGTGCCAATTTGCTGAGGCTCCTGCTGGGGCAAAGAAACGATGTCGTGGGGACTGCTTCCAATCTGCCGGCATGGCGACTGGAAGGCGTATCGGCGGCGAATGTCCGCGGACTCGATCTCTTGGTAGACGCCAACCTCGACGCTTTGCTAGACGGCGTCAGTCCACGCACCGTTTTCAACTGCGTCGCCTACGGTGCCTACTCATTCGAGTCCGACAGCGATCTGATTTACAAAACCAACTTCAACATGACCGCGCGCTTGCTGGCCCGTTTGGCACCGCGGCAAATCGCGGCCTACGTCCATGCCGGCAGTTCTTCGGAATATGGCAACCGAGCCTCAGGTCCAGTGGAGACGGTTCTCCCGGAGCCTAACAGCGACTACGCGGTCTCCAAGGTCGCTTGCGCGAATCTGTTCCGCTTCTATGGTCGGACGAAATGTTTGCCTTGTGTCAATCTCCGGCTGTATTCCGTTTACGGACCCATGGAGGATTCTTCTCGTTTGATTCCCGCCGTGGTCCGCGCCGGGGTCGAGGGGCGGCTCCCGGAATTTGTTCACCCGGACATCTCCAGGGATTTTGTGTATATCGACGATATCTGCGAGGCATTCGTGAACGCCGCGCTCCACCTTCGTGAAGAATCGTACGGTGAATCGTTCAACATCGGGACCGGCTGCAAGACCACCATTGGAGACGTGGCAAGCATCGCCCGGGCACTTTTCGAGGTCACGGACCCGCCCGTATTCAACATGCCGAACCGAAAGTGGGACGTCAGCGATTGGTATGCCAACATCGATAAGACCGTCCGTGAGCTCGATTGGCGTCCGCGGACAAGTTTCGCCGACGGCCTGAAGGCGACGGTCGCGTGGTATCAGAAGCTCGAAAACAAGGATCACTACTTCCGCGCGTCCAAGCAGTTCGGGCTGGACACCAAGCACAGCGTCAGCGTTGTCATCGCCTGTTACAAGGATGGGCAGGCAATTCCCATCATGTACCAGCGGCTGAAGAAGGTTTTCGAGAAGCTCGCCATCGAGCACGAAATTATCTTCGTGAACGACAACAGTCCGGACGACAGCGAGGAGACCATTCGCAACCTCTCTCGTAACGACCGCCGCGTGTTGGGGATTTCGCATTCCCGCAATTTCGGCTCCCAGGCGGCGTTTCGTAGCGGGATGGAGCTTTCCTCGATGAACGCGTGCGTGTTGATGGACGGCGATCTCCAGGATCCGCCGGAGCTGATCGAAGACTTCGTGGCCAAGTGGCGGGAAGGCTACGACGTGGTTTATGGCCGCCGTGTGAAACGCGTAGCACCGTTTTGGATGCAGTTCTCGTACAAGGCATTCTACCGTTTATTCGACTACTTCTCCTATTTGAGTATTCCCCACGATGCGGGTGATTTTTCGCTCATCGACAAGCGGGTGGTGGATAGCATGTTGCGATTTCCCGAAAGAGACCTGTTCCTTCGTGGTGTGCGAGCGTTCGTCGGCTTCAAGCAGACCGGCGTCGATTACGTCCGACCGGAGCGGATGTTTGGGCAAACCACGAACAGCTTGAGCAAAAACATTGCCTGGGCGAAGAAGGGTATTCTTTCGTTCAGCAATACGCTGCTGACGCTGCTAAGCTTTGTCGGAGCCACGCTATTTGTATTGACCGTCCTTCTGATGGGCGCACAGATGCTGCTCCGTATGATCGCCCCTTCCTGGGTGCCACCCGGCGTGACGACAATGTTGTTGACCATCATGTTTTTCGGTTCGATCAATTTGCTCGGTGTTGGGATACTGGCCGAATACATCGCGAAGGTGTTCGAGGAGGTGAAACAGCGGCCGCTGTTCATTCGACGCGGCATCATCAAGGACGGCGAAGTACGAAGAACCGCCAGCGAAGTATAATCCAATGACTGCCCAAGAATGAACCGGGCACTCGATCCATGGTTGTAGGGACGTATCAGAAAGGTTCGATCATGACGACGGCAACAGTGTCTCGAACGTGCCCGCTCTGCGCGTCCAGCTCGCATTCTCGCGAGTTCGCCAAGGAGTCGTATGACCCGAAGCGTTTGGGCGCGTTCGCGTTCGCGTCGCGCAAGATACCCGAGTATATGCATTACCGGCTCGTGCTCTGCGAAGACTGCGATCTACTCTACGCCAGTCCCGTGCCGGAATCCGATCGATTGGAAGACGAGTATCGAGAGGCCTCCTACGACAGTGGGCGGGAAGCCCGCTATGCCGCAAGGACCTACGCAAGGCTCGTGCAGCCCATTTTGGCTCGTTTGCGAGATCGCACGGGAGCACTGGACATCGGGGCCGGCGACGGTGCATTTCTCAAAGAACTGCTGGGTTGCGGGTTCACCGGGGTCGTGGGAGCGGAACCTTCCGCGGCCCCGATTTCGGCGGCCGAGAAATCGATCCGCCCGCTATTGCGGCATGCGCCATTTCGGGCCGAGGATTTCCGTGGAGAGCGGTTCAGCCTAATCACGTGTTTTCAGACGCTGGAACATGTGCCCGACCCCTTGCAACTCTGCCGTGATGCATTTGCGCTGCTGAAAGAAGGTGGGGCAATGCTCTGTATCGTACATAACCGACTCTCCGTTTCTGCAAGGTTACTGGGCCGGCGGTCGCCGATCTACGATATCGAGCATTTGCAGTTGTTCTCGCACCCCAGCGCACAGCGACTCTTCCAATCGGCCGGTTTTCACGATGTCCGATCCTACATGGTTTGCAACCGCTACCCGATCAGTTATTGGATGCGGCTCTTTCCAATGCCCGACGGCCTGAAGAGAGCGGCGATTGCAGCAGCCAATGCGATAGGGATCGGCCGTCTGCCGGTGTCCGTACCGGCGGGAAACCTGGCAGTGTATGGATTCAAGTGACATTGCTATTCGATCGATGCCAAGCACAACGAAGGTTTGATTTTTCGGTGGCCTCGGAATGGTTGATAAGGGAGCGAAATGTTTAGTAGCCGCATGCGCGAGAACTTGGTTGAACGGCGGGAGGAAACCTGGCGGCCGCCGCTGATGTCGGCACCCCAAGGTACCAAGTCGCGATTCTTGGCAGCCGTGCGGCGTTGGTTCGATCTCCAAGCCGGCTCGATTTGGAACGATCTCCAGCACGAACTCGCGCAAGCCTCGGGGAAAGTGGTCGACGTCGGGTGCGGAGGGCAGCCCTACCGGTGTTTGCTTCCCAAGGACGTTGACTACTGTGGCATCGACACCATCGACGCGAAGGCGCACTTCGGCTATGGAATGCCGAATACGGTCTATTATTCCGGCGACGTCTGGCCTCCCGACCATGCAACCGCGGACATCGTTCTTCTGACCGAAACCCTGGAACACGTTTTCGACGTCAGCGGATTCGTGGCCGAAGCGCGGCGATGCCTGCGGCCGAATGGACGGCTGATCATGACGGTGCCGTTTTCAGCTCGCTGGCACTTCATTCCGCACGACTACTGGCGTTTCACCCCATCGTGCCTGAAGCGGTTGCTCGAGCGGGCAGACTTCGGCGACATCGTCGTACGCGCGCGGGGCAACGCGGTGACCGTCGCCTGCTATAAGGTCATGGCCTTGATGCTGCCATTCGTCTTTCCATCCTCAAAGAACTTTGTGGTGCGGATTGCGCGACGGTTCGTAGGGCTGCTTCTTGCTCCACTGTTCGTCTTTTTGGCCATCGTTGCTAACGTGTCGCTCGGCTGCGACGGCGGCGATGATTGTCTCGGCTACACGGTGACCGCGCACGCAAACTCGGCCCAGCGAGGAAACTCGGCGTGAACTCCATTCCACCTCATATCCAGCGGATCGGCTCGAGCGCAAAGCGTTTCGGCGTGCTGCTGATCGGAATCATTCTGGGGCAGGCCGTCCTCTATGGGCCGTCGCTTCTGAGCTACAAAGTTCTGCTTCCCATCGATTATCTTGCATTGAAAGGTATCTATCTCCCGCAAGATTCCCGGACCGCAGCAATTGGTCTGCACAACTTCGTCCTCTCCGACCTTGTGCTGAACGGAGAACCGGGCAGGCAGGTCATGGCACAAGAACTCCGCGCGGGCCGTTGGCCGCTATGGGTTCCTTATCAATATGGCGGCGCGCCATTCACCTGGCCAAAGTATTCGCCGTTCTGGCTCTTGAGTTGCATCGTCGCCTCGCCAATTATTCTCGCCTGGACACAGGTGGCGATTGCCCTTGTCGCCAGCATTGGAATGTATGCATTCTGTCGCCAATCCCTGCAGACCGGTTTTTGGCCCGCCGCGATCATGGCATGGTGTTTTCCTCTCACGGGGTTCTTTATCTTCTGGCAGGGATATAGCCTGCCCATGGCCATCGCTTGGATGCCCTGGCTGATCCTCGCGGTTGAACGCACCGTCCGCGGCAACTCCGTTTGGGGAGGACCTGCGTTGGTTCTCGCCACGTTTCTGACTTTGGTCAGCGGCCAACTTGATGTGGCTGGTCAGGTACTTCTCGTGTCCGGCATATACGCCATCTGGTGCTATTTCAATGAATATGGGAAGAAGTGGCTCCAACCCAAGGCCATTCGGTGCCTAGTGAGGGTCGTCTTGGGCTGGGGACTCGGAATCGCGATGGCTGGCGCGCAGTATATTCCCCTTCTGGAATACACCGCAACCGGCTCTCGGATTGTTGAGCGAAGCCAAGGCGAGGAAGAACGCCCGCCGGTCGGTCTGGCGGCCCTCCCGCAAACCGTCCTGCCTGACATGTACGGCTCGACCCAGGCCGGCAGTTTTCCAATGTTTCCAGAAAGACAAGGAAACCAATTGGAAAGCTCAGCCGCGGCGTATGCCGGCCTCTTGGCAACCCTCTTGCTCGCCCCGCTCGCCTGGTGCAATCGTCGGCATCGTTCCTTCAACCTGTTTGCCATAGCCTTGATCGTACTCGGCTTGAGTTGGTCGTTGAATATTCCTGGGTTCGTCCAACTTCTGCGCATGCCTGGCTTGAAGATGATGTCGCACAATCGTTTCGTTTTTGCGGCATCTTTTGCCGTAATTGCGCTGGCGGCCATCGGATTGGAAACGCTGGCCAACGGCGAACTGCGGCGACGTGCGTGGTTTTGGGGACCGGCTCTACTGCTCCTGGGCCTTTGCGGTTGGTGCTTCTTCCGCGTAATCAGCCCCCCAGAACCCCTGGCCACCCTGCTCGCCAATGCCGTAGTCCACGGAAAGGCAGTGGCAGGCATCAGCGACATAGTCCAGGTGCGCCAAGTCCAGGCGAATTTCTGCCGGAATTACCTGGTCGCCGCAATCCTGTCCGCCTTGGCATTCGCTGGCTGGCTCGTGCTTTGGTTTCGGACGAGTCGGACCCGCTGGTTCATGCCCGTGTTTGGTGGATTGCTGCTTGTAGACTTGCTGTGGTTTGGCTACGGCCGCAGCGCACAGTGCGATCCGGCCCTCTACTACCCGCGAATTCCAGTCTTGGAACAAATCGCGCAGTCGACACCAGGGCGAGTCATTGGAGTCAATTGCCTTCCGGCAACGCTGAGCCAATCCCATGGCCTTTGCGACATCCGTGGATATGACGGAGTTGACCCGATGCGTTGGTTGGACTTAATGAAGATCGCTGCAGTTCCCGAGTCGCTCGCCATTCCCTATGCCCGGACTCAATGGATGGTTCCCATAACCAGGGTTCTGCCTGGCAATGATCTGCGGGTTCACCCGATACTGGACATGCTCGGTGTGCGCTATCTCATCTTTCGCGGCTCCCCTCCTCCACAATCGGGCCTCACACCCGATCTTGCCAGCGATGATTACTGGGTAATGATCAACCGGCACGCCCTACCGAGGGTGTTCGTTCCCCGGCATGTTGAAACCATCAACGACAATCAAGAACGGCTGCGTCGATTGGCATCCACCGAATTCGATCCTAACGAACTGGCGTTCGTCGAGGTGCCGATCACCCTGCCCGGAGAATGTCTTGGCCAGGCAAAAATTGTCGACGAAGTCCCCACTCGCGTGAACGTAGCGATCGATATGCAAACCCCTGGACTGATGGTGCTGGCCGACCGTTGGGATGTCGGCTGGCATGCCTACCTTGATGGCAAACCGCTGCCCATCTTGCAGACCAACCATGCCATCCGCGGCGTCGTCGTGCCGGCCGGAAAGGCCACGCTGGAGTTCCGCTATGAGCCGGCCAGCCTGACCTGGGGTCTTCGGTTATCCGGGCTGGCCTTGTTAGCGTCGGTTGGCTGGCTGGGCGTGGGCAGGCGAAGCCGAGGGCAGGTGAGCCCAAGCGAGCCAGATCCCAAACTGCCGCGAAAGGAACCGGAACCCGAGCTATCACCTCAGAAGCACAGTAATCGACGATCCCACAAACGCCGCATGAATTGAGAACTTGCTTTAAGGCCACACGAATCTGATCTTGGAACGTGATATCTTTCCATCTAATTCTACGCCATCGATAAGCAGAAGTTCTCTCAGACGGCCATGAATCTCAACCAATCGGGCCATTTGGTAGTGCTAGAGGAGATGTTGACGCTTGAGGAGTTCGATATCTGAATCGACCATCATGCGCACCAGATCTTGAAACGAAACACCAGGCCGCCAGCCTAATTTTTCGCGGGCCTTGCTCGCGTCACCGATCAAAAGGTCGACTTCGGTGGGACGAAAATAGAGCGGATCGACAACGACATGTTTCTGATAATCCAGACCAACATAGCTGAATGCCGCCTCACAAAATTCACGCACGGAACGGGTCTCGCCGGTAGCAATCACATAGTCGTCGGGACTCTCCTGCTGTAGCATCAACCACATGGCTTGCACGTAATCGCCGGCAAAGCCCCAATCTCGCTTGGCCTCCAGATTACCTAGTGCCAGGGCTTTCCGCAATCCTAGCTTGATGGCGGCAACCCCGAGCGTGATCTTGCGCGTTACGAAGTTTTCTCCACGTCGCGGCGACTCATGATTGAACAAGATACCATTGCACGCGAACATGCCGTACGCTTCGCGATAGTTGACAACCAACCAATGAGCATAAGCTTTGGCCGCAGCATACGGCGAGCGGGGGTAAAACGAGGTACTCTCTTTCTGCGGTATCTCTTGCACCTTGCCAAACATCTCCGAGGATCCCGCCTGGAAAATCCTGGGGTTCAGGCCACTTTCCCGGGTTCCCTCGAGAATACGCAGGGTTCCCAACGCCACGACATCACCCGTGTACTCAGGAATCTCAAAACTGACTTTTACATGGCTTTGCGCGGCAAGATTATAAATCTCATCCGGACGTATGGATCGCATAAGTCGGTTCACCGAAGACGCGTCGCACAAATCACCGTAATGCAAGAATACGCCGCCGCTTACAATACCGGCTGCAAGAGATTTCGCTTCAGAAATGTGGTCAATCCGTTCGCAATTGAACGTGCTGGAGCTACGAGTGAGTCCGTGGACCTCGTACCCTTTGCTCAAAAGAAATTCAGCCAGATAGGAACCGTCCTGTCCGGTAATTCCTGTAACCAAGGCTCGTTTACCCAACGTAGATCCTTTTACCTCTCTGTGCGAAACACGCTTAAATCTCCCGGCTACGTTCAGCCGCACTCACTCGCAATTTCCCTCACCACGGCAACCAGACGTTCCGGATGCGATCCACCGCGGAACAAATTTAGCCGCTTCCACGAGATCCTCGGCCACATAATCCGGCATGACCGACCGGGCCGCCTCATGCTCCGCGCCGTAGCCGGTTCGGACCAGCAGGGTCGTCGCCCCCACTGCCTGCCCTAACTCAATATCGCATGGTTTATCGCCAATTACAAGGGCGTGGGCCGGATCGAACCCCAATTCCCGCGATGCCTGGATCAGTAGCCCGGGCAGCGGCTTGCGACAATCGCATCCATCTTCCGGCGTATGAGGACAAACATAAATTCCATCCAATTCTACGCCATCGATAAGCAGAAGTTCTCTCAGGCGGCCATGAATCTCTTCCAATCGGGCCATGTCGAAGAATCCTCTCCCTACAGCGGATTGGTTGGTCACGATCACTAGGCCGAGGCCCAAGTCGCGCATCGCCCGCAGTCCGGCACCCGCTCCCGGCAACAATCCCACCTGATCGGGGGAGGAAAGGTACTGGCGTTCCACGATGATCGTGCCATCACGATCCAGGACAACAAATCTTCGCTGGGTCATGGGTGGTCTTGCCAGGATGATCGCGGTAGTTGATGCCAAGTTATTCATCGGGCTAGCCTGTATTTTTTTACCGTAGTTGGGGGGTACGGAACCTTTTGAGCCGTGTGCTGTTTCGGCGAGGTCGGGAGATCCTCGCCGAACTTAATAGATAATCCTAAGCCAATGACGAATCATGCATTTCGCGATTCCAAGATCGGAGGCAAATCGCGTCCAGCGTGGATCACTCCGATGATCAAGACTCGCTGATTTGCTTCATCTTCACGATAGATCAAGCGGTAATTTCCGACAACAAACTGTCGATAAACGGGGAACTCGAACAAGATCTCGCCCATCAGGGGGCTTTGTGAGAGGCGAGCAGTCGCGGCGGTTATTCGCTCCAGGGTAGCTCTGGCATATTTCCGCGAATCGCGAGCAATGTATCGGAAGACCTCGCGGAGGTCATTAAGGGCTGGAAGCGACCAATCTATTTGAACCATTCCTGGCTCCGTCGGACTACTTCTTCGTGGTTTACGATCTCTCCGCGTACAATCGCTTGCTCTGCACGGTCGATCTTGGTTTTCAGGTACAGTTCATACATAAGCTGTTCCGGATCAAGGGGATCTGGAAGGTGATCGAGAAGTGCAAATACGTCCTGCTTGTGCATGATAAGTTTACCTTCTTCAATGTTCAGGTGTTTTTTGGTGGCGGCAATTGGAACCGACCGGCAACGATGCCTGGCACGGTGATGTCCTCGTCAAGTTCCTCCCAACGCAAAGCGAAACCATCCAGTTCGAGCGTTACACCCTGCAACTGCTCATTTGTCGCCTTTTGAAGAAGCCTGAAGCGGTCGGCGGGAAAACCGACGATCCGCGCGTCCGTCAGCTCCAAAAATACGGTCCTTCGTTCCACCCAAACTCGCAATGCGGCAGGCTCAGTCACCTGGATGAAATCAGCGGTTGTGATAATCATGGTACGCCTGAATGAAGAATTGTTGATGTTCAAAAATCAATCGCTCAATGTCTCGCAACCGGTGAGCAGCAATACCTCGATTTTTGGCAAGGCTAATTGGATCGAGCCAGAACTTACATTCGCCGCCGGATGTTCGAACGTGGATATGAACAGGCTCATTCGCTTCATCGGAATAAAAATGAAACCGATAGGGACCAATTTGAAAGACTGTCGGCATGGTCGAATTGCTCACCGGAAAAGACGGCCAAGTCCAATTCATTGTAACAGGAACGCCGCGACTCGTAAACAGAACGCTCGCAAACAGAACGCTCGCAAACAGACACCGAGGGCAAACATCTACTCGGCACGGGCACATTCTGCGGTTTTCCACCAACAGCATACTAACCCGAAGCGCAAGCGAGGTAACGGTTTACTCGCCTCGCTTGCGCTTCGGGTTAGTATTATTCGCGCCCGCGCAGAGTATAGATCCCGCCTAATTCCACGCCCTCGGCAAGCAGAAGTTCCCGAAAGCGGCCATGAATCTCTTCCAGTCGGGCCATGTCGAAGAACCCCCGTCCCACGAGAATGGGTGATTCCGACTTCGCGATTCGGGATTTGCGGATCGCAAGGAGTTTCCCACAAAAAATTCTAAGCAGGGGCTTTCGGAAACTTCGCACGGCCAGTATAACAGTTGGAGATTGATCGCAAGGCAGCCCAACGCAAGCGAAGCCGGTCGCAAGATAATCCATGATTTCAAAGCTTCACGAAGCTAGCACTGATAGCAGTTGGCGGTCTTGCGATCGATCCCTATTCATTTTTTCAACCACCCCAAAATCCAAGGAGGTTCCACCTGTGAATGTTTTTCTTCAATCCAAGGGTGACAGCATTGTCATTAACGGCGATATTACGGTCACCGTGTTGCAGATCGTGGGCGACCGAGTAGTTTTGGAGATTGATGCCCCGAGTTGGCTTACCATTGAGGAGGGGACCGAGTCACAACTTGAGATTGCCGGGGAATTCGCGGCACTGCCCGTCTGATAGGGCAACGAAATAAATTCTGTTCTACCATGTTCGGCGCGGGTCTCCCGACCCCGCCGCAACAAGGGTGGCTCGGTCAGAGACCGGCCACAACAGCCCGTCTGATAGGGCAACAACGAGCGAAGCGAGCCTTGCCGTTTTCCTACCACCACAACCTGCCTCGAAAATCCGCCATGCGTTCCCTTGCTTGCTTGATCCTGTTTTCCTGTGTCGGATCGGTCGCGGCCGAGGAACCTTGGCCGCAATTCCTTGGCCCGGCCGCCAACGGCTCCTGCCGGCAGGCCGACCTTCCTCTAACTTGGAGTGAGAAGAAAAACGTCCGCTGGAAAACGCCGATCCACGACCGCGGCCACTCGTCGCCCGTCGTCTGGGACAAGCAAATCTGGCTAACCACTGCCGCGGAAGACGGCAAACAACTATATGCCGTGTGTGTCGATCGCGACTCAGGCAAGATCGTACACGATATCCGCGTCTTCGAGGTCGAGAAGCCGGAACACATCAATGACCTGAATAGCTATGCCTCACCCACGCCCGTCGTCGAGGCAGGGCGCGTCTACGTCCACTTTGGCACCTACGGCACGGCCTGTCTGGACACGGCCTCGGGCAAGACGCTCTGGGCGCGGCGCGACCTGCATTGCAACCACTTCATGGGCCCTGGCTCCTCGGCCTTGGTTTACAAAAACCTGCTCATCCTGAATTTCGACGGCACCGATGTGCAGTACGTCGTAGCCCTCGACAAACAGACGGGCGAGACCGTTTGGAAAAAAAATCGCTCGACCGATTATGCCAAGGCCGAAGGCGATCGTCGCAAGGCCTACTCCACGCCAACCATGATCGACGTCGGCGGTCCGCAATTGATCAGTTGCGGGGCCTTCGCCGCCTTCGCCTACGTGCCGGAAACCGGCAAGGAGATCTGGAAAGTGTGCTATCCAGGCGGATTCTCCAATGTCTCCCACCCGTTGCATGGTCAGGGGCTGCTGTTTCTGAATACGGGATTCGAACGGCCGGAGATATGGGCGGTGCGGCCCGAGGGGCGTGGCGATATCACTTCGAGCCATGTCGTCTGGAAGGACAAGGAGAAAAACCTGCCAACCAAGCCGTCGATCGTTCTGGTTGGCGAGTTGCTGTTCTTTGTGAACGACAACGGCATCGCCACCTGCCTGGAGGCCAAGACCGGTACGAAAGTCTGGCAAGAGCGAATTCGCGGTTTCTTCTCGGCCTCGCCGCTGGCCTCGCCCGGCCGGATTTATTTCTTCGATCATGACGGCAAGACGACGATCATCGCCCCCGAACGTAAGCTGAAAGTTCTCGCCGTCAACCAACTCGATGACGGCTTCATGGCCTCGCCCGCCGTCACCGGCAATGCCCTGATCTTGCGGACGAAGACCCATCTCTACCGAATTGAACCCTAAGTTTTTGCAGGCGAGACGCCTGCACCACAAGTTAAAGGATCGGAATAACCGACAATGACTGCGAAAAGGCGGCTCTTCCGGTTCTGGGCGCGGAATACGAATAATTGTAGGGTGGGACGCGTGAAACGAGCCCCACCAACTCTGTTTCGGCCCACTCTACAATTACTTCTAATGATCGCGCTTCTGCTGGTCGCCACCACTGCCTGGGCGCAATCCGAATTCCGGCCGGGCGAAGTCTGGCTCGACACGGACGGCAAACCGATTCAGGCTCATGGCGGGGGCATCCTGCTGCGCGACGGCGTTTATTACTGGTACGGTGAAGACAAAACTCACGGCGACCGCAACCGGACTGGAATCGCCTGCTACTCTTCAAAGAATTTGTATCGTTGGAAACGCGAAGGCGTGGTCCTGCCCAAGGAGGCGATGCCACCGCAGTTCCGTGATGACGGCGTCGTTGAGCGGCCCAAGGTGCTCTACAACGCTAAAACCAGCAAGTTCGTCATGTGGATGCATCTCGACGACAGTGCCTACCGCGTCGCCAGCGCGGGAGTGGCCACGAGTGACCAACCGACCGGGCCTTTCGTGTTTCGCAAGCAGTTCCGGCCGATCCGCGATGATTTCAATTACAAGCCGGGGAGTCCTGACCGGCAGAAGGAACTCGGCGGCACGTTTCGTGATATGAACCTCTTCCTGGATGATGATGGAAGTGCGTACGTTTTCTACGCATCGGAGGGCAATGGCACACTGTACATCGTGCGTCTTGACGAGGATTTCCTCGGCCCCCAAACGCCCACGGTGCAAAACAAGACCTGGGCGCGGATCTTGGTCCGGCAATCGCGCGAGGCACCCGCCCCACTGAAGTACAACGGCCGCTACTACTTGATCACCTCGGACTGTAGCGGCTGGTCGCCCAACGCGGCCAGTTACGCCGTGGCCCAGACGATCCTTGGCCCCTGGCAAACGAAAGGCAACCCGTGCGTCGGTCCAGGCACCAACACGACATTTCGCTCACAGAGTACGTTTGTCTTGCCGGTGGCGAACAAGCCCAACAGCTTCATCTTCTTGGCCGACCGTTGGAACAGCCGAAAGCTCGAAGACTCTCGTTATGTCTGGTTGCCACTGACGGTGAAGGACGACGGTACGTTCGCACTCAAATGGCGAGACAAGTGGGATATGTCGGTCTTTACGGAGAGGTCGTCGCAAGAAAAGTAGCAGGCACACTCCGTGTGCCGTCCGCCCATACTCGGCATGTGCGAGAAACACGACAGTTAATTGAATCGCCGATCCTGGAACTCGCTGCACGCGTCCCACCCAATTATTCGCATCACGCACCCAGAACCGGAGTTGACATTCGGCCACGGCAATCTACCCTTTCCTGGGAGTGCGCGCCGCGCTCCCATGTGCCGAACTCCGCGAGAATAACGATTGTGACGCCTGCTTTGGGTTTACTGCTGACGACTTGCGTCTTGATGGCCGCGCCGGCCAAGGAAGAAGATCCTGCTGCGCGGGCACAGGCAACCTTGCAACGAGTTTCTAAACTGCCGCTGGAGCATCAGCGAGTCTGGCTGCGGCTGATCGAGCAGCGCTACGGTTGGGCCGTTCTTCTCACGTTGAAGCCCGAGGATGCCCAGCGCGAGCAAGCCAGGGTGGCGAAGATCGTTCGCAAAAAGACGGTCGATTGGAACGATCTCGTCAGCTTACTACGGCAATTGGATCAGCGCGAGAAGGCGGCCATCGCTCGCCTGGTGCGGCAATATCGCTCGGATGTCTATGAAACATTCCGCAAGCAACCGCGCGACCTGGTCGACCGGCAGGAGGCTTGGTATCGCATCTGGTCGCTGTGGGAAAAGGCCGGCAGTCCGCCCGAGCAGCAAGATCGGCTGATGGATTGGCTTGCCGACGCAATCAAGGCTTCAAACAAGGCTTCGATCAGCTCCCTGCCGGCCGACCCTAAGTTTGGCGACGATGTTCAGCTCGTTCCGGAGCAGCTCGTCAAACAGTTGAGCCAGCCGCCAACGACCAAGCCGCCAACTGCCAAGCCGGATGAAACCAAGCCGACCACGCCCCGGCCACCGGCAGACGAGATCCTGCCAGGTCCTGAGTTGCAGGCCCGCACGCCGCTGCCTCTACGCCTTCCCGAGCCGCGTCGTGCCTTTGGTCTGACGAAGCTACCGTCCGAGGCCGTCGTGATTCGGCAAGGCGAAAAGATCGCATGGTTGCCCTTGCATGTGGAGATACCTCCTGCCGTGGTGCCTCCTTTGCGCAACCTACTGCCGATTGTCGCGGACGATCCCCGTGACCTAACGCCGCCTCCCGTGCCGCTGCATCAAGCTCTGGTGATCGTCAAGCGCGAGGCGTTGACTCTACCGGAGACGGTCCGACCCCAGCCGGCATCACCGCTGGCCGCCCAAGCGGACCAGCATGCGCAGGTGAATATTGAAGAGTTGGGTACGCGGATCGAGGGTATTAACCTCAGCCTGCGTAACTTGGAAGCCGAATTCAACGAGAAACGCGAATTCACCGCCGATCAATTGGATTCTCTGCTCAGCCGACTGGACATTCTCGTGCTACGGCAGAAAGATCTGACGTTGTTTCGCGACCTCATTGCGTCCCAGGAGCAGGCCAAGGTCGGCCAGATCGATTCCTCGCGTTCCATTGTCGCCACCATGGGCACCCGCATCGCCGACTTGCGGACCCGCATCCGCGAGAACGAGGCACTGCCCGAGGCCGAGCGCACTTCCTCGCTCAAGCAGCTTGACGAGCTTTCCGATCGGCTCGCCACGATAACGGCGGAGAAATGATTTGGAGTGCGAGGGCTTGCCCTCGCTTTTCAAAACGCGATGGGGAAGTTCGTTGGTTCGGGACTGGCGTATTGGAAAGCGGTGTGTTTGGCAGATATTCTGGCAAGCGCGTGGCACGGGCTTCCAGCCCGTGGAATTCGACACGGGCAAGATGCCCGTGCCACGGTGGCATCCGTCTGCCAGAGAATCTTGCCACACATAAAGCGGTGGCCGCACTCCAAAGCGTTATAATAAGAGTACTGTCTTCCGGCACTCTTATGATCGCTCCGTGATGTCTGAAATATCCTTTCCCACCGAACCGCAAGATAATTCCCGCGCTGCGGAAAAAGTCCGAGATTTCCCTCGATCGCCGGGCGTCTACCTCATGAAAGATGCGGTTGGACGGGTGATTTATATCGGCAAGGCCAAAAACCTCCGTGCCCGGGCCGGGAGCTACTTTCTCAAAGCGGCGGCCGAGGATTCTCGCACGTTTCTGTTGGTAAGGGAGATCCGCGACATCGATTATCTGCTGGCCGAAAGTGAAGTTGATGCCCTCCTGATGGAAGCTCGGCTAATCAAGGACATTTTGCCGAAATACAATCGCGACCTCCGCGATGACAAAACCTTTCCCTACTTGGAAATCCACACGCATGAGGAATTCCCACGCGTGGGAATCACTCGCACGCCCCGCGACCATGGCACAAAACTCTACGGGCCTTTTACCAACTCACGCGGCCTGCGAGGCGCACTTCAGGTCTTGCAGAAAATCTTCAAGTTCCGCACATGTTCGCTGGATATTGCCGAAGAAGATCCGCGGTGGCGCTGGTTCCGCCCTTGCCTGCTGGCAGCAATTCGGCAATGCTCGGCTCCCTGTAACCTGCGAATTACCAAGGAGGACTATCGCAAGAGCATCCATCGCTTGCAGCAGTTCCTGGAAGGCAAGAAGAAGACCCTCCTGAACGAGATGCGAGAGGAGATGGAGTCGGCCTCGAAGCAGCTTCAGTTTGAAGAGGCCGCCCGACTTCGCGACGAGATTCATCTATTAGAGACGCTCGACCAGCGCGGCAAACTCGACAGGCACGTTCAACCGGAAGTCTTTCCGGTCGATCCTAAAAAGGGGTTGGCCGGCTTGCAAAAAGTATTGCACCTAGAGCAAATGCCGCGGACGGTCGAAGGGATCGATATCGCCCACACCGGCGGCACGGAAACGGTTGCCAGCGTGGTTCGGTTCATCGACGGCCTGCCGTTCAAGCCGGGATACCGACGATTGCGGATCCGCTCGGTCGAGGGTATCGACGATTATGCCTGCATCCACGAGGCCGTTTTGCGGCGGTTCCGGCAACTGGCCGAAGGACCAACCGAGGCCGACACCCTGCCCGACATCCTCTTGATCGACGGCGGCAAGGGTCAGCTTCACGCGGCATTAAGCGCGCTCGATTCGCTTGACGTGCGGCCAGTGACGGTTCTTTCCTTGGCCAAGCGCGAGGAAGTGGTTTACGTGGCCGGCGATGACGAGCCGTTGCGGCTGAGCCGTCACAGCTATGCCCTCCGCCTGCTCCAATACGTCCGCGACGAGGCCCACCGTTTTGCCCAACATTATCACCATCTCCTGCGGAAGCGATCGACGCTCGGCGAGGAGTGAGAGGCTATCCGAAAAGCCCTCACCCCCTGCCCCTCTCCCAAAAGGGAGAGGGGAGTCAAAAACTTCATGCGGCGTTCCGTTTGCGAACAGGAAGGTTCTGGATGCGCTGGATCAGATCGGTCGTCGAATAACGAGGCGTGGTAGGCACGGAAACAACGTGCCCGCCGCGCCGAAGCACCGACTCGTGGCCCACAACTTGTTCGGTTGTGTATTGGTCGGCCTTGACCAGCACATCGGGCATAACGTGATCGACCAGGCCCGCCACGCTCGCTTCGTCGAAGACGACAACATAATCGACGCACGCCAACGCGGCCAGCATCTCGGTCCGCCCTTGCTCGTCAATCACCGGACGGCCGGAACCCTTGATCTCCCGCACGCTGCGGTCGCTGTTGACGGCCACCAGCAGGCAATCGCCCTGCTTGCGGGCCTCTTGCAGCGAAGCTATGTGGCCGGGATGCAACAGATCAAAGCAACCGTTGGTCATCACGATCCGCTTGCCGGCCTGTCGTAGTTGCTGGAGGGTGGGTGAGAGTTGGTCCATTGGCAGGATCTTCCGACCCGCGGGAGAGCCATGAGCCAACTCGTCGAGAATGTCACGGCGCGTCAGCGGCACGACCCCCAACCGTTCGACTTCCAATCCGCCGGCTACGTTAGCCACTTCGATCGCGGAAGCCGTGTCCGCGCCGGCAGCCAGCATGTAGCCCAGCACCGAGAGTACCATGTCGCCCGCACCGGTAATGTCGCAGACCTGTCGCGGCCGAGCAGGGAAGAGTTTTGAGTGGCCGTTGCGATCGACCCAGGCCATGCCGTCGCGATCGAGCGTGACGATGACCGATTGCAGGCCGAAGTCCAGCAGCTTGCGGGCGGCATCCAGGCCTTCCTGCGGCGTGGTGATGCGAATACCGAGGGCACGGCCGGCCTCGGCCCGATTGGGGGTGATGCAGGTACAGCCGGCATAGCGGCGGTAGTCGGCATCCTTGACCGGATCGGCCACGACCGGAATGCCCGCCGCGCGGGCCAGTTCGATCAGTTGCGGGAACAGATCGCCTTTGCAGACGCCTTTGTTGTAGTCGCTCACCAGCACGAGATCGACTTCATCCATGCAGCGGGCGATGCCCGAGAGAAGTTGATCGACCGTCCGGGCGGAGATCGCGGCAACGCTTTCGCGATCGACTCGCATCATCTGATGTGGATAGCGGTGCTGGGCACGGCCAAGGAGCCGCTCTTTGACGGTCGTGACGCGGTCATCGACCGTGAGCATGAGGCGGCGGTTGATTTCCAGGTTGTCGAGCAACTTACCAACAGTCCGGCCTTCTTCATCATCCCCCACAACGGTGGCGAGGATCGTCTGGGCGTCCAGTGCTGCTAGCATGGATGCCACGCTGCCAGCCCCCCCCAGGCGGTGTTCCTGACGCTCGATCCGCAAGATGGGAATGGGAGCTTCCGGGCTGATCCGCTCCACGTCGCCCCAGACGTAGCGATCCAGCATCACGTCGCCCACCAGTAACACGCGAGGGCGAAGGTTCTTTTCCAGCAAATTCGTCGATGAAATGGACATCCTTGTCCCGTTCCTTCCCTGGATAATCAACTGGCCCATCAAGCCACGTCTTCGTAGAACGGAATTTATTCCGTTGACTCGCCGATCTTTGGCAAACGGAATGAATTCCGTTCTACGTAGTCGGTCAAGGCGGACGTGAAAAGAATAGCTTGGATTGGAGATTGAGCCAAGAGCAGTTATCGCTTACCCATTTATCGCTCTCCCGATTTGAGGCAGGTGCCTAAGGGGAATTGCGCCGAGAAGGGAAAAGTGGGCCTTGATCATAACTTTACCAACTGCTGTCACTGCTAGCTCGACGTAGGGTGGGTGAAGCATCGAATGGTGCGTTACGCGAACGGATCTGGAACAGCGGAAGTGCTTTCAGCGTCTTGGCTTCGTGCGCAACCCACCATTTCCCGGCCGGTTCGCTCCACGCACCCTACGGCATGCCGCCACTGCTAGCAGTTGGCAAGGTTATGATCAAAGCCGAAAAGTGCCAGCCGCAAAATATAGTGATAATAGGCAAGATGCGGCAGATGGCAATGAGGCAAGCAGAGCATAACTGAAAAGTGTGATGCTACCGGGTCCGGCCGCGGACTGCATTCTTGCGGCCGATGTCTTGCGGTACGAAATACCAGTTGCCCTGACGGCAGACCCATGACTGTTTCATGGCGGCGGTTCTCGGGTGATCATCGCCCGGGGCCAGATCGATCTGTACCGTAACTTCAGCCCACGCGTTCCCTTTGGGCTGGACCGATTGGACGAGGAATGTTGGACGCTTGTCCAAGAGAGTTTCCTCGACCGTATTGGGAGGCACCGCATGTGCAAGCCAACGCCTCAGATCGCGGTCGTGGGACGGATCGGTCAGCCGCAGCATCCGCGTCGTGTCCTTGGCAAGCCACGCCTCGGAGAGCAGTGACGCCCGTGCCTCCAATCCGCTAGGCAAAGGCAATTCTTCCTTCGCTTCTGCTTCACGATCATGAAAGACGGCCCATAATAGGACGGAGACGAACACAACCATCGACAGCCCGACCCCACCACAACGTCCCGGATGTTCCACCAGCCACCGCCTACCCTGTTGAACGAAGTTGCGGAGCGAGTGACTTTCAGACAGGGCGGGCCGTTGGAACTTGACCCACTCCGAGAATCCGCTGCGAACCGCGACTTCCAACTCAGACGGGGCGGGAGCGGGTACGGCCGCCAATCGCGAGCTATCCACCCGATACCACTGATCGCAGTTGCGGCAGTGCAAAAGATGGTTCAGCTTGTCCCAAGCCACGAATTTCCAGCCCGCACACTTGGGACACGCAAGTTTCAGTTGATACAGATCGTCCGGCAGGGAATCGCTGCTTTGGTCTTGCGGCAGTTGTTGCACAATCATCGATCTGACCCTTTGTCCCACCGCATATCACGGTGTCGAGTTGAAATTCGGCGAGGTCTCGTCAAAGCCGGTGCCCGTCCAGAGGCGATTGTTGCCCCAGAAGAGTGCTTTGGGATTGGCGGGGAAAGTAATCGAGGTATCCTGCGGCTGAGCTACCCCGTTGACCACCACATATCCCAGATCCTCCAGGGTCAGGCTTTCCACATGTCCGTCGAGAAAGACGACATTCGCCCGACCATTATGCCGATCCTCGGCGGGCGAGAAATAGACCTGGATGTCGGTTCCTGTTTCGTCCGGGCCGTAGGGGTCGAAGCCGGCCGCACGGGATGGGGATGGGGAGTCGACCACGCCCGACTTTCGCACCCGCATGTGCGGTGGATCAAGGGTCATCGAGTGCCCTCCATGTGGCAGGCCGCCGCCGCGGCTATCGGCGAAGGCAATCGTACGCGATTCATCTCGCACCTGGGCCACCGGGTAGTTCAGCATGGGCGTAGTGAGATCGCCATCGACCAGGTTTCGGCTGTTGCCAAGGTACTGAAAGTTGTACCCGTAGGCACCGTTGCGAATGCTCGTATTATCCGGCAGCGCAGGATCAAAGAAGATTTCGTTGTCCAGGGGAACCGATGTGTAGGTCGTGTCGCTCGTGCCCGCCGCGAGGATCGCATCCGGGTTCTGCGCCGAACGGCCCAGCACATCGCCAATGATCCACTGCCATCGCGGACGCACAACACCGAACTTATTGATTACCTTCGGATCTTCCCAACGGTACGGCGGGTAGTTGTTGTGCTGGTCGCGGAACTGGATCAGCCCCAGACCGAGTTGGCGAAGGTTCGACTTACACTGCGTCGATCGGGCAGACTCCCGCGACTTCATCACGGTGGGCAACAGGATCGCCATCAACAGACCGATGATGGAAATCACGACGAGAAGTTCGACGAGCGTGAAGGCTTTGCGACATTTTTTCATGGGAGGGGCTTTCGAGGGTGGACATTCAAGGTAAGGATCGGCGCATCAATAAGTGTCGCAAGAAAAGTAGCAGGCACACTCCGT